>NZ_JBVHHB010000019.1:0-192783 GCF_055561295.1 Kitasatospora sp. NPDC022785 | reverse complement strand
CTTCCAGTCCGTCAACTTCCCGACGAAGTACCTCCGCCACTACAACTACACCGCCTACATAGCGTCCAACGGAGGCACCAACAGCTGGGACAGCAGTGCCAGCTGGGCCGCCGACACCAGCTGGCTGGTCGCCCAGCCCTGGGGCTGAGCCACCGCGGCAGCACCACCGTGCACCGGCCCGCCACCGCCTCGCCGGCGGTGGCGGGTCCGGCTCGCGCGACGGAGGAGCCCGGAAGCGACGGTGACACCACCCGACCGACCCCAGGAGCAGAGGAACCGACCTTGTCCTACAGCATCCGCGCGGGCGCCCTGGAACGGCACACCGCCGCAGAGATCCTCCGCGTCGAGCCCTGGGGACCGGACGCCGTCCGGGTGCGGGCCTCGTCCGGGACCATCGACCCCACCGCCCCCGGTGCGCTGGAGAACCCGCGGCCCGCCGCGCACGCCGAGGTGTCCGTGTCGGACGACGGCAGTGCCCGTCTGGTCAACGGCAGCATCGCCGTCGAGGCCTCGGCGGACGGCCGGCTGCGATTCCGCCACGCCGTCTCGGGCCGCGAACTCCTCGCCGAGCGCAGCCCGCACGCGCTCCACGCCGACCCGCGCGTCCACGCGGCCGGCGGCCGGACGGAGCAGTCCTTCGAGGCATACGACGGTGAACGGCTGCACGGCCTGGGGCAGCACCTGCACGGACGCCTGGACCAGAAGGGCTGTGTGATCGACCTCGTCCAGCGCAACACCGTGGCGGCCGTCCCCTTCCTGCACTCCTCGCGCGGCTACGGACTGCTCTGGAACAACCCCGCCACGGGCCGCGTCGAACTGGGCGCCGACACCACCCGGTGGACCGCCGACGGCGGCGGCCGCATCGACTACTGGATCACCGCCGGCGACACCCCGGCCCGGATCCTGGACTCCTACACCCGGGCCACCGGCCGTCCGCCCCTGCTGCCCGCATGGGCCTCGGGCTTCTGGCAGTCGAAGCTGCGCTACCGCACCCAGGACGAACTCCTGGCCGTGGCCCGGGAGTACAAGGACCGCGGACTTCCGCTGTCCGTCATCGTCTGCGACTTCTTCCACTGGCCGAGGATGGGCGACTGGCGCTTCGAGGAGAGCGAGTGGCCCGACCCCGCCGCCATGGTCAAGGAGCTGTCGGACCTCGGCGTGAAGCTCGCCGTCTCGGTGTGGCCCACCGTCGAGCCCGACAGCGACGCGTACGACGCGCTGCGCTCGGCCGGCCACCTCGTCCGGGACACCGGCGGCGGTCTGCTCACCTTCCCGTGGCCGTCCCGGTACGGCGGCGAGGCCCTGATCCGCCCGATGGCGTACTACGACGCCACCCACCCCGGAGCGCGCACCGCGCTGTGGCAGCGGCTGAACGACAACTACCGTTCGCTGGGCGTGGCGTGCTTCTGGCTGGACGCCTGCGAACCCGACGTGCCCCCGGGCCTCGCCGAGCGCGCCGTCTACGCGGCAGGGCCGGCCGCCGAGGCCGCGAACCTCTACCCGCTGGAGCACGCCCGCGCGGTGGCCGACGGCCTGCGCGCGGAGGGCGAGGACCGGCCGCTGTCGCTGGCCCGCTCGGCGTGGGCGGGCAGCCAGAAGTACGGGGCCCTGCTGTGGTCCGGCGACATCCCCACGACCTTCGACTCCCTCGGGCGCCAGATCAGGGCCGGACTGAACGTCGCGATGAGCGGCATCCCCTGGTGGAACACGGACATCGGAGGCTTCTTCGGCGGCGACCCGGACGACCCGGCGTACCGTGAGCTGCTGATCCGGTGGTTCCAGTACGGCACCTTCAGCCCCGTCATGCGGCTGCACGGGGACCGCGAGCCCAACCACCCCGCCTTCGCCACGGACATGACCGGCGGGCCGAACGAGATCTGGTCGTACGGGGAGCAGGCGTACGGCATCCTCCGTGACCACCTGTTGCTGCGCGAGCGCCTGCGCCCGTACTTGCACGGCCTGTCCGAGGCCGCCCACCGCACCGGCGCCCCGCCCATGCGGCCGCTGTTCTTCGACTTCCCCGAGGACGGACACGCCTGGGAGGTGGACGACCAGTACCTGCTCGGCCCCGACCTGCTGGTGGCCCCCGTGTACGAGGCCGGTGTCCGGGCCCGTCGGGTCTACCTGCCGTCCGGCACCCGCTGGCGCGACCCGGCCACCGGCCGCGTGCTGGAAGGCGGAACGACGCTCGACGCCGAGGCCCCGCTGGAGCGCATCCCGGTCTTCGTACGGGAAGGTGCCGACGTCACGGCCCGGCTGACACACGGAGGCATCCGATGACGACACGACCCCGTCCTCCGGAGGATCTCCGCGCCGTTCTCTTCGACTCGGGCGGCGTGCTGATGCAGCCGATCGGCGGCCGGTGGAACCCGCGGGCGGACTTCGAGCAGACCGTTCTCGCCCACGTACCTTCGATCACGTCGGAACAGTTCGCGGCAGCCGTCGCCGCGGGCGACCGACTCCTCGCCGCCTCGTCGCCCGAGCCCGCGTTCGACGACTTCCACCGGCTGATGCTTCGTCACGTCGGGGTGGAACCGTCCTCGGAGCTCCTCGCCGACTTGTGCCGCGAGGTCCCGGCGGCCACGCTCCTGGAGACCTGCCCGGAGGTCGTGGGCACCCTGGAAGAGCTCAGCCGCCGGGGCGTGCGGATGGCGGTGGTGTCGGATGCCTGGCCCAACCTGCCGGACCTTCACGCGGGGCTGGGGACCGGACGGTTCTTCGAGGCGTATGCGATCTCCGCGGTGCTCGGCTGCAACAAGCCGGACCCGCGCATGTACCACCATGCCAGCGACGCGCTGGAGCTCGCGCCCGCGCAGTGCCTGTTCGTCGACGACGATCCCGACCTGGTCGCCGCTGCGATCGGGCTCGGGTACGCGGGGCGCGCGGTCTGCCGGGGATCGCTCACAACGGCGGTGCCCTCCATCGCGTCCCTGGCGGAGGATTGGGGGAGGCGGGTGACCGCACCGGCCAGCCCGCCGACGACCGGGCCGACCATGGCGCTCCCGATGACCATCAGCCAGTCCAGGTCGAACTGCATCGCGGTACCGACCACCAGCCCCTGCACCAGGAAGACCGCCCCGATCGCGGGCCCGTACCAGTCGGGCGGCGGTACGGGGCGGGAAGCGGTGGCGGTGGCGCGGTTGGCGAGTTCGAGCGCCTCGGCGGGCGTAAGCGGGCGGTCCATGGTTCCCCCTTGACGCGGCAACTACCTCCAGGGGGGTGGCATCTACTTTCCATTTTGGAAAGTACTTTCGCGAGGGGCCCGCTGGATGGTCGGAAGCAGCGCGTCAGCTGACCCGAAGACCCACGGCCAGTGTCAGCTCAAGGACCCGGTGGGGCGACGCCAGATCCGGAAACAGCTCCCGCAGCTGCGACATCCGGTATCGGACTGTCTGGGGATGGACGAACAACGCCGCCGCCACCTCCTCCCGCCTGCCCTGGTGCAGCAGCCACGCCCGGAGCGTCTCCTCCAGCCGCTGCGCCGTCGCGTCGGGCAAGGTCCGCAACGGTGCGAGGGCTCGGGCACGCAGGTCTGCGAACGCGTCCGCGTCGGCGCTCAGCACCAGCTCGGGCAGGTGGTCCTCGGTGTCCCGGATGTCAGCGGAGAGGGAACGCGCGCGTACGGCTCGTGCGTACGAGGCGGACGCCCGAGTCCACGGCCGGGCCGGGCCGACCACGGCGGTGCGGTCGGTCAGCTGCCGCAGGAGACGCGACCGGTCGGCATCGGGGACGAGCAGCACACCGGTGGCGTCCGGCAGATCGTCGAGGACCAGGGTGCTCGGGTCGAGCGCGCGGTAGGCAGGCCGGGCCTGGACCGCGGGCAGCAGGACCACGGTCAGCGAAACCGGAGGCTGCCATCCGGCCCGTTGAGCAGAGGCCATCAGCACGTCCGGGTTCGCGCCGGCGAGGAGGTCGCGGGCCAGGTGTTCCAGATGGCGCTCGTGGGCCCTGCCCCGGGCGGCCAGTTCGTCGGCATGGCCCGCGGCGCTCGCGGCGGAGAGCTCGTCGATGTAGGCGAAGGTCAGCTCGGCGAACTTGGCGACCTCGGCGGCGGGCAGACCTGCGGGTACGGCACCCGCCGCCAGGCATCGCCAGGCCACGCGGGCGCCGACACGGTAGGCGCTGAGCAGGGCGTCCATCGAACGGCCGTCGCGCACCTCGCCGCGACCCAGCTCGTAGGCCGCGTCACCGGCGTCGCCGCCTGTGTCGTTCCCGCTCGCCAGGTCCAGGTAGTTCCCCAGAGCAGTGCGGACGGCCCGGCGGATGGTGCCGCCCATGGGGCCCGAAAGGGCATTGGCGTAGGGAGGGACCTCGTCGATGATCGCCTGGACGACCTCGTCGGCGGTGGTCGTCAGCGCGGCCCGAAGCGCCGTGACCGTCGTCTCATCCAGGGCCAATTCGCCGGCCTTCCGGATTGCATGGCTCACGTTTTTGTTTCCTGCGAACAATTCAGCCGATCAGTTTCACGTCCTACGGTCAGGACTTTACGCCCCGAGGCGCCGCAAGCTGGAGTCATGACGCGTGCAACACTCCGCAGCAGGGCGTGGAAACTGCTGGAGATGGTCACAACGCCGCTGCTGCCCTCGGACTACCTCGACCTGGTCAGCCCGCTGCGTACCGGCGCCGACCTGCGGGGGCGCATCGAGGCCGTGCACCCCGAGACGGGCGACGCCGCGACCATCGTGATCAGGCCGGGACGGGGCTGGCGCGGCCACACGGCCGGTCAGTACCTGCGGATCGGGGTCGATGTCGACGGGAGGCGCCTGTGGCGTGCCTACTCGATCACCTCGCCGACAGACCGCCAGGACGGCCGCGTCACGATCACCGTGAAGGCCATCCCGGACGGCAAGGTCAGCAACCACCTGGTCCGCAGGGCGACACCGGGCACGCTGATCCAGCTCGACCAGGCGTCCGGTGACTTCGTACTGCCGCGGGCCACGCCCGCCAAGGTGCTCTACCTGACGGCCGGCAGCGGCATCACGCCCGTGATGGGCATGCTGCGCGACACCGAGTTCGACGACGTCGTCATGGTCCACCTCGCGCCACAGCCGCAGGACGTGCTCTTCCGCACCGAACTGCACGGCCTGGTCGCGGACGGGAGACTGCGCCTCATCGAGGTGCACACCGACACGGACGGCAGGCTCGACATCGCCCGTCTCGACGGACTCGTGCCCGACTGGGCCGAGCGCGAGACCTGGGCCTGCGGTCCCGCGGGCCTGCTCGACGCCGCAGAGAAGCACTGGAACGAGCACGGCGTCCACGAGCGCCTGCACACCGAGCGCTTCCGCCCGAGCACCGTCGTCGCCGGCGACGCCGGCGAGGTCACGTTCAGCGCCACCGGCAGGACCGTCGACGCGGACGGCGCCACGCCGTTGCTGGACATCGGCGAGGAGGCCGGCGTGCTCATGCCCTCCGGGTGCCGCATGGGCATCTGCTTCGGCTGCGTCACGCCGCTCAAGGCGGGCGCCGTCCGCGACCTGCGAACCGGCGAGATCACCGAGGCTGAGCCGGGCGTCCTCATCCAGACCTGCGTGTCCGCCGCGGCGGGCCCCTGCGACATCGAACGGTAGAAGCAATTTGACCGCCATAGACCCCACCGCCCACCTGACCGCGGAGCAGATCGAGGAGCTCGGCCGCGAGCTGGACGCGATCCGCGACGAGGTGATCGCCGGCCGTGGCGAGAAGGACGCCGCCTACATCCGTACGGTCATCTCGGCGCAGCGCAAGATCGAGCTGGTCAGCAGGGGCGTGCTGCTGTTCTCGATCTTCCCGCCCGCGTGGCTGCTCGGCACCGCCGGTCTGTCCGTGGCGAAGATCATGGACAACATGGAGATCGGCCACAACGTCCTGCACGGCCAGTGGGACTGGATGCGGGACCCGAAGATCCACTCCACCACCTGGGAGTGGGACCACGTCGCGCCGTCCGATCAGTGGAAGCACTCGCACAACGAGCTGCACCACACGTACACCAACGTGATCGGCAAGGACAACGACCTCGGCTACGGCATCATGCGCGTCGACGAGGACCAGAAGTGGCACCCGTTCCACCTCGGCCAGCCGCTGTGGAACTTCGTCAACGCCTGCTTCTTCGAGTACGGCATCGCCGCGTACGACCTGGAGCTCGGCAAGAACCTGCGCAAGCGCCGCCGCAAGGACCCGGAGTTCCGCGCGCGGGCCAGGGCCGTGGGCCGCAAGATCCGCAAGCAGGTGCTCAAGGACTACGTGATCCACCCGCTGCTGTCGGGCCCGTCCTTCCTCACCACGCTCGCCGCCACCTTCACCGCGAACCTGGTCCGCAACGTCTGGACCCACTCGGTGATCATGTGCGGGCACTTCCCCGAGGGCGTGCAGGTCTTCGAGCGCCAGTCGATCGAGGGCGAGACGCGCGGCCAGTGGTACCTGCGCCAGATGATGGGGTCGGCGAACATCAGTGGCAGCAGGGCCATGCACTTCATGACCGGCAACCTGTCGCACCAGATCGAGCACCACCTGTTCCCCGACCTGCCGAGCAACCGCTACGCCGAGGTCGCGGTGAAGGTGCGCGCGCTGTTCGAGAAGTACGAGCTGGAGTACGTCACCGGGCCGCTGCCGAAGCAGGTGTTCTCCGCGTGGCGCAAGGTCTTCCGGCTCTCGCTGCCGAACAGGAAACCGAGGGCCGGAACGCCGGAGCGCGAGCAGGAGCTCGTCGCGGCCTGATCACCGGTACCGGTCCGGAGCTCGGCCGTACCGGCGGCACCGCCGGGCCGGCACCGTCCCGCTCCGCCGGCCGGTCGCCGGCACGGCGGGAAGCACCCGTCACTCCTCGGCCTTCATGAACGCATGGCCGACCCCACCGCCCCCCTCCGCAACATCCTGCGGGCCCCGGCCTGCACGACTACGCGGCCAACCTGCTCACGAAGAACAGGTCCGGTCAGTACCTGCCGAAGGACGAGTGGTTCCTCTACCGGTTCTACGGCTCCCAGACCGGAAACATCGTGAACCTCACGCCCGGAACCAACACCGACGGGGTGGCGACGAAGGACAACGCCGCGCGCAACGCGAAGATCCTGCTGGGCAGCACGGCAACACCGGCGACGTCACGGTCAACCTCAACCGCCTCGACACCACCTCCGTGGTGGAGAACGGCCGGGTGCGCGCGGTCGTCCAGCGCATACCGAACAACGGCGGCGGCGCGGTGACGGGGCCGGTGACCGTCTCCGACCAGAACCTGACCGTCAACGGCAGCTCGGCTTCGGTGAGCGTGCCGTGGACGGACGCCGCGGACGGCTACACCGTCACGCTGCTGCCCCCGTCCGACACCACCGTCTCCACGGTCGCCGTGGCGCAGCACAGTGGTCAGTGCCTCGACGACACCAACCTCAGCACCGCCGACGCCACGCAGTACCAGCAGTACTCCTGCGAGGGCGGCTACCAGCAGATGCTCGATCTCAAGCCGGTCGCCGGCCGGGCGAACACCTACACCGTGGTCAACGAGCACAGCGGCAAGTGCCTGGACGTCTCGGGAGCTTCCCCGTCCGACGGGGCCGCCGTCATCCAGTGGACCTGCGGCGGCGGGACGAACCAGATGTTCACGCTGCAGCCGGTCACCGCGCTGGGCAGCGGCCAGGACTACCAGCTCGTCGCGGTGCACAGCGGCAAATGCGTCGACGTCACTGGGGTCTCGGCCACGCCGGGAGCCCTCGTCCACCAGTGGACCTGCGACCCCGCGAGCGTGCTGAGCACCAAGAAGAACCAGATCTGGCGCCTGACCGGCAAAGCCTGACCGCCTTGGCCTGACCCGTGAACGTGTGAGCCCGGCCGGGGAGGGCCCGGTCGGGCTCACACGCGTTCGACCACGGCGCGGACCGCCTTCACTGAGGCCGCGTCGATGGTTTCACCCCGGCGGGACGGGTAGCCGCCGACATGACGACCTCCACCGGTTGCCCACTCGGCACCCGGCCATCCCGTCGAACGGAGGAACTGCGATGCGAGCAGTCACCTGGCAGGGCCGACCCGTCCGCGCGAGCGGCAAGCGGACCGTCTGGGTCGAGGGGCACCGGCTGTTCTGATCACCGTGCTCGGCCGGGTGCGGCCCGGTGCGGCCTGCCTGTCCGTGCTCAGCGCGCGTAGCGGGCCAGCAGGAGGTCGACGCCGGAGGTGATCTGGTGGGCGAGTTCGGCCTCGCCGAGGTCGGCGTCGGGGGTGAAGGTGGCCATCAGCTGGGGGACGCCGAGGGTGGCGGCCACGAGCTGCTGGACGGCGAGCTCGGGTTCGGGGGTGTCCAGTCTGCCGAGCTGGTCCAGTTCGGCGAAGGCCGCGGCGAGCGGGCCGTTGATCATGTCGTAGCTGAGCCGGTACCAGAGCTGGCCCAGCTGCGGGAACCGCTCCGTCTCGCCGATGACCAGCCGGCGCAGCGACATGATGTCGGGGCGCAGCAGGATGCGGGCCCAGGCGGTGGTGAGGTCGATCAGCGCGGCCCGCAGGTCGGGGGCCTCGACGATGGTGGAGGTGCAGGACTCGAGCCCGGCGTAGGTGCGGGGCAGGATGCCGCCGATGACGGCCAGGAACAGGCGTTCCTTGCTGCCGAAGTGCTTGTAGATGGTCGCCTTGGAGACGCCGGACCGGCTGGTGATCGCGTCCATGGAGGCGGCCGAGTATCCCGCGGCCAGGAATTCGGTGACCGCCGAGTCGATGATGGCCTGGCGCTTGCGCTGGGCGGCGTCGGTGGGGTCCGGGATGATCGGGATGCCGTATTCGTCCGTCGCGTCAGCCGTGCCTGCCGTGTCGACGCCCATGGCGGTGTCCTCTTGCGTTCTGGTCCGGAGCGGGGATTTCTCAGTATATGAACTGAACGGTTTGGTTCGCAAAGGCGGCGAAACGGACGCGCCGGACGGTCGGCCGGGCTCACCAGGGGAGCCGCCCCATCAGGCCGAGGCCGAAGTCCTGCTGGGCCTGGCGCAGTTCGGCGGCGGTGTTCATCACGAAGGGGCCGCTGCGGGCGACCGGCTCGCCGATGGGCTCGCCGGCCAGGACGAGGACCTCGGCCGCCCCGCCCCGGGCCTCCACCGTGAACCGCTCGCCGTCCTGCGCGAGCACCGCGAGGTGGCCGTCCGGGAGTTCCGCATCGGGGGTGGCGGCCTCGCCGGACATCACGTACAGCATGGCGTTGTGCCCGGCGGGCGCGCTGAAGTCGGCCCGGGCGCCGGCCGCGAGGCGGGCGTGCACGACCAGGACCGGCGTGTGGGCCGCGAACGGGCCGGTGACGCCGTGGGTGCTGCCGGCGATGACCGTCAGCTCGGCGCCGTCGTCCGTGGTGACCACGGGGAGGTCGCCGGCCTCGGCGTTCTGGCTGCGCGGCGGGACGGACTTGAGCCGGGCCGGCAGGTTCACCCAGATCTGCAGCATGTGCTGGAGGCCGCCCTTGGCGAGGAACTCCTCGGTGGGCAGGGCCTCGTGGACGATCCCGGAGCCGGCGGTGAGCCACTGCACGCCGCCGCCCCGGACGACGGCCCGGTGGCCGCGGGAGTCGGCGTTCGCGATGTCACCGGCGATGACGTACTGGATCGTCTCGAAGCCGCGGTGCGGGTGCGGGGGAGCGCCCTTGGCCTCGCCCGGCGCGAGCTCGACCGGGCCGACCTGGTCGACCATCAGGAACGGGTCGAGGAACGGCAGGTCGGCGGTGGGGAAGGGGCGGCGGACCGGGAAGCCCGCGCCCTCGTAGGTGTGGACGGGGCGGACGACGCGGACGGTGGATCGCGGGGTGGTGGTGGCGTGGGTGGTGGCCGCGGTGGTGGCGGTGGGGGTAGCGGGGACGGTGGTCGCGGTGGCGCTCGACGGGGTCATGGCTCGAATGAACTATACGATTCAGTTCACTGTCAAGACTGAACTGTTCGGTTGACACAATGAACTGATCGGTTTAGTTTTCTGGTGTCGAAACCGCCCGGATCACCGGACGGTCCGACAACTTCCTCCCGCCGTAGCCCTTCTGAAGGAGTCCCACCATGGCCACCGCCAAGATCTTCGCCATCTCCGGCTCGCTGCGCGCCGACTCGCACAACACCCAGCTGCTGCGCGCCGCCCAGAAGTTCAACCCCGGTGGCCAGGAGATCGAGATCTACGACGGCCTGCGCGACATCCCCGCCTACGACCAGGACCTCGACACCCCCGAGAAGCGGCCGGCCGTCGTCAACGACCTGCGCCGCCGCGTCCAGGCCGCCGACGGCCTGCTGATCGCCACGCCGGAGTTCAACTACTCCATCCCCGGCGTCCTCAAGAACGCCCTCGACTGGCTGAGCACCGACTGGACCAAGACCGAGGGGCTGCCGCTGCACCGCAAGCCCACCGCGATCCTCGGCGCCGCCCCGACCAACTTCGGCAGCGTCCGTGCCCAGCTGGCGCTGCGCCAGGTCTTCGTCTGGACCGACAGCGACGTCGTGGTCAAGCCCGAGGTCATCGCCTTCCGCTCGCACGAGCGCTTCGACAGCGAGGGCAACCTCACCGACGAGACCACCATCGGGCTGCTCCAGGACCTCCTGCGGGCGCTGCAGGTCAAGATCGACGCCGCCGCCGCGCGCTGAGGGCGGGGGTTCGGAAAACCGAACCCCCGATCCGGGGGCGAGCACGATCGATCGCCGCGTCCGGCCCGGCCAGCATGGAGACATGGCTGAGACGAGAATGACAGCGGTCGCGGAACCGGCCGCCCGCGCGGACGACCTGCACCGGGAGTACGGCCGGGGCGGCGCCGCCGTGCGGGCGCTGCGCGGGGTGTCGGTGGCGTTCGCCCCCGGGACCTTCACCGCCGTGATGGGGCCCTCGGGCTCCGGCAAGACCACCCTGCTCCACTGCCTCGCCGGCCTGGACCGGCCCACCCGCGGCACCGTCCGGTGGGGCTCCACCGAGGTGTCCCGGCTGCCCGAACGCAAGCTGGCCGAACTGCGGCGCACCCGGATCGGGTTCGTCTTCCAGGCGTTCAACCTGATGCCCGCGATGACGGTCGCCCAGAACGTCGAACTCCCGGGCCGGCTGGCCGGCGCCCGCCCCGCCCGCGCCGACGTGCAGGACGCGCTCGCCCGGGTCGGCCTGGCCGGCCGCGAACGCCACCGGCCGGGCCTGCTCTCCGGCGGCCAGCAGCAGCGCGTCGCGATCGCCCGCGCCCTGGTCACCCGCCCCGACGTCCTCTTCGCCGACGAACCCACCGGGGCGCTCGACCGCGCCACCGGTCACGAGATCCTCGCCCTGCTGCGCACCGGCGTGGACCGGGACGGGCAGACCTGTGTGATGGTCACCCACGACCCGGTGGCAGCCGGTTACGCCGACCGCGTCCTGCTGCTCGCCGACGGGCTGCTGGTCGACGAGCTGGCCCACCCGACGGCGGCGTCGGTCGCCGAGCGGCTGAGCCGGCTGGGCGGGTGAGCGCGATGACGCCCCCGTCCCCGGGCACCGCGCCTGACCGTGGCGCCGTCCCGCCCCCAGGCGCCGCCCCGGACCTTGGCACTGCCCCGGACCGGCAGGCCGCCCCGGACCGGCGGGCCGCGCCGGGCAGCACGCCGCCGTCCCCCGCCTCCCGCGCCTCCCACGCAGCTCTCCGCACCGGGCGCCCCGTACCGGCCCTCGCGCTCGGCCAGCTCCGCCGCCGACCCGCCGCCTTCGCCGGGCTGGCCGTGGCGCTCTTCCTCGCCGTCGCCACGGTGACGCTCTTCGGCTCGCTCTTCGCCGCCGAGGTCACCGCCCCGGCCGCCGCCCGCCGGGCGGCCGCCGGGCCGGGCCTGATGGTGATCGCTGGCGCGTTCGGCGAGATCGCGGTGCTGGTGGCCTTCTTCGTGGTGGTCAACGCGCTCGGCTTCGCGCTGCGCCAGCAGCACCGGGAGCTGGCGCTCCTGCGCACCGTCGCCGCCACGCCCCGGCAGGTCCGCCGGCTGGTGCGCGGCCAGGTGGTCGCGACCACCCTGCTGGCGGCCGGGCCCGGCTGGGCGGCCGGGGCCTTCGCCGCCCGCAGGTTCCTCGCCGCCTTGCAGGAGCGCGGGATGGCCGCGCCCGCCGTCCGGGTGCCGGGCACACCGCTGCCGATGCTGGTCGCGCTCGCCGCCGCCCTGCTCGTCGGCCTGGCGGCGGCTGCCGTCGCGGCCCGACGGATCACCCGGATCCCGCCGGCCGCCGCACTCACCGCCGGGTCGACCGAGCACGGCCGGACGGGCGTCCTGCGGCTGCTGGCCGGCGCCGGCACCCTGACCGGCGGCGCGCTGCTGCTCCGGCTGGCGGCGACCCGCCCCGCCGACCAGCTCGACAAGGCCGGGCAGGCGGCCCTGCTCGCCTCGCTGGTGCTGCTGGTCGCCGTCGCCCTGCTGGGACCGCTCGCGGCCCGCGTCCTGGCCGCCGTGCTGGGTGCGCCGGTGCGGTGGGCGGCGCCCCGCTCGGGCTGGCTGGCCGACGCCAACCTGCGCGGCTACGCGCACCGGCTCGCGGCCGCGGTGGTGCCGGTTGCGCTCCTGGTCGGTCTCTCGGGCACCATGTCGATCATGACAAGCACCGCCGAGCACGCGGCGACCCTCGCCCTCCCCGGGGCCGCCGCCTCGGCCGCCTCCGTGACCTCCGCGAGCGACGTCTGGCTGCGCCAGGCGGAGCTGGCCATGCTGGTCTGCTTCGCGGCCGTCTCCACCGTCAACACCCTGGTCGCCCTGACCGCCGACCGCCGCCGCGAGTTCGCGCTGCTCCGGCTGCTCGGCGCCACCCGGCAACAGCTGCTGCGGATGCTCGGCGTCGAGGCGGCGCTCACCACGGCGGTGGGCGTCCTGCTGGGTGCGACGGTCGCCGGCGTCGCCTCGGCCGCCTTCAGCACGGCCGTCACCGGCTCCGCCGCGCCGACCGTCCCGGTGGCCGCCTGCGGTTGGATCGTGGCGGGCGCGGCCGCGCTGACCGTCCCCGGGATCCTGGGCACCGGCCTGCGTGCCGTCACCGGCCCGGCCGCGCAGCTGGCCGGCGGCGAGCGTGGCTGACCGGAGCCCGTCCGGGGTCCGGCGGTACTTCACGATCCGCAGCGGCGAACTGCTCTTCGCCGTCGCGGGCCTGCCGCCCGCCGTCCTCGGCGGCGCCTACGCCCTCGCCGTCCTCTACGCCGGGGCGCTGCTCTCGCTCACCGTCCTCGGCCTGCCGTTCGTGGTCCTGGGGCTGGCCGGCGCACGTGGCCTCGGCGGGCTCCACCGCCGGCCGGTCGGCCGGCTGTTGGGCGAGTACGTGGAACCGCCGCCGCCGCTGCCGAGGCCGGCCGGCGCCTTCGCCCGCGGCCGCGCCGTCCTGACCGACCCGGTCGCCTGGCGTGCGCTGCTCTACCTAATGCTGCGCCTGCCGCTCGGACTGCTCGGCTTCGCCGCCGCCGTCGTCCTGCCGCTCGCCTGCGGCTGGCTAGTCGGGTTCCCGCTCTGGGTACGGCTCTTGGAGCCGGGGGACCGGCCCGCCGGTTGGCTGGACGCGGCCGCCGTCCTGCTCGGCCTGGCCATCCTGGCGGCCCTCCCGCCCGCCAACCACGCGCTCGCCGCGGCCAATCGGAGCATCGCCCGGCTGCTGCTCGGCCCGGCCCGCGCCCAACAGCGGGTCCGCACCCTCGAATCCGCCCGTGCCACGCTCCTGGCCGCCAACGCCGACCGGCTGCGCCGCCTGGAGCGCGACCTGCACGACGGCACCCAGGCCCAGCTGGTCGCCCTCGCCATCACCCTCTCGCTGGCCGACGACGCGCTCGCCCCCGGCGCCGGCCCCGGGAGCCCCGACCTCGCCCGCCTGCGCACCCTCGTCGACCGCGCCCGCGGCCAGACCGACGACAGCATCACCGGACTGCGCCGGCTCACCCGGGGCATCCACCCGGTCGCTCTGGACGGCGGCCTCGGCGAGGCCCTGCCCGGACTGGCCGTCACCTCGCCGGTCCCCGTCACCGTCCGCCTCGACCTACGGGAACGGCCCGACCCGGCGATCGAGCAGGCCGTCTACTTCTGTGCGGCCGAACTGCTCACCAACCTCGCCAAGCACAGCGGCGCCCGGACGGCCGAGCTGTCGGCCACCTCCGCGGACGGCCGGGTCCGGCTGGTGGTGCGCGACGACGGCCGCGGCGGCGCCGTGCCCGGCGGGCCGGCCGGCGGGACCGGGCTGACCGGTCTGGGCGAGCGGCTCGCCGCGGTGGACGGCGTGCTCCGGGTGGAGAGCCCGGCCGGCGGGCCCACGGTCGTCACCGCGGTTCTCCCGAGCCGCATGTGACGCCTCGTCAGCCGCCCGTCTCGGAGAGGTAGGTGAGCACCGCCTTCACCCGGCGGTTGTCCGCATCCGTGGCCGGCAGGTCGAACTTGGTGAACACGGCGGCGACATGCTTCTCCACCGCCCGCTCCGACACCACCAGCCGCCCGGCGATCGAACGGTTGGAATGCCCCTGCGCCATCAGCTCCAGCACCTCCCGCTCGCGCGGCGTCAACGCGTCCACCCGGCCGCGCCGCCCGCCCCGCATCAGCCGGGTCACCACCTCCGGGTCCAGCGCCGTCCCGCCGTCCGCGACCCGGCGCAGCGCGTCCACGAACTCCGACGTCCGGGCGACCCGTTCCTTCAGCAGATACCCGACCCCCGCCGCGCCACCCGCCAGCAGCCGGGACGCCCAGGCGGTCTCGACGTGCTGCGAGAAGACCAGGATGCCGACCTCCGGCAGGGTCGCCCGCAGCTCGACAGCGGCGCGGATGCCCTCGTCGGTGTGGGTCGGCGGCATCCGGATGTCCACCACCGCGACATCGGGCCGGTGCTCGGCCACGGCGGCGAGCAACTCCGGCGCCGTGCCGGCCGCAGCGACCACCTCGCACCCACGGGCGCCGAGCAACTCGACCATCCCCTCCCGCAGGATCACGGAGTCCTCGGCCAGTACCACGCGCAGCTGTCTGTCGATCACGACGCCATTATCGCGGCCGCCGGGGGAGTGCCGGACCGCGCGGGCCGGAAGCACGACCGTGACGGCTCGACGGCCGGGCGACCGGCGGTGCGGGAAACCGTTCGCGACCAGGCGTCCGGCTGTAACAGAATCACCCCCATGTCTCGCTCGACCGACGGACCCGCCTCCGCCCCGCACCCCGCCGCCGAGCGCCTCCTCGCCGAGCTCGCCCCGCTGCCGCACCCCGCCCGGCTGCGGCACCTGGCCCGCGCCGCCCATGCGCTCGCGGGGCGAGGAGAGCTGGCCGCCGTACTGGCCGTACTGGCCGGCCGGGGGCGGTACGAGCGGCGGTTGGCGGCGCTTGCCGCGCTGACGGGCGGGCAGACGTCCTACCTGGCCGCGCGGCTGGCCGATCCCGATGACGTGGTGCGCCGCTACGCCCTGCGCGCCGTCCGGCGCCTGCCGGTGCCGGACGGGGCGGTCGAGGCCGCGTACGAGGGTGCCTCCGGGGTGGTGCGCCGCGAGCTGAGCAGGGCCGTGGTCGCCGCGGGGCGGCGGGAGTTGGCGAAGCGGCTGGTCGGGACGGTGCGGGAGCGGTGGGGTGACGGCGAGGCGGTGCGGCTGCTGCCGGCCTGTCCGCCGGAGTTCGCCGCCCGGGTACTGCCCGAGCTCGCGCATGCCGTCCGGCACTGGGGGCCGCTGGGGCGGTACCAGCCGCAGGCCGTGGTCGGCTACGCCGAGCGGGCGCTGGCCGGCCTGCCCCGCAACCTGCGCCAGGACTGGTGGACGCAGCACGCCCACGGCCTCGCCGCCGCCGCCCCGGCCGAGCCGCTTCGCGTGCTCGGGCTGCTGGAGCGGTACGGGCCCGCGCTGCTGCCCGGCGCGCTGCGGGACCGGCTCGCCACCCTCGCGGCGGCCGACGCCGAGCGCGTCGTGCGCCGGCTGACGTCCCCCGAGTGGCACCGGTCCCGGTACGAGCCGCGCCCGTCGCCGGCGCTGGTGCGTGCACTGGTGGAGGCGGATCCGCCGTCGCTGCCCGTGCTCGGGCGTGAGTGGCTGGCGCACCCGGAGCACCTGGCGGCGCTGCTGCGGGCGATGCCGCCGCACCGGCGGGAGGCGTTCCACGACACCGTCACGGCGGGTGCACCACTGGAGTGGACGGCCGCCGCGGCGCCGCTGCTGGCCGCTCTGCCGCGGGACCGCCGCGCGGCCGTCGCACGGGAGCTGGCGGCCAGGGGACGGGCCGAGGAGTGGTGGATCGGCGACGTCCTGGCAGCGCTCGCGCACCTGCCGGTGGCCGAGGCCCGGCCCGGACTGCTCGCGGCCGTGCGGTCCTCCGATCCGGAGGACCGGGCGACGGCGTGGCCGTACCTGGTCGCCAACGCCGGCCACGCCCGGGACCACGCCGCCCTGTCCGAGGTGCTCGTCCTGATGGACGCCCGGCTGCGCAACGAGCGGGACCCGATCCGGGCGCAGGCCCTGAAGGCCCTGGCCGTCGTGCGGGGTGCGCCGTTCACCGCGCGCGACGTCGGGCTGCTGGACCGGATCGCCCTCGCGGCCGTCCAGGCCCGCGACTGCTCGTGGGCCACCCGCAACGCGCTGCGCGACCTTGCCCTGGGCGTCCTGCGCCACCACACCGCCGCCGGGGAGCCTGAGCTCCTCGACTGGGCGGCCCGCACCCTCGGCCGGCTCGCGGGCCGCACCGGCGGCGTCGACCTGGGCGGGCTCGTCCACACCCTGCGGCGCGGGCAGGAGGGGCTGGTCGTCGCCGCGCTGGAGCCGTGGCTCCGCGCCGGTGCCGACCACGGCGAGTACGGGCTGCTGTTCGCGCTCCACGGCGCGCTCGGTCGGCGTGCGTACCGCCTGCCCGAGCTCCAGGAGCTGCTGGGCGAGGCGCTGCGCAAGGGCGATGACGACGCCTTCCGCGCTGCGGCCCGGAGGTGGCTCGCCGATCCGGCGACCCGCGACGAACGGGTGGCGGAGCTGCTGGCGTCGGAGCCCTCGGCCGCCGTCCTGCCGGCCGTCGGGGAGGCACTGGCCGCCCGCCGTACCGATCTCCTGGACGCCCTGCTCGCCGAGGACCCGCCGTACGGCCGGTTCCTGCCGGGCCGGGCCCGCCGGCCGCTGCCCGACTTCCGGTACGCCGACCGCTGGCTGCCCCGGCAGCAGGAGGCGGCGGCCCGGCTCGCGCGCGAAGCGGCCGGGGACGACAGCCGGCCGCTGGCGGAGCGGGCGGCCGCCGTCACCTCGGCGGCCGCCGTGCCCGAGCAGGGGCGCGCCCTCGCGCTGGACTTCGCGGCCTCGGGCGAGGTGCTCCTCGCCGAGGCGGCCCTCGCCGCCCTCGCGCGGACGGACGAGCCCGCCGAGGACCTCGCCGTCCTGCTCGCGCACGCGGGCGGCGACCGGGCCCGGGTGGCCGTCTACGCGGCCGACCGCGTCGCCGCCCGCACCCCGGCGGCCGCGCTCTCCGGCCCGCTCGGCGCGCTGCTGACGGCCACCACCGGCGCGAAGGTGACCAGCCGCAAGGAGGCCGCCCGGCTCACCGCGCGCCACCTGCCGCCCGCGGAGGCGGCCGGCCTGCTCGCCACCGCGTACCGCACCCCGCGGCAGCACCCGGACGTACGGGCCGCGGTGGTCCGGTGCGTGCCCGGCCTGCTCGCCGCCGGCCCGCGGGCCGCCGCCGGCGTCTGGGAGCTGCTGGACGAGGCCGTGGGGAGCGACGCTCCGCCGGTGCGGCAGGCCCTGCAGGCGGCCCGTCCGCTGGACCTCCCGGCGGCCCACCGTCCGCGCTACGCAGGGCTGTTGGCCGGTCTGGCCGAGGATGCGGACCACGACGTGGCGGACAACGCGCTGTCCGTTCTGGAGCTCTGGGCCGCGTACGCGCCGCAGGCCGCCGACGCCGTCCGGCGGGTCGCCACCGACCTGACCCGCAGCCGCTCCGGCTGGCACCGCGCCGCCGGGGTGATCGGCACACTGGCCGGCTCGGGCCTGCCGCACCCGGTCGGCGGCGCTGCTCCGGGCAGCCTGCTGCACCGCACCGTCACCGAACTGCTGGGCGTCGTCCGGGGCGGGGAGCCGGAGGACGAGGCCGATCGGGATCTGCCGGCCTTCCGGCGGCTGCACCACCTGGTCACGATGGCGGTGAGCGGGCCGGAGGCCCTCGCGGCCGTGGCCGGCCTGCTGGCGGACGAGCCGGATCTCCTCCCGGCCCGGCTCTCGGCGATGACGCGGGCGCTGGACGTGCGGGCCGACCTGCCGGAGCTGGTGGCCGCCCTCCGCGCCCTGGCCGCCGCCCTGGACGGCCACCCCGCGCTGGCCGCCGCCACCGCCACCCACCTGTGCAACCTCCATGCGTACAACCGGAGTCGAGGGGTCGACGAGGCCACGATGCTGGAGGCGGTCCGGCGGCTGACGGCCGGTGACGGCCTCGCGGAGGGCCTGCTGGCCACCGGGCTGGCCGAGGCCTTCGGTCCGGCGTTCCACTGGCCGCAGGGGTGGCGGTCCGCCCTGCGCACGCTGCGCGCGCACCCGGTGTCCGACGTCCGGCACGCCGCCCGGCGGGTCGCCATCGTCGCGGAGTGATGCCCCGACCCGGTCCGCCCCCGGGGAAGCGGGCCGGGGAGCCGGCCCGCGCGGGGGACCGGGCGGACTTGTCCCGCGGCCGTCACGGTGTTGTTGTGTCTCCTTCATGTGAGGGATGCTCAGGTCCGGCATCGTCCGAAGACGACCGCCGTACGCGTTCTGACAAGGGGACAAGTCATCGTGACCGCACGCCGCGCCCTCGCCGGCACCATCGCCACCGGTCTGCTCGCCGCGGCCGCCACCGCCCTCCTGCCGGCCACGTCGGCCGACGCGAGCGGCCCCGCCGAGCTGCCCTTCGGCTCGGCCACCACCGTCGGGATCCACAACACCTACGACCCGGCCGCGTTCGGCTACCTCGCCCAGGGCCTGGACACCGGCACCGGCATGATCGAACTCGACGCGTGGACGGACACCGTCACCAAGGAGTGGAAGGTCAGCCACTCCAACCCGCTGGGCAACGCCAACAACTGCGCCGCCGCCGGCACGCCCGCGCAGCTCTACAGCGGCGGCACCAACAAGAACCTGGAGACCTGCCTCGACGACGTCCGGATCTGGCTCGGGGCCCACCCCGCCGCCGGCCCGCTGGTCGTCAAGCTGGAGCTGAAGGCGGGCTTCGCCGGCAACCGCGGCATGGGCCCCGCCCAGCTCGACTCGCTGATAGCCGCTCACCTCGGCCCCGCCGTCTTCCGCCCCGCCGACCTGCTCGCCAAGCCCGGTGGCGGCAGCTACCCGAACGCCGACGAGGCCGCCCGCGCCGGCAACTGGCCGAGCCGTGCGGCGCTCGCCGGCCGGGTGCTGGTGTACGTCATCCCCGGGTCGTTCGAGGAGGGCAACCCCTTCGACACCCTGCCCACCGACGTCGAGTACGGGCGGCACCTGCGCGACCTCGCCGCGGCCGGCCGGATCGGTGACGCCCAGGTGTTCCCCGCCGTCCACGGCGCCGCAGCCGGCGACCCCCGCACCAAGTACGCGGAGACGGCGATCCGCCCCTGGTTCGTCGTCTTCGACGGCGACGCCGCCGCGTACACCGGCGGGACGGACACCTCCTGGTACGACAGCCGGCACTACCTGCTGACGATGACCGACGCCCAGAACGTCGCCCCCGCGATCAGCGCGACCGACCCGACGGCCGACCAGGCCCGCGCCCGCACCGAGCAGCTCGCCCGGGCCCACGCGAGCATCGTCTCCAGCGACTGGCGCAAGCTCCCCGCCGTCCAGTCCCTCGTCCTCCCCCGGGGCTGACCCTCCCGGGGCTGACGGTCCCGGGGCTGACGTCCCGGGGCCGATCACCCCCCCCGGCGGCACGGCCGGAGGCCGTTGCCCGGCAGCCTCCCGGGGGATGACAACGCGACAGTTGGTGTGCGACGCTGCACCTCGCGCGTGATCATCCGCGCTGCGGAGGACTGGGGGGCCGCGTGAGCGACGAAGTGCCGTCGGGCGCGCCGGAGCGTGCCCGACGAAGGTCCGGCCGGTGGCCGGCGGGCGTGCTGGTGGTGGCCGGGCTCCTGGTGTCCGCGGCGGCGCTGCGGCCGGACGGAGGGCTGCTCGGGACGGCGGCCACCGGACCGGCGGGGGCCGCGGGGCCGGTCGTGCTGCTCGGGGCCGGGTGGGCGGTGGTCGTCGGCCGGTTCGCGATGCGCTTCCGGGAGGAGGTCCGCCACCTGGACGGGCCGACGCCGTGGGCCGAGCGGCTGCGGCAGGCCGCCTCCGTGCTGCTGCCCGGGGCCGCGGTCGCGGTGCCGGTGCTGATGTACCTCCTCCGCATCCGGGCCTCCGGGTCGGACGACCCACCGGCGGTGCCCCTGGAGCCGCTGCCGACGCCCTCGACCCGGCCGACACCGCCGCCGTCGATGGCCGTCGACGAGGGGTCCGGGAGCCTGTTCGGGTTGGTGTTCGCGGGACTGATCGCGGTGCTGGCCGTTGCGGCGGTGATCGCGCTCCTGGTGGTCCTCGTTTCGGGGTTGCGGCGCCTGCGCCTCCGCCGGGAGGGGCCGGCGTCATCGCTGCCCGCGGCCCCGCCGCGCCCCGAGGACGTTCTCGCGGCCGCCGTGGCCACCGGCCGCCGCGCGCTGAGCGGCGACGACGCGCGTGCCGCGGTGATCGCCTGCTACGCGGCGATGGAGGGCTCGTTGGCGGCCTCCGGGGTGTCCCGGCGTGTCTGCGACAGCCCGGCCGAGCTGCTGGAGCGGGCGGTGGCCGACGACCGCGTCGACCGCTTCCACGCGGAGGCGCTCACCGAGCTGTTCCGGGAGGCGCGCTACTCGACCCACCCGATGGACGACGCCCACGTGCGCCGGGCCCAGACGGCCCTGGACGCCATCGCGGCCCACCTGGAGAGCCGCGCGGAGGAGCCGCCCGCGCCTGTCGCGGCCGCGGGCAGGACAGGAGACCGCCGGTGACGACCGACCAGCAGCTGACCGGCTCGGTCCGGCACAGCCTGATCGAGCTGACCGTGGTGGGCGTCCTGGCGGAGATCGTGTTCGCCCTGGTCGGCGGCGCGCCCGCGGCCGGCGCCGGGGCGGTCGTGCTGACCGCCGTGGCCCTGGTCACCGGCCGGTACGTCGCCGGCGCCGGGTTCGGGGAGGAGGGCCTGCGCCAGCGCGCGCGGGTGATGGAGGCGCACGAGCCCGGGCTCGGCGACTGGCGCTGGACCATCCACCACGGGCTCGACCCGCAGGGCGACGGCCGACCGCTGCGCGGCCGGCTCCAACGGCTCTATGCCGCACGGCTGTCGGAGGCGCACGGGCTCTCGCTCCCCGCCGACCGCGACCGGGCCGCCGAAC
Organism: Kitasatospora sp. NPDC022785; assembly: GCF_055561295.1. Taxonomy (NCBI): domain Bacteria; kingdom Bacillati; phylum Actinomycetota; class Actinomycetes; order Kitasatosporales; family Streptomycetaceae; genus Kitasatospora; species Kitasatospora sp. NPDC022785. The sequence continues at coordinate 171,546 of NZ_JBVHHB010000019.1, read as the reverse complement.
TGGTGGGCCCCCGACTCTGGCCCTGGATCGACCCCGAGGCCGCGGCCCCGGCGGCGACCGTTCCGGCGCCGGTCCTGCTCGCCCTCGTCGACCGGCTCGAATCCCTGTAGCCGAGGAGCCGGCCCCGCACCGCCACCCCACAGCACTGCACCCCTACCTCACGGCACCCCACCACCACCACCTCACGGCACCGCACCGCAGCCCTTCAGGAGAGCCATGACCGCCGTTCCCCAGGCCCCCGCCGCCCCGGACGCCGCACCCACGCCGGAGGCCCCGGCCGCGCCGGCCGCCGTGCTGACCCCGCAGGAGGCCGGCAAGCGAGCCCGCGCGGTGGTCGAGGAGATCGAACGGGCCGTGGTGGGCAAGCCCGAGGCCCTCCGCCTGGTGATGCTGGGTGTGCTGGCCGGCGGTCACGTACTCATCGAGGACCTGCCCGGGCTCGGCAAGACCCTGCTGGCGCGCTCCTTCGCGACCACCCTCGGGCTGGAGTTCCGCCGGATCCAGTTCACCCCCGACCTGCTGCCCTCGGACGTGACCGGCGCGCCCTTCTACGACCGGAGCAGCGGGGAGATGGTGTTCAAGCCCGGCCCGCTCTTCACGCAGCTCCTGCTGGCCGACGAGATCAACCGCACCCCGCCGAAGACCCAGGCGGCGCTGCTGGAGGCGATGGCCGAGGGGCAGGTCTCCGTGGACGGGGCCACCCGCCGGCTGCCGCAGCCGTTCGCGGTGATCGCCACCGCCAACCCGATCGAGTACGAGGGCACCTACTCGCTGCCGGAGGCGCAGCTCGACCGCTTCCTCCTGCGGGTCCGGATGGGGTACCTGTCCACCGGGCTGGAGGCCGCGATGCTCCGGGCCCGGCTGGACCGGTCGGCGCCCGAGCCGGTCCTGGAGACGGTCAGCAGCCCGGCCGAACTGCTCGCCATGCGCGCGGCGGTGGAGCAGGTCGAGGTGGACGACGACCTGGTCGAGTACGTGGTCGCGCTGGTCGACGCCACCCGCAACGACCAGCAGATCCAGGTCGGGGCCTCGCCCCGCGGCGGACTCGCGCTGATCCAGCTGGCCCGGGCCCGCGCGATGGTGGAGGGCCGCGACTACCTGACGCCGGAGGACGTCAAGGCGCTGGCCGTGCCAGCCCTGGCCCACCGCGTCACGCTCAAGCCGGAGTTGTGGGTCCGTCAGATCGAGGCGGACGACGTGGTGGCGCGGCTGGTCGCCACCGTCCCGGCGCCGCAGACCCTGCCGAGGGCGGCGGACGCGGAACGCTCCTCGGGCGGCGCCCGGTGAGTCCCGCGCCACCGGCCGAACCCACGGGACCTGCCGGACGCACGGGACGTGCCGGACCCGCCGGACCCAACCGGCCTGCCGGAGACCCCGGCCCCGCCGGGCCGCCCGGAGACCGTGCCGGGGAGCGGGCCCGGCGGCTCGCCGCGCAGACCGCCGGCCCCGGCCGCCGCCCCGTGCGGCGGCTGGCCTCGGCGCCCGCGAGCACCGACCGCAAGCCCTCCGCCCCCACCACGGCACGGCGCCCCGCCCGCGCGAACGACCGGGTCACCGCCCGCCTGCTGGCCCGCAGCGCCCGGGCCACCGTGGCCGGCCTGCCGAGCACCCCGCCCTCGCCGCACTGGCGGGTCGGTGAGCAGAGCCTGCGCCTGCTCACCGTGGCCGCCGTCGCGTCCGTCGCCGCGCTGGCCACCGGGCACGCCTGGCTGCTCGCCCTGGCCGCCGGCCCCGCCGTCCTGCTGGCGCTCGCCGCCCCGGGCCGCAGCAGACCGTCCCGGCTGACCGCGGAGAGCACGGCCGAACCGCGCCGCTGCTTCGAGGGCGAGCAGATCGTCGTGCGGATCACCGTCCGGCACGACGGGCGCATCGGCCCGCTCGACCCGACCATCGCGCTCGGCCCCGGCGTGGCCCTGGAGGCGCTCACCGTCGGCGCGACCGGGGTGGACCTCGTCCTGCGCACCCGGAGCTGGGGCCGGTGGACCCTGGGCGCCGTCGACGTCGACGTCTACGACGCCGGGGGCCTGACCCGCCGCACGGTGCGCAGCGACCTCGGTGAGGTGGACGTCTTCCCGGTGCCCAGCGCCTCGCGGCTGACCCCGATCCCGGTCCGGCTGCCCGAACGGCTCGGCGAGCACACCACCGCCCAGGAGGGCACCGGCGTCGAGGTGGTCGGGGTGCGCCCGCACGTGCCGGGCGAACGCCAGCGGCGCATCCACTGGCCGTCGACCACCCGCCGCGACGCCGTCCAGATCAACCAGTTCGCGGCCGAGCGGGCCGCCGACGCGGTCGTCCTGCTGGACGCGCTGGCCGACTTCCGGGACGCGGCCACCGGGCTGTCCAGCCTGGACGAGACGCTGCGCGCGGCCGGCGGGCTGACCCGCGCCTACCTGCGCCGACACGACCGGGTCGGCCTGATCGCGGTCGGCGGGACGCTGCGCTGGCTGACCGCCGGCACCGGGGACCGCCAGTTCTACCGGATGGTGGAGAGCGTGCTGGAGGTCCGGCAGGACCGCCGCCACCGCGGCCCCGCCCTCCCGCGGCTTCCACTGCCCGCACTGCCCGGCCACGCGCTGGTGTACGCGTTCACCTCGCTCGCCGACCAGCGGATCCTGGAGGTGCTCGGGCAGGTCCGCGAGCGCGGCAACCCGCTGGTGGTGGTGGAGATCCCGGCCGGCGAGCCGCCCGTGGCGCCCGGCGACGAGATCGACGCCCTCGCCCTGCGGCTCTGGCACGCCGAGCGCGAGGCGATGCGCTCGGCCCTGCGCACGAAGGGCATCCCGGTGGCCCGCTACGTCCCGGGGGAGACGCTCGACCTGGCGCTCGCGCCCCTGCTGCGCCGCCGGATCGGGGGAGGAGTCCGATGACCGCCGGTCCTGGCTTGCACGTGGATCCGAAGACCGTGGATCCGATGAACATGGATCCGATGAACAGGGATCCGAACAATGCGCGGCCGAAGACCGTGGATCCGCACCACGGCAGCCCGAGGAGTACGGCGAGCGTGCCGCCGAAGCGCTGGCCGGAGCGTGCCGCGCTGCGCGTCACGGGCGCGGCCCTGGCGCTTGCCGCCGCGGGGCCGGCGGGCAGCCCCGGCAGTGCCGTGGACCGGTTCGGGCCGGCCGCCGCCGTGGTCGCCGTCGTCCTCGCCGCCGCGGTCGCCGTGCCGCCGGTGGACGCGCCGCGCCGTCCGGTCGGCTGGCCCGCCCGGCTCCTGGCGGGACGCACCACCGTGCTGCCGGCCGGGGCTGTGCTGCTCGCCGCGCCGGGCGAGCCGTCGTTCTGGCAGGCCGCGGCGGTGGCCGTCCTGCTGACCGGCTACCTGCTGCTGGTCGACGCCTTCGGCCCGCACCGCCGCACGGCCCGACCGGCGCATGCGGTGGCCGCGGTCGCCGCGTCCGTCCTGGTCCTGCCGGTCGCGTTCGCGCCGACCGGGGCGGGTGAGTGGTCGCGCCCGGTGGCGCTGCTCGGGCTGGTGGCCGCCGCCTGCGGCACCGGTCTGGCGGTCCGGCCCCACCGGCGTGCGCAGGGCCGGGAGTAGCCCGGCGGCCGAGGGGAAGGTACCCGCCGTCACACCACCCCAAGGGAGCCTTTTATGACGATCGGTCATCGCACCATCGGAGACGGTGAGCACAAGGTCCTCGTCCTGCACGACTGGTTCGGCACCAGCGCCGGTTGGGGCCAGTTCCTCGACCACCTGGATCCGGAGGCCTTCGCCTACGCCTTCCCGGACTACCGCGGCTACGGCGAACGGCGAGACGTGGAGGGCGAGTTCACCCTCGCCGAGATCGCGTCGGACGCGCTCGCCCTGGCCGACCGGCTGGGCTGGGACGGCTTCTCCGTGGTCGGCCACTCGATGGGCGGAAAGGCGGCGCAGCGCGTCCTCGCCGAGGCGCCCGGCCGGGTGCGGAAGCTGGTCGGGGTGGCTCCGGTCCCGGCGAGCGCCTTCCCGCTGGAGGGCGATGCGTACGACCTCTTCCACGGTGCGGCCGAGCACCCGGCCAACCGGCGGGCCATCCTCGACCTGGTCACCGGGAACCGCGCCTGCGCGCGCTGGCTGGACGCGATGACGGCCCGCTCGGTGGCCGGCTCCCGCCCGGAGGCGGTGGCCGGCTACCTCCAGGACTGGACCACGCAGGACTTCGCGGCCAAGGTCGCCGGGAGCACCCTCCCGGTCAAGGTCTTCGTCGGCGAGCACGACCCGGCCCTGTCCGCCGAGGTGATGCGGCAGACCTGGCTGGCGCACTACCCGCAGGCGGAGCTGGAGGTCCTCACCAACTCCGGCCACTACCCGATGCACGAGGTGCCGGTGGCCTTCGCCACCGCGCTGGAGGCCTTCCTGAAGGCCTGAGCGGCCCCCTCCGCGACAGCCGCCGGGCGCGCCGCCGACCCGCCGCCTACGTCCGACCGCCGGGTCCGCCGACCCTCCGGGACGGCCGCCCGGCGGGCCGGCCCGCCCTCGCCCCTCCCGCCGGGCGGTTCGCAGGCGTACGGTGGCCACACGGTGACGCGCAGCCCGGCGGCGCGCCCGACCGGCCCGGTACGGCGGCGTCACCGCCCCGCCTTGGCACGCCCTGCCGGAGACCGCGATGGCTGATTCCATGGCCGACCGCATGGCCTTCTTCACCACGCCCCGCCGCGCGCGCGAGCGCCGGCCGCCGCAGGAGCGGCTGGGGGACTGGCACGAGGTCTACCGGGAGGGGGCGCTGCTGCCGGTCATCGGCGCCCAGGCCGCCCGCTGCATGGACTGCGGCCTGCCGTTCTGCCACCACGCCTGTCCGCTGGGCAACGTCATCCCCGACTGGAACACCCTGGTCGCCCATGACGACTGGGGCGCGGCCGCCGCGCGACTGCTGGCGACCAACAACTTCCCGGAGTTCACCGGACGGCTCTGCCCCGCCCCCTGCGAGAGCGCCTGCGTGCTGGCGATCGACGCCGAGGCCGTGACGATCAAGAACGTGGAGCTGGCGATCGCCGACCGGGCCTGGGAGGACGGCTACGACCGGCCGCAGCCGCCGGAGCGGATGAGCGGCCTGCGGGTGGCGGTGGTCGGTTCGGGGCCGGCCGGCCTGGCCGCCGCCCAGCAGCTGACCCGGGCGGGGCACACCACGACCGTGTACGAGCGCGCCGACCGGATCGGCGGGCTCCTGCGGTACGGCATCCCGCCGTTCCGGCTGGAGAAGCACCGACTGGACCGGCGGATCGACCAGATGGCGGCGGAGGGCACCCGGTTCCGCACCGGGGTGGCGGTCGGCCGGGACGTGTCCGCGGACGGCCTGCGCGCCCGGTGCGACGCGCTGGTGGTCGCGGTCGGCGCCACCGCCTGCCGGGACCTCCCGGTGCCCGGCCGCCGGCTGCCCGGGGTGCACCAGGCGATCACCTATCTGACCCTGGCCAACCGGGTCGACGAGGGCGACTGCCAGGCCTCCCCGCTGAGCGCCGAGGGGCGCAGCGTGGTGATCGTCGGCGGCGGCGACACCGCCGCCGACTGCCTGGGTACGGTGCTGCGCCAACGGGCCGCCGCCGTCACCCAGTTCGACATCAACCCGCGGCCGCCGGAGCGCCGCGCGCCGGGTCAGCCCTGGCCCGTCCACCCCAAGGTGTACCGGGTGACGACCTCGCACGAGGAGGCCGGGGGCTCGGCGGCCGAGCCGCGGGTGTTCGCGGCGGCCACGGTGGGGTTCGAGGCGGGCGCGGACGGTCGGCTGGCGGCGGTCCGCTTCGCCGAGGCGCTGCCCGGCGACCGCCGTCCCCGGCCGGGGACGGAGCGGACCCTCCCGGTCGAGCTGGCCCTGCTGGCCCTCGGCTTCAACGGCCCGGGGCGCAGGACCGGCCTGGCCCGCCAACTCGGCCTGGCCGCCGACCGGCAGGGCCGGCTCACCCGGGACGAGGGCTTCGCGGCCGGGACGGAGGGCGTGTTCGTCGCGGGCGACGCCGGGCGCGGGCAGTCGCTGATCGTCTGGGCGGTAGCCGAGGGCCGGGCGGTGGCCGCGGCCGTCGACCGCTACCTGCGTGGCAGTACCGACCTCCCGGCCCCGGTCGCCCCCTCGGACGGGCCGCTCACCGTCTGAGGGGGCGGAGCGGTCAGACCAGTTCGAGGACGAGCTTGCCGGTGTTCTCGCCGCGGAAGAGCATCTGCAGGGTCTGCGGGAAGTCGTCGACGGTGCCCTTGACCACGTGCTCCAGGACCTTGATCTGCCCGGAGGCGATCCAGCCGCCGATCTCCCGGGCGGCCTCGGTGAAGCGCGGCGCGTAGTCGAAGACCACGAAGCCCTCCATCCGGGCCCGGCACACCAGCAGCGACAGGTAGTTCGACGGGCCCTGGACGCCCGTGGTGGTGTTGTACTGGCTGATGGCGCCGCAGACCACCACCCGTGCGCGCATCGCCAGGTTGGCCAGGGCGGCGTCCAGGATCTCGCCGCCGACGTTGTCGAAGTAGACGTCGATGCCGTCCGGCGCATGGGTGCGCAGCGCCTTCTTGACGTTCTCGGTGCGGTAGTCGACGGCGGCGTCGAAGCCGAGTTCGTCGGTCAGCAGGGCGCACTTCTCGGCCCCGCCTGCGATGCCGACGACCCGGCAGCCCTTCGCCTTGGCGATCTGGCCGGCCATGGTACCGACGGCGCCCGCGGCGCCCGAGACCACGACCGTCTCGCCCTCCTTGAGTGCCCCGACGTCCAGCAGCCCGAAGTAGGCCGTCATGCCGGGCATGCCCAGCGCGCCCAGGAAGGTCGACGGCGAGGCGGCGGACGCGTCGATCTTCAGTGTGCCCTTGCCGTCGGAGACCACGTGCGACTGGACGCCGAAGGTGCCGGCGACCAGGTCGCCGATCCGGAAGCCCGGGTGGTTGGACTCGGTCACCTCGACCACCGAGCCGGCCCGCATCACCTCGCCGAGGCCGACCGGCGGCAGGTAGGAGGGGCGGTCGTCCAGCCAGCCGCGCATCGCCGGGTCGAGCGAGACGAACCTGGTCCGCCCGGCGAACTGCCCCTCGCCGGGCGCCGCGGCCGCCTCGGTGACGTGCTCCCAGTCCTCGGGCCCGACCTCGCCCACCGGGCGCCGGGCGAGGCGGATCTGACGGTTCTCTGCGGACAACATGGCGGCTCCCGATGGCTGGACGTACGACGGAGCCGATTCTAAGCAAGCGCTTAGTCAGTGCGCCAGGGGCAATCGTCAACCCCTACCGATCCATGACTGATTCCGGCCCGCCCGCGCGCCCGTACCGTCGTAGCCGAGCCGGAAACCGGAACTCGCAGCCGGGAACCCGGCACCCGCAGCCCATGGCCCACCGCCCCGGAGCGTGACGTCCGGGACCGCCCAGAGGAGCAGCAATGACCGCCTACGCGCTGGCCCAGGTCCACTCGGTCGAGTTCGGCCCGGACATCGTCGAATACCTGGAGCGCATCGACGCCACCCTCGACCTCTTCGACGGCCGCTTCCTCGCCCACGGGGGCGACGTCGAGACGGTCGAAGGGGCCTGGGGCCAGGGCCTCATCATCATCGAGTTCCCCGACCGCGAGCGGCTGCGCGCCTGGTACGACTCGCCCGCCTACCGGGAGATCCTGACGCTGCGCACCCGGCACATGGTGGCCGACGTGGTGTTCGCCCAGGGTGTGCCGGCGGGTTACCGGGGCGCGGACGCGTTGAAGCACTGAGCGCCGGGCCCGACCCGTGCGAGCCCCTCCGCGGCGCGCTTCCCGTCCCGTTTACTGTCCCGCTTCCCGCCTCGCCTTCCGGGGCACCGGCCGACCGGGTCGGCCCGGTGGGCGGTACGGGCGAGGCGCCACGGTCGGGCGGAGGCGGACGGCTACGTTCGGGCGGGGGCCGACCGAGCGACGTCCACGGGAGAGCCATGACTTCGAACCGGCCTGAGGGCGGCGTACGCGCCTGGCAGGTGCTGCGCAACCCCAAGGTCTGGATGGTGCCGACGATCATCACCGGCACGGTGGCGTTCCTGTTGTCGCTGCTCTACATGGGCGGCATCATCAACCCGCGCGCCGACCTGGACCGGCTGCCGATCGGCCTGGTCAACTCCGACGGGGGCGCCGTCGTGGGCGGGCAGCAGCAGAACCTCGGCGCGCAGATCACCGCCGGCATCGCCACCGCGCCGGACCCGAAGGGGCAGATCGACTGGCGGGTGCTCGACCGGGCCGGCGCCGACGAGCAGCTGTCCTCGGGCAAGCTCGCGGGCGCGCTGGAGGTCCCCGCCGGCTTCACCGCCGCCGTGGCGGCGATGGGTGCCCCGGCCGGGCCGCAGCCGCCGGCCCGCCCGACGATGACCGTCCTGACCAACCCCGGGGTGGGCAGTCTGGCCTCCTCGCTGGCCTCCTCGATCTCCCAGGCGGCCGCGCAGCAGGCCTCGGCGCAGCTCGGCAAGACCCTCACCGCGCAGGCCCAGGCGCAGGCCAAGGCCCAGCCACCGGGCCAGCCGCCCGCCCAGGGGGGCGCGGCGACCAACGCGGCGGCGCTCCAACTGGCGGACCCGGTGACGGTCGATGTCCAGGTCGGCCACCCCATCGGCCCGCACAGCGGCCTCGGCCTGACCGCGTTCTACTACACGCTGCTGCTCGTCCTCTGCGGCTTCCTGGGCGCGAACGTGATCAGCAACGGTGTCGACGTGGCCCTCGGCTACGCGGCCAGCGAGCTGGGCCCGCTGCGCACCCAGCGGCCGCTGGTGCGGATCAGCCGCACCCAGACGCTGGTCGTCACCAACGTGATGTCGGTCGGACTGGCCCTGCTGACGTCCAGCCTGGTGATGCTGGCGACGGTGGTGGTCCTCGGGATGGACGCCTCGCACCTGCCGCTGCTCTGGGTCTTCTCGGTCTGCGCCAGCGCGGCGGTGGGGCTCGGCGCGCAGGCGCTGATCGCCGCGTTCGGCGGGATCGGGCAGCTGATCAGCATGTTCGTCTTCATCGCGCTGTCGCTGCCGTCCTCCGGGGCGACCATTCCGCTGCAGGCGCTGCCGGACTTCTACCAGGGGCTGGCGGTGTTCGAGCCGATGCGCCAGCTCAGCGACGGCGTCCGGTCGATCCTGTACTTCGACGCGCGCGCCGACGCGGGGCTGGCCCGGGCCTGGATCATGATCGCGATCGGGACGGTGGCGGCGCTGGTCTTCGGCTTCGCGATGACCAGGTACTACGACCGCAAGGGCCTGCACCGCTTCCACCCCGAGGTGAGCTGAGCGGCACCCGGGATGTCCCTCCGGGACTCATGTCCCCGCGGGACATCCCGAGTGTACGGCGGGCGGCGTGAGCATCGAGACGGCCACGGCCACCGGGGAGGCCCCCGAGCGGCGGCGCGACCGCAAGGCCCGCCGGACCCGGGAGTCGCTGGCCGCCGGCGCCCTCCGACTGGTGCTGGAACGGGGCCTGGCCGCCGTCTCCGTCGAGGACATCACCGACCTCGCCGACGTCTCCCGGCGCACCTTCAGCCGGTACTTCCCCTCCCGGGAGGACGCCGTGCTGGACTGCCTGCGGGCCGACTTCGCCCGCATCAACGCCGCCCTGGCCGCCCGCCCCGCGGCCGAACCCCCGCTGACCGCGTACCGCGAGGCCCTTCACGCCTGGCTCCGGGACGACCGGGACCCGGCCTGGCACCGGCGTCCGGGCGTGCGGGAGCTGTTCGGCCTGATCGTCGAGGAGCCCACGCTGACCGCCGCCTACCGGCGGATCTGCGTCGACGAGGAGGAGGCGTCCATCCGGATCGCGGCCGCGCGGCTCGGCCTGGACGCCGACCGAGACCTGCGCCCCGCCGTCGCCGTCGGCCTCGGTGCCGCCGCCCTCCAGGCCGCCTCGCGCGCCTGGGTCCGGCACCCCGCGGCCGGCGCCGCCCCCGACCTTCCGGACCTCCTCGACCAGGCCTTCGACGTGCTCGCCGCCGAGCCGGTACCCGACGGCCGCGCCGCACCCCTCCCGGGCCCGGCCTGGGTGGGACCGCGGGAGGAGCGAGGCCGGTCGGGTGGTCCCGGAGACGGAGAAGGACTCCGTCCTGCGGGCGGATGGCGGGCCGCGCGGGGCGCCGTATCGTCGCTGTCATGAGCCGACCGCTGCACTTGGCCGCCTACCTGCTGGCCTTCGACACCCGGGCCCAGGCCCTCCAGGACCGCACCCGGGCCGGCTTCCTGCTGCGCGCGGCCGCCCTGGCCGAACTCGCCCACCGGGGCGACCTCGCCGAGGACAGGACCGGCCGGGTCCGGGTCGTGGCGACCGCCCCCGCGGAGGACCGCGTCCTCGACGCGGTGCTCGCCGAGCTGGACTCCCGCCCGCGCAGCTGGAAGTCGTGGATCAGACGGAGCCGGGACGAGACGCTGGAGGCCGTCGAGCAACAGCTCGCGGTGCTCGGCGTGCTGACGGTGCAGGACCGCAACCCCTACGGCGCGGTCGAGCCGCTGCGCCCGGTGGCCCTGGCGGATCCGCGCGAGGCCCAGGACCTCCAGCTGAGGGCGGCGGAGGTCGTCCGCGGCGGCGGCCCGGTCGGCGCGGTCCCGTTCGCCGACGCCGTGCTGGCGGCGCTGGCGGCACACGGGCACCTGCGGCTGGTCGTCTCCCGGCAGGACCGGCGGGACCACGCCGAGCGGGTCGCGGCGCTCACCGGCCGGCTGGCCGAGGAGGCACCGGGCCTGGCCCGGGCGGTGGCCGGCCTGGGGATGACGATGGTCGCCGCACAGGGCGGGATGGGGAGCGGCGGCTGACGGCCTCGCGCTGGCGGCCCCGCGCTGGCGGTCCCGCGCACCCGGGCCTGCCCGGCGATCAACCTCCAGCGGCGGACGGCACCGACGTCAGGGAGCGAGATCAGGGACTGGCCTCACCTCGGCCGGCCCGGGCCCGACGGACTTCGTCCAGGTGCCTCGCCTGCCGCCGCGCGAGCAGCTCGTCGACGGGCTCGAGCACGCGATCCCACGCCCGTTCAGCGTCCGCCGAGCCGACGGGCGTTCGCGCACACTCCCGGGCTGCGGTGATGGCCCGGTCGTAGAGGGCCTGGTCCTCCGGCGGCGCGGCCGACCGCTCGCGCCGGAACCACGTGATCAGCCACGGCATGTCCCGGGGCCAGTTCGGGTTCGCCAGCGAACGCACGCGCAGATACCCCAACCGGTCCCACCAGCGGCGGCTGTGCCACTTCCGCGAGTTCGCCGGCGGCAGGCCGTGAGGGAGGTCCTTCATGGACGCATCCTCTCCGGTGGCGGCGCCGTCGGGCTACGAGTTTTCCCGCTCGCCCAGGACGGCGGCCCCGGTGCCCGAGAGCGGGGGCCGGCGTGGCCGCGGGCCCTGTCGCCTGCGGCGTTGTCGGTACCGTCTGACAGGGTCTGCTCCGGCGGGACGACCGCCGATTCGCACACCACGAAGGGCCGGACGCATGGGCACGACTGCGGAAGCGACCGCCACCGACCTGCCGTCGATGACCTGGGCGCGGTTCTGGGAGCTGGTCGAGCTGCTCGGCGGCGAGGCCGGCACCGCGACCTGTGCAGGCATCGAGGCAGGTTGCGAGCGGCTGACCGAGGCGCTGGCCGCCGGAACGGTGGGTCAGATCATCGGCTTCGGCGAGCGCCTCGCGGAGGCGCTGTACCGGATCGACCAGGAGAGTTTCGGCACCCTGCCGGTCGCCGGGCTGGAGCTGCCCGGCGGCGAGCCCTTCCCGCAGTCGGACGACGGCTTCCTCTACGCGCGCGCCGCCGTGGTCGCCGCCGGCCGCCGTACGTACGAGAGCGTCTTCGGCGAGCCGGAGCGGTTCGCACCGTTCACCGGGCGGCACTGCGAGGAGCTGCTCTACGTGCACGAGGAGGCGTACGAGCGGGCGACGGGGGAGGAGTGGGACCGGCTCACCCGCTACGACTACGAGTCCTGCTCCAACCGCGACGGCTGGCCGGGGCGGGGCGACTGAGCGGGCCGGCCCCTGCACGGCCGGCCACCCGGAAACCCGCTCGTCGGCGCGGGTGCGGACCCGTAGACTCCGGTGCTCGTGACCGAGACCAGCACCCACCCGACCGCCGGCGTCCACCCGGCCGCCACCACCCGCCCTGCGGCCCCCGCCGGGGACGCCGAACTGGTCGGTGCCGCCGTGGCCGCCGCAGGCCGGGGCATGATCGACCGTGAGACGGTGGCCGAGGTCGTGACGCTCTGTGCGGTCGCCGGTGAACACCTGCTGGTCGTCGGAGCGCCGGGCACCGCCAAGTCCGAGGCGGTGCGGCGGGTCGCCGGGCAGCTGGGCGGCCGTTACTTCGAGTACCTCCTCGGCCGGTTCACCGAGCCCAACGAGCTGTTCGGGCCGGTCGACCTGCGCCGGCTCCGCGAGGGGCGGGTGGAGTTCGAGACCGCGGGGATGCTGCCCGAGGCCGACATCGCCTTCCTGGACGAGGTGTTCCTCGGCTCCACCGCCGTCCTCAACACGCTGCTCGGCCTGCTCAACGAGCGGGTGTTCCGCCGTGGCGGCACCGTCCTCGCCAGCCCGCTGCGGGTCTGCGTCGGCGCCGCCAACCACCTGCCGGACGATCCCGCGCTCGCCGCCTTCGCCGACCGCTTCCTGGCCCGGGTCTTCGTCGAGCCGGTCGCCGACGCCCGCCTGGAGGAGCTGCTGGAGGCCGGCAGGCGCCCGGCCGCCGCCCCGGCCCACCCCGGCGACCTGCTCGGCGCCGTGGAGCGGCTCGCCGCCGCCGCCCGCGCGTGCGACCTCGACGAGGTGACCCCACTGCTCGCCGCCGCGCTGCGCCGGCTGCGCGGGGCCGGGGTGCCGGTCAGCGACCGGCGGGCGGTGCGCTCGCAGAAGCTGGTCGCCGCGGCCGCCGTGCTCGACGGCCGGAGCTCCGCCTCCGCCCGCGACCTCTGGGTACTGCCGCTGATCGCCCCGACCGCCGACGCCCAGGCGCTGGCCCGGGACACCCTCGCCGACCTGATCGAGAAGGCCGCCAACCGCAGCCTGGTGCACGCCGCCGAGGAGCTGTCCCGCAGCACGGCGGCCCGGGCGGAGCGGCTCGCCCGCACCGGCACCGCGCTGCTCGCCGAGCACCGTGGCCTGCCCGGCGGTCGCGACTCGCGGCTGCGGCTGGAGGCGGCGCTGCGGGAGATCGACGCCGGCTTCGACCCGGCCGACCTGCCGGCCGCGCTGGCCGGCATACGCGCCGAGCTGGTTGCGGCGGTCGCGCCCTCGTGACCCAGGACCCGCCCGCCTTCCCGCTGCGGTGGGAGCGCCGTGAGCCCCCGCTGCCCGCCGCCGCCGTGCTCGCCCTGGGCGACGCGGTGCCCGCACTGGCCGCCGCCACCCGGGACCGGCTCCGCGACGGCGCCCGCCTCGGCGTCCTCGCCGACGGCCCGCCGCCCGCGAACGCCGTGCCGACCGCGGGCGGCCCAGTGGCCGCAGCTGGTGTGCTGTCCGACCCCGGTGCGGTCGCGCTGCTCGTGCTGGGCTCCGAGGCCGACCTGCCGTGGGCCGACGGCGCCCGCTACCTCGGCCGTGACGCCGGCCTGCTGGTCCCCACCACCGCCCGCCCCGGGCCGGCCGCCGCACTCTGGCGCCGCGCGCTCGGCGCCGGGGACGGCCAACTCTGCGTCCTCGTCCCGGGCCATGCCCTGGTCGCCGACCCGCCCCCGCCCGTGGCCTCCCCGGACGCGCTGGAGCCGTACACCCGGAGTGCGCACCGATGACGACCACCCGGCTGCCCGCCGCCCTCGCCCCCTGGGCCGCCACCCTCTCAGTGCTCAGCCCCGAACTCGCCGTCGCCCTCGGCCCGTTGCTGCGCCGCCTGGACACCCTGGTCGGGGCGCGCGAGCCCGTCGCCGACGTGCTCGGCGACCCGGACGGCCTCGGCGGCCTCACCCGCGCGGGCCGGCCGGACCGACTGCTGCCCTCCGAGTGGCTGCTCGCCGACGCCTACCCGGACGAGTTCCTGCGCCGCCTGGCGGACGGCGAACTCCTCCATCACGCAACGGAGTTCCGCACTCCGGCCGCCCGCGGCCGGATCGTCGCGCTGGTCGACACCGGCCCCACCCAGGCCGGGGCCGGCCGGCTGGTCCAGCTCGCCGCGCTGCTCGTCCTGCACCGCCGGGCGGCCGCGCGCGGCACCGAACTGGCGGTCGGCGTGCTCGGCGATCCGTTCGGCCGTCTGCTCACCGGCGACCTCGCCGAGCTGCTGCCGGCCTGGCTGGCCGCCCGCCGGCCCGCCGACCCCACCACCGAGGACGTCCGGCGGGCCCAGTCCGGCCTCGACGCCGAGGACCACGCCTGGCTGCTCACCTCGCCCCGGCTCGCCGGGCAACTCCCGGCCCGGGCCCGGGTGCTGGCGAGCGAACCGGCCCGCTGGTCCGCCGACGGAGCCACCCACGTCACCGTCCGCTTCGACGGCGCCGTCACCGAACTCCCGCTGCCCGCAGCGGAGATCGCCGTCCGCGCGCTGCGCGGCAGCGAGTTCCGACGCGCCGTCGCGCCGGCCGCCGTCGCGTTGCCGGACGGGGCGGCCGGGCCGGCCGGGGGCACCGGGCCAGCGCTGCCCGCCTTCACCACCGACGCCCGCACCCTGATCGCCCGGGGAAAGCGCGCCTCCACCCTGCTCGCCGTCAACCTGCCGAGCGGTGAGGACGGTCCCGTCACCGCGGTCCGGCCACGGCGCCACGAACTGCACGGCCCGGTGGTCGCCGCCGGGCGCATCGGCCGGCGGCTGATCGCCCTGTACGTGCGCGGCGACCGGCTGATCCCCTACGTCAGCGGCCGGCCGCTCTCCGGTCGCGGCGGCGAGCCCGGCGGGTTCACTGCCGAGGCGGCCGCGTTCGGGCTCGACCGGGCCCGGCTGGCCGAGCAGCTCACCCGCCCCGTCCTGCCGCTGCTGCGCAACGGGGACGATCTGGTGCTGCCGCTGGCCGGCCGCTGGTGGCGGATCGCGCCCGACGGTGCCGTGGCCGACGACGGCGAGGTCGGCCGGGGCGCGGAGGGGCGGCAGTATTTCAACCGCTTCCGCGAGCCGCGGCTGTACGACCGGAGCCTGCCGCGCGAGGCCGCCCGGGCCCCTCACCTCGTGCACAGCGGCGCCACCGTCGGCTGGTCGGAGGACGGCAGGACCTGGTACGTGCGGACGTGGCAGGGGGAGGAGCACCGGATCTCCTTCCGCGAGCCCGCCGAGGTGATCGGCCTGGTCCACCACGAGGCGGTGCCCGCGCTGGTCACCTGTACCCACAGCGGCCGTCTGGTGCGCACCGTCCGCGCGGACGGGGTCCGTACCCTGAGCCGCTTCTCCGGCGGCACCGCGCCGCCCGCCGTCCACCCGACGCTGCCGCTGATCGCCGCCGAGATCCGGCCGGGTCGGATCGTCGTCGGCCACGCACACACCGGCCGGATCCACCACCTGATCGGGAGCGACGAGTGACCGCCACCCCCGCCGCGGCGTTCCGCGCCACCGTCACCGCCGCCGGATTCCTCCTCGACGTGCCGGTGATCGGCGCAGCCGAGGCAGCCGTCCGCGTCCTGGCGCGCTGGCAGGATGGCGCCGAGCTGCGTGAACTACCGGACGGACGCTGGCTGTTCACGCTGGCCGCAGCCGTGGAGAGCCGGGCCGACCGGGCCCCCGGACTGCCGGTCGAGCGCGCGGAGAGTGGTGCGCTGGTCGCCGTCGGCACGGATCGGCAGGAGATTCGGACCGGGTGGCTCGCCTTCACCGCAGCCGGTCTGACGATCACCCACCGCATCTCCGAACTGCCGGAGTTGGACCCGTCGGACTGGCTCGACCCGACCGGCGTCGCCCTGCACCGCCCGCGACCGGTCGGTGCCGCCGCCGAGCCGGTGGCCGAACCGGTCGAGGAGGCCGTGCCGCAGCGACCGCAGCCCGACCTGCGGACCGCCGCCGGCATTCGTCCGTCGAGCGAACGGGCCCGCCGGCTCACCGGGGACGCCCCGGCCGGAGCCCGCCGACGGTCCTTCGTCCGGTCCGGGCCGGGCACCCTCGCGGCCAAGGTCGGACCAGCCGCGTACTGGCTCGCCCTGGCCCTGACGCTGGGCGCCATGCTCATGGCCGCGGCCAGCTTCGTGGGGATCGTGGCCGACCGAAGCTTCCGCCCCGGCGGGTTCCTCATCGCGCTCGCCGTCGGGCTGGCTGCTGCCCGCCGCCGCGTGGGAGCCACCGAGACCACTCCGGCGGCCGGCGCCGCAAGCCCCGCCGCACCGGCCCCCGGCCGGCCCCGGAGCGCCCGCCGCCCGCGGCTGGGCGGCCTGCTGGCTCGCCTGGCCATGCGCACCCCGGCGGCCCGACTGGTGCGCGGCCGCCACGCCCGCTACCTGCACGAACTCACCCGCGCCTTCGAACAGCGCCGCTGGGAGGACGCCCTGCGCGACGCCGTCCCGGTCGCCGGGGCCAAGCCGGCCGGCGGGAAGTCCTGGCTCTCCCTCGGCCTGCCCCGCCGCTACACGGGCGAGCTGCGCGCGACTCCGAAGGCCGCCGGCGCGGGTGGTGCGTCCCCGCTCTCCGGCCCCACCGTCCACGAGCACCTCGCCGGCCTCTACCGCCACGCCGCGGAGGCGCTGGAGCGCGAAGGCCGGGTCGACGAGGCGGCGTTCGTCCTCGCCGACCTGCTGAACGCGCCGGCCGAGGCGGTCGCCGTGCTGATCCGCAACGGCCGCACCGCACAGGCCGCCGAACTCGCCGAGGGCCGGGACCTGGCCGCCGACCTGGTGGTCCGGCTCTGGTGGCGGGCCGGCGAGCGCGAGCACGCCGTCCGGATCGCACACCGCCGGGGTGCCTTCGCCACCGCCGTCGAACGCCTCACCGCCACCTACCCGCAGGCCGCCCGCGAACTGCGTGCCGCCTGGGCCGCGCACTGCCGGGAGGCCGGCGACCGCCTCGGCGCCGTCGACGCCGCCTGGCCGGACGAGGCGCTGCGGCCCATGATCGCGGCCGACCTGCGTGACGCGGTCGCCCTCGGCGGCCCGGCCCGCGGCCGGGCGCTGCCGTACCTGCTGGCACTCGGCGCGGGGGAGGCCACTCGGGCGCTGGCCCTGGCCGTCCTCGACGGCGACGGCGACCCGCGCGCCACCGGCCGCTCGGCGCTGGCCGCGGCCCTGGCGGACCTGCCCGCCGCCGACCCGGCCGCCGACCGTGAACTCGCCACCGCCGCCATCCGGGCGGTCGTACGGGACGGAGGCTTCGGTGGCGTCCATGCCAGGAAGGACGAAAGCGCCCTCGCCGAGCGGCTGCTGAAGCGGGCCGACCCGCTGGCCGCCGCCGACCTGGCCCGGCCCCGGCAGCCCGTCCGTCCCGCCGGCGCCGCGCCCGCGTACACCGCCGCCGAGCGGCCCGGCACGCTGCCGGTGCTGGACGCGGCACTGCTCGGCTCCGGCGCCCTGCTGGTCGCCTGCGGCCAGGCGGGCGTGCGGCTGCTGACCGCCGACGGCCGGACCAAGGCCCGCTGGGACGTGCCCGCCGACCAACTGGTCCTCGCCGACCACGGCGGCAGCGCGCTCCTGGTGGCCGGCTACGGACGGGTACGCGAGATCGCCCGCCTCGACCTCGTCACCAGGGCCGTCCGGCCTTGGGCCACCCTGCGGGTCCGGCAGATCGCCCCGTCCTTCGACGGCCGCCACCTGATCACCGAGGACGAGGACGGCATCGCCGTCCTGGACACCCTGGCGCCACGACCCACCGTGGTCTGGCGCGAACTCGGCGACGGGCAGCGGCTGGTGGGCCGGATCGCCCGTACGGCCGGCAGCTGCGCGGCCGTCGTGGTCTCCGCCCTGCCCGACGGTTCGCCGCTCACCGAACTGTGGCGCTGGGACCTGCCCGGCTGGGAGTTGCGCTCCCGGCTCCGCCTGGACGAGGCCACCACCGACCTCGGCGTCTCGGTGGCGCTCGCCGCCGAGGGCCTGCTCACCGCACACGTGCAGGAGCACCCGGACCGGACCACCCTCGTCCGGACGGACGAGTCCGCCGGCCCCGCCACCGAGATGACCGTCGCCGGTCTCGCCCCGTACGGCCCCACCGCCGACGGCGACCACTGGGCGCTCACCGTCCCCCTGGCCGACGACACCGGCGCCCTCGTCCACCTGGGTGCCGCCCCGGCGGCCGAGCCCACCGCCACGGCCGTCTTCCCGCACGCCGACCCGCCGTACGTCGGCCTGCGCGGACACGCCGGCGCGGTCACCCACTGGCACCGCTCCGGCCGCGTCCTCGCCACCTCCGCCGACGGCGCCACGCTCCTCGCCAACCTGCGCGTCACCGCCGAGTGAGGAGCGCCCCCGCCCCCGGCCCCGGCTCCGCACGGGGCGCCGACGGGCGGGGCGGCCCCGGCGAGCCGGCGGCAACCCCGCCTCGGGGTACGCCACCGACCGCTTCGGCCCGGTACGGGTGCTGACGGCCGGCTGCCTCGTGCCGGCCGCCGGGCTCGCCGTACTGGCCCTGGCCCACCTGCTCGCCGCCGCCCGCCGGGCGGGCCGAGGCCGGCACGCAAGGTGTTCGGATTTCTCCGCGCCGGTTGTCACATCTGCGGGCTCGGCCCCGTCGAAAGAGATGACAGCACCACGGAACAGAGAGAAGGACACCGCTGTGAACGACGCCCGCATGGCCAACCCCGCCGTTGTCATCCCCGAGGCGCTGCCCGCGATCCTGGGCGTGATGAAGGCCGCGAAGAAGGGCGGCGTACCCGAGTCGACCCTCGAACTCGTCCACCTGCGCGCCAGCCAGATCAACGGCTGCAGCTACTGCGTCGTCAGCGGCGTGGCGAGCGCGAAGAGGAACGGCGAGACCGACGAGCGCCTGCACGCCGTCGCCGCGTGGCGGGAGGCGCCCTACTTCACCGACGCCGAGCGCGCGGCCCTGGAGCTGGCCGAGCACGTCACCCGCCTCGCCGACCGGGCCCTCGTACCGGACGACGTCTGGGGCGCGGCGGCCGCTCACTTCGACGAGCGGCAGCTGGCCTCGCTGGTCCTCTGGATCAGCCTGAGCAACTTCTTCAACCGCCTCAACGCCACCACCCGCCAGCCCGCCGGCGCCGCCTGGTGACACCGCCGCGCGGCCGACCCCCCGGAACCGAACGGCGCCGGGGCACGGGCCGCCGGCTACCGGCCGACGCCCACCACCGGGACGCCGTCCGGACGGCCGGCGAGCAGGGCGGCGAGGTGGTCCGCGCACCGCAGGGCGGCGGTGGCCATCGCGCCCCGTGTCATCCCGGCGACGTGCGGGGTGAGCAGGGCGTTCGGCAGGCCGAAGAGCGGCGAGGCGAAGGCGGCGTGCTCATGGGCGAAGGTGTCGACGGCGGCCGCCGCGAGCGGGTGCGCGGGGTCGCGGAGCGCATCCGCCAGCGCCTGTTCGTCGACGATGCCGCCGCGGGCGGTGTTCAGCAGGACCGACCCCGGCCGCATGAGTGCCAGCTCCGCCCGGCCGATCAGCCCGCGGGTCTGCGGGGTGAGCGGCAGGTGCAGGGAGACGACGTCGCTGGCGGCCAGGAGCGCGGCGAGGGTGGGGGCGCTGCGCACCGCGGCCTCGGCCGGGCCACGTGAGAGGGCCTGGACGTCCATGCCGAGGGCGGTCGCCCGTGCGGCGAGGGCCCGGCCGATCCGGCCCAGGCCGAGGATGCCAAGGGTCAGCTCCGACAGCTCCACCGCCGGTCCGGCAGGGGTGCGCCAACTGCCCCGGTGTGCGGCCTCGTTGTGGGCGGGCAGGTCGCGGGTCAGGGTGAGGAGCTGGGCCAGGGCGAACTCGGCGACCGCGTTCGCGTTGGAGCCCGGGGTGTGGGTGACGGTGACGCCGTGGCGGGCGGCGGCGGCCAGGTCGACGTGGTCGGTGCCGGCCCCAGCCCGGCCGACCGCCCGCAGCCGGTGGGCGAGCGCGGGGCCGGTCGCCGCGTCCAGGAATGCGGCACGCAGCGGCACCCCGCCCCGGGACTTGACGGCGTCGTGGCCGAGGCCTCCCCGGACGGTTTCGGCGATCAGGGCGGACTCGTCGAAGGCGTCGAAGTCGGTGAACCCGACCCGGCCCGCCCACGCGGCGCGCACCGCCGTGTGGTCGGCCACCCGGCGGAGGTTGAGGGTGACGGCCAGCCCGTGGCCGACCAACCGCGCCAGTTCCCGATCGAGCAGGTCGCCGGGGGCCGCGTCGAGCAGCAGGATCCGGGGCTGGTGCATGGGGTACTCCCTTCGGGGCATCCGGAGCCGAGCACCCCATGGTGTAAGGCGTGAATGATAGTGGTGGCTCTTACGAGATGTGCCCCGGGGGTGCCCGAGGTCGACGCCTTCCGCGCCCTCCGTACCGCCTCCGGCATGAGCGACCGCCCGGGCCGCGGCGGTGGCCGCCGGCCCGCGGCACACCTGGTACGGCGTCACCGTGTCCACGGGCGTGCGCCGGGAGTGCCCCGGGAGCCCGTCCGCCCGGGCCGGGCATGCCCCCGGGCGCGTCCGGGCGGCCGGGGTGCGGCTGATCAGTCGTTCCCAGCCAGGCCGCGGTCAGCCGATGAAGGGCTGGGGCCGAAGCGGCCCCACGCTACGAAACCGGCCAGTGGCGCGGGCGGGGGCGGTGCGGCGATCGGGTGGCCCCCGGGGCCTCGCACCGCCATACGAGGCCCGGGGGCCCGACTCATGGCCTGACCCGGGCGCAGCAGGCGGGGACGGCGATCGCCGACCCGAAGGCGTACCTGGCCACGTCGGTGACCAGACTGGGAATCAACCACCTGGGTTCGGCGCGGGTGCGGCGGGAGATCTACGTGGGCGACTGGCTGCCCGAGCCGGTCGTCGTGTCCGCCGACCGCCCGGGGCCGGCCGAGCACGCCGAGCTGGCCGACTCGCTGTCGATGGCGTTCCTCGTGCTCATGGAGGCCCTCCCGCCGGTGGAGTGGGCCGTGTTCATGCTGCGTGAGGCCTTCGGGTACGGCTACCCGGACGTGGCGAGGATCGTCGGCAAGTCCGAGGCGAACTGCCGGCAGATCTTCGCCCGTGCCAGAAAGTGGGCGCGGGCGCCCGTGCGCCGTCCCCGAACTTTTGGTTATCCCGGCGGCCCTCACGGATCTCCTGTCTGTCACCGCTCATCCATGCGCTCCTCGCGGCGCGCTGTCACGGGAAAGACCTGCTGATGCCCGCTCCTCATCGTTCGTTCTCCCGCGGCTGGGCGCTGGCGTCCTGTGTGCCGGTTCTGCTGTTCGTCGGGCTCGTCGCATGCGGTTCGTCGTCGCACTCCGGGCATGAGGGCATGCCGGCCACGGGCCACGGTGCGATGGCCATGACGCCCGGCGCGGCGGCCCCGGCCATGCCGGCCATGCAGGGGATGCAGGGGATGCCGGACATGCCCGCGACCGCCCGGGGCCTCGCCGCCGAACGGGACGGCTACCGCCTGGACCCCGAGGCGGCCGGCCTGCCCGCAGACCGGACCGTGGGCTACCGGTTCACCATCACCGGCCCGGACGGCCGGCCGGTCACCGACTTCGCCGTGCACCAGACGAAGAAGCTGCACTTCTACGCGATCCGCTCCGATCTCACCGGATTCCGGCATCTGCACCCGGTGATGGCCGCGGACGGCACCTGGACCGCGGACCTCGCGGCCCTCGCCCCGGGAGACTGGCGCCTGTACACGTCGTTCATCCCGGGCAGCGGCCCCCGCAAGGGCAGCGAACTCGTCCTCAGCCGCACCGTGACCGTGCCCGGCGCGGCCGCCGCGGTGCCGCTCCCCGCCCCGGTCGGCAGCACCGCGGTCGACGGCTACACCGTCACCCTCCGGAGCGAGCCGAAGGCCGGTGCCCACCAGCTCACCGCCACCGTCGGTAAGGACGGCGAGCCCGTCACCGACCTCCAGCCATACCTGGACAGCTACGCCCACCTCACCGCCTTCCACGAGGGCGACCAGGCGCTGGCCCATCTCCACCCGGCGAACGAGGTCGACGGCGACCACGGCGGTCCGACGCTGGTCTTCCAGGCCATGTTCGACGAGGCCGGGAGCTGGCGGGTGTTCCTGCAGTTCCAGACCGCCGGACAGCTGCACACTGCGGAGCTCACGCTGAACGTCACCTGACGCGACGCCGGCCGGGGAGGGCGAGGCCGGGGACGCAGGTGACGGGCGGACGGCCGACCGGCCCAGGCCGACCTGGGCCGACCTGGGCCGGGCGGGGCTACCCGGCCCGGCGGGCCGTCAGGGCCCGGGCGAGCACCTTGGCCCGGAACGGGTTCCGCGGCTCCAGCGCCTCCGCCACCGCGACCGCCTCGTCCAGCAAGGCCCGCCGGACCTGCGGCAGTTCGCGCACCGCGGGCGAGCCGGCCGCCTCGACCAGCACGTAGGCCAGCTTGGACCCGTACACCTCGGGCGCGACCGTCGTCAGCAGCCGGTACACCGACAGCGCGTTCGGCCCGCGCAGCACCCGCCGGTTGGTGGTGAGCAGCATCATCCGCGCCCGCAGCACCGCGTCCTGGTTCACACCGTTCATGCCCTGTTTCCCCCTCGATTCGCCGACTCCTCCCGGCGGCTGGGCAGCACGCCGCGCGCGACGGCGCCCGCGGACGGGTGCCGGCACGGGGGCCGGGGGAGTGGATGCGGACGAGTCTGCGGCCGGCGCCGTACCCGGGGCAAGGAGAATCGGACGTGTCCCGAGTCCTACCGAAACGGCCGCTGACCGGGCATGATTGAGCCTGACACGCTGCTGCGGACCTGACGGCGGTGGCCGGAAACCCTGTTGTGGCGGGTGGGCGGCCGGGGACAGGGTGAAGACGTCGAGGGCGAGCTGGGCACCGGTGAGCCCAAGGGCCCGTAAAGCCCCCGCTTCGGCTGTGACGGTTCGAATCCGTTCCTCGCCCACCTCGCGCGTGCCCGGGTGTCCGCCACCCGGGCACGCGGCCCGGGCGGTTCAGCCCTCGGTCTCCACGATCACCAGAGTGCCCCGGCTCCCCGCTGCGACCGCGTGCGGGACGCCCGCCGGGACGACGTACATCCCCCCGGGCCCCACCGGCACGGAGGCGCCGTCCACGAGCAGCTCCATCCGGCCGTCGAGGACGAGCAGCACCTCGGTCACGTCGTGCCGCTCCTCCGCGACCGGCAGCTCGTCCATCCGCAGCACCTTGACCGCCGTCGGGCCCACCCGGCCCAGGACGCGGGAGCTCCATGCCCGCGGCAGCGCCGCCGCGGCTCCGGGGACGTCGATCCTGCTCATGGCACACCTCTTCCTGCGCGGTCTGCCCGCGCCCGGTGGTCGTCGGGGACGCCGTGAACGCTAGCCGCGCGGCGGGCCCGGTTGGTCGACCGTTCGGTAAAATCCCGCAGTGCCAGGGTGGCTGACGGTGCCTCGGAACGGGCGGTTAGCCTGGGGCACATGTTCGTTCTGGATCTGACCTACACCGCGCCCCTGGACCGTATCGACGCCGTGCTCTCCGAGCACCTGGAGTGGCTGAAGGCGCACTACGCGGCCGGGGCCTTCCTCGCCTCCGGCCGCAAGGTGCCCCGCGAGGGGGGTGTCATCATCGCCGCGGGCGCCGACCGGGCGGCGATCGAGGAGATCACCGGCAGCGACCCCTTCGTCCTGGCGGGCCTGGCCGCGTACACGGTCACGGAGTTCGTGGCCACCAACACCGCCCCGGCCCTGGACTCCTTCCGCGAAACCCTGCCCGTCTGAGCCCTGCCGTTCGAGCCCTGCCCGTTCGAGCCCCGAGCCTGCCCGCCTGAGCCTGCCCGCGTGAGCCCGGAGCCTGCCCGCCGTGAGCCCGGAGCCTGAGCTCCGAGCCCTGAACTCCGAGCCCTGAGTTTCGATCGCCGGCCCCCCGGCCGCCCCTGTGAGCCGTACCCGGCGCCCGCCCGGGTACGGCCACCGGTCGTGTTCTGGTTACGATCGGTGAGCACAGGGCATGGAAGCGCCGGGCCGGCGGGCCGGCGTACGGACAGGGACTGGTGGGAGAGACGTATGGCACACGCACGGGCCGGTCAGCTTGCGCAGCCGGACGACCTGGTGGACGTGGCGCGGCTGGTGACGGCGTACTACGCGCTGCACCCGGACCCGGAGGAGCCGGGCCAGCGCGTGGCGTTCGGGACCTCGGGCCACCGCGGCTCCTCGCTCGACGCGGCCTTCAACGACGACCACATCGCCGCCACCACCCAGGCGATCTGCGAGTACCGAACCGCTCAGGGCATCACCGGCCCGCTGTTCCTGGGCGCGGACACCCATGCGCTCTCCGAGCCGGCCAAGGTCACCGCCGTCGAGGTGCTGGCGGCCAACGGCGTCACCGTCCTGCTGGACAGCGCCGACGGCTACACGCCCACCCCGGCCGTCTCGCACGCGATCCTGGCGCACAACCGCCGCCACCCGCAGGCGCTCGCCGACGGCATCGTGGTCACGCCCTCGCACAACCCGCCGCGCGACGGCGGCTTCAAGTACAACCCGCCGAGCGGCGGCCCGGCCGGTTCCGATGCCACCGGCTGGATCCAGGACCGGGCCAACGCGCTGATCCGGGACGGCCTGCGCGGCGTCAAGCGGGTCCCGTACGCCCGCGCGCTGACCGCCGCGACCACGGGCCGGCACGACTTCCTCACCGCCTACACCGAGGACCTGGTCTCCGTCCTGGACCTGGACGCGATCCGGGCGTCCGGCCTGCGGATCGGCGCGGACCCGCTGGGCGGGGCGTCCGTCGCCTACTGGGGGCGGATCGCCGAGGTGCACCGTCTCGACCTGACCGTCGTCAACCCGGTCACCGACCCGACCTGGCGCTTCATGACGCTGGACTGGGACGGCAAGATCCGGATGGACTGCTCCTCGCCCGCCGCCATGGCCTCGCTGATCGGCCGCCGGGGCGAGTACGCGATCGCCACCGGCAACGACGCCGACGCCGACCGGCACGGCATCGTCACCCCGGACGGCCTGATGAACCCCAACCACTACCTGGCGGTGGCGGTCGACTACCTCTACCGGCACCGCGCCGACTGGCCGGCCGACGCGGCGGTGGGCAAGACGCTGGTCTCCTCCTCGATGCTGGACCGGGTCGCGGCCGACCTCAAGCGCGAGCTGATCGAGGTGCCGGTCGGCTTCAAGTGGTTCGTCGACGGGCTGTTGGAGGGCTCGATCGCGTTCGGCGGCGAGGAGTCGGCCGGGGCGTCCTTCCTGCGGCGCGACGGCGGGGTCTGGACGACGGACAAGGACGGCATCCTGCTCGCCCTGCTGGCCTCCGAGATCACCGCGGCGACCGGCCGCACGCCCAGCGAGTACTACCGTGACCTCACCGACCGCCACGGCGCTCCCTCCTACGCCCGCGTGGACGCGCCGGCCGACCGGGAGCAGAAGGCGCTGCTGGGCCGCCTCTCGCCGGAGCAGGTCAAGGCCGGCGAGCTGGCCGGGGAGCCGATCACGGCCGTCCTCACCGAGGCGCCCGGCAACGGTGCGGCCATCGGCGGCATCAAGGTCTGCACCGAGAACGCCTGGTTCGCCGCCCGGCCGTCGGGCACCGAGGACGTCTACAAGATCTACGCCGAGTCCTTCCGGGGCGACGAGCACCTGGCCCGCGTCCAGGCCGAGGCCCGCGAGCTGGTCGGCGAGGTCCTGGCCGGCTGAGCCGACTGGGCCGCAGGGGCCGACCGGCCCGGTCCCTGCGGCCCGGTCCGGATCGGGGCGGACCGGGCCGGGGCCGATCACGCCCGGGCGAGCCCACCGCCGGCCGTCGGTGGGCTCGCCGCGGTCACCGCGGCCGTGGCCGGTGGGCGTACCAGAGGGTGATCGGCGCGTCGAGGGCCACCGAGGTGCCCTTCGGAGGGTCGGTACGGATGGCCAGACCCTCGGCGACGGTCGTGGTGTCCTCGCTGTAGACGGTCACGGCGGTGAAGTGGGCCGCGCGGAGGGCCTGCTCGGCGTCGGCCCGGCTCAGGCCGGCGACGTCGGGGATCCGCGCCCGGCCGTCCGAGACGTGCAGGGCCACCGTGCTGCCCGGGAGGACCTTGGCGCCCGCCGCCGGGTCGGTGCCGACCACCTGCTGCGCGGGTGTGCCACCTCCCTCCACGACCGTGGCGCGGGAGGCCAGCCCGAGTGCCTTGAGCTTCGCCGCGGCGGCCGCCTGGCCGAGACCGGCCAGATCCGGCAGAACGATCGCGCGCGCCGAGGGTGAAGGCGAAGTCGTGGGGGAGGCTGAACGGGTGGGCGAGGGCGAGGGTTTGCCCTTGTCGCCGCCGTCGGTCCGGGTGCTGCCCGGGGTGGTGGGTGACGGGACGGGTCGTGCCGAGGTGGCGGGCGGGACGGGCGGGTCGCCGCCCCCGTCGGTCTGGCGGCCGAGGCCGAGGACGACCGCCACCGCAGCCACGATCACCACGAGCACGAGCACGAGCACGGCGACGGCCGCGGGCCCGCAGCCGCCGGCGCTCCGGGACGGCGGCCGGGGCTCGGGGACGCGCTGCCGCCCGGGCCGCCCCGGCCGGCCCGGAGCCGTTCGGCGGCCGGGACCGTCCTGACGGCCGGGGCCCGACGGCGGGTCCGGGCGCCCGCCGTCCTGGCCCCGGGAAGGCCCGTCGTCGTCCCTGCCGAGGTCGAGGTCGATCGCGCCCGGGACGTCCACCGCGAACGCGGCACAGGCGGCCCCCTGGTGGGCCGAGGTCGCGACCACCCGGAGCGCGACCCCGAACCGTTCCCACCGGGCGCCGTGCACCTGGCCGGCCAGGTCCGCCCCGGGCACCCCGAACCGCGAGGCGATGTCCAGCCCGGTGCCGAGGTGGTCCGCCGGGAGCGCGTACCGCAGCTCCACCCGGCGGGTGCGGCCGGGCGGCAGCGACGCCTCGACCTCCCGCCGGTCGAAGTCCAGTCGCCCGTCGAGGGGTTCGACCGGTTCGAGGTGGAAGCCGGTGGCCCGGGGGCCGGCGTTGCGGACGACCAGCTCCACCGTGACCGTGCCGCCCGCCTGCCCGTACCGGCGGGGCGGTTCGCACCAGGCCTGGACGCCGGCGTCGGGACCGGCGCGGAGGTCGGTGCCGCAGTACTCGCCCGGGCAGTAGGCACCGAGCCGTTCGGCACCGTCGGTCCGGGTGCCGCACAGGCGGCAGAAGAGCCTCATGGTCCCCCCACGGCTGGTCTGACACAAGCCCTCGCGCCGGCCCGTCCCCGGGGGGCCGCGGTCTCCGCTGCGGGGGTACCCGGCCGGCGAGCGGGGAAACCACCGCTGGCCCACCGCGACCCGGCCGTGACCGATCGACCCCGTACTCGTCATCTCGCCCACGGTCGAGTGCATATGACGATCAGTCAAAGGAGCGAGGCGGACCGGAGATTCGATCCCCGGTCCGGCGGGCCGGTCCACCCGTCCCGGCCGGTCAGCTGCTCGCCCGGGCCGCCCGCCCCCGCCGGGCCGGGCCTCGCCCGGACCCAGGGGCGGTCGGGGCTCAGCCCGCCGGGGCCGGGGCCGGCTGTTCGGCGTCGCCGAAGCGCGCCAGGGTGAGCGCCCCGGTCACCGCGGCCGCGAAGCCGGCGACGGCGAGCGGCGTCGCGTCGTGCCGCGTGTGGTCCCCGAGCACGAGCACTCCGACGACGGCCGGGCCCAGCGTCTCGCCGAGCACCATCGCCGCCGTGGCCGCCGTCACCGAGCCGCTCTGCATCGCCCAGGTCAGTGCGGCGAACCCGCCCAGCCCGGCCACGGCGACCGCGTACGCCGAGGGCTCGACGAGGAGCTCCGGGAGCCGCGGCTCGGGCAGGACCCGCACCGCGACGCCGACCACCCCGAACTGGAGGCCCGCCACCAGCCCGAGCAGCGGGGCGCGGCGGGCCCCGGCGAACCGCACGACCACCCAGCCCGCGCCCGTCAGGACCACCGCGACCAGCAGTACGCCCAGGCGCAGCGCGGTGTCACCCGTGCCCTTGCCGTCCCGCCCGGCCGTGAGGGCGAGCACGCAGAGCCCGGCGCAGACCGCGGCCACCCCGGCCCACTCGCTGCGCCGCAGCCGGACCCGCAGGACGCGGGAGGCCCCGACGGCGGTCACGGCGAGTGCCGAGGCCAGCGCTGCCTCCACCTCGTAGAGCGGCAGCCGTTCCAGGGCGACGAGTTCGGCGGCGAAGCCGAGCATGTCCATGCCGACGCCCACCTGGAAGGGCCACTGCCGGAGCGCGCCGGTCAGCGCGGCGGCCTCGCCCGGGCGGTGGCCGGTGGCGGCCCGGCGGGCGCCGACGGCCTGGAGGACGGTGGCGGTGCCGGTGAGCAGCGCGGCCAGAAGGGCCGAGAGCAGGCCGAGGGGCATGGGCCGACGGTACGGCGCCGTGGTGTGCGGGGTGGTCTGGCGCGCCGTCAGGGCGGTCATCCTGCCGGGTCGTCCTGCCGATCGGCGGGGGCCGATCGACGGGTGTGATTCCGGCCCGGTGACTGATTGTCATGCGCAGTTTAGAGAACAAGTTACTTTTCGGTAATCTCAGGTCGTCTCACGGGTGAACCACCCGTCACTTCCTGAAGGAACCACACGTGCACCTCCCCTGGTCCCGCCGGTCCGGCCGCCTCGTGCGGTCGGCCCTGGCCGCCGCCGCAGCCACCACCGTGCTCGCCGTCGCCTCGCCCCTGCCCGCCCACGCGGAGTCCGCGGCCGGCACCACCACCGCCGGCGAGGGCGGCACCACCCACCTCGACGCGGTCGAGCGCGCCCTGCGCGAGGTGGCGCCCGGCCTGGCGGGCACCGTCTGGCAGCGCACGGAGGGCAACAGCCTGAACGCCTCCGCCGACGACCCGGCCGGCTGGCTGCTCCAGACGCCGGGCTGCTGGGGCGACGCGGCCTGCGCCGACCGCCCGGGCACCCGCGCGCTGCTCGCCCGGATGAAGGCGGACGTCGCGGCCGCCACCCGGACGGTCGACGTCTCCACCCTCGCGCCGTTCCCCAACGGCGGTTTCCAGGACGCCCTGGTCGAGGGCCTCAAGGCCTCGGTGGCGGCCGGCCACCGCCTCCAGGTGCGCATCATGGTCGGCGCCGCGCCGGTCTACAACGCCAACGTGCTGCCGTCCCGCTACCGGGACGAGCTGATCGCCAAGCTCGGCCCCGCCGCCGGCTCGGTCACCCTCAACGTGGCGTCGATGACCACCTCCCGCACCGCGTTCTCCTGGAACCACTCGAAGCTGCTGGTGGTCGACGGCCACAGTGTCGTCGCCGGCGGCATCAACGGCTGGAAGGACGACTACCTCGACACCGCCCACCCCGTCTCCGACGTCGACCTCGCGCTGACCGGGCCCGCCGCCGGCTCCGCCGCGAGCTACCTCGACACCCTCTGGGAGTGGACCTGCGGCCGGACCGGTGTGTTCGACAACGCCTGGTTCGCCTCCTCCAACGGTGGCGCCTGCAGCCCCTCGATGGAGCGGGACCTCAACCCCTCCCCGGCCGCCACCGGTACCGTCCCGGTGATCGCCGTCGGCGGCCTCGGCGTCGGCATCAAGGCCAACGACCCGGCCTCCGCCTACCGGCCCGGCCCCGTCCCCTCCGTCTCCGACACCAAGTGCGGCCCGCTCGCCCTGCACGACAACACCAACGCCGACCGGGACTACGAGACGGTCAACCCCGAGGAGAACGCGCTGCGCGCGCTCGTCTCCAGCGCCACCAGCCACATAGAGATCTCCCAGCAGGACATGAACGGCACCTGCCCGCCGCTGCCCCGCTACGACTCCCGGCTGTACGAGGCGCTGGCCGCCAAGCTCGCCGCCGGCGTCAAGGTGCGGATCGTCGTCAGCGACCCGGCCAACCGCGGCGCCGTCGGCAGCGGCGGCTACTCGCAGATCAAGTCCCTCGCCGAGATCAGCGACGTCCTCAAGGCCCGGCTGACCGCCCTCACCGGCGACCAGGCCAAGGCCGGCGCCGCGCTCTGCAGCAACCTCCAGCTCGCCACGTTCCGCGCGGCCCCCGCCGCCACCTGGGCGGACGGCCACCCGTACGCGCTGCACCACAAGCTGGTCGCGGTCGACGGCTCGGCCTTCTACATCGGGTCGAAGAACCTCTACCCGGCCTGGCTGCAGGACTTCGGCTACGTGGTCGAGGACAAGACGGCCGCCGCCCAGCTCGACCGCGACCTGCTGGCGCCGGAGTGGAAGTACTCGCAGGCCACCGCGACCGTCGACTGGAGCACCGGCACCTGCAAGGCCTGACGCCCGACCGCCCCGAACGGTCCCGGGCCGCCGCACGCCTCGGCATGCGGCGGCCCGGCGCCGTCGGGCTCAGCCCTTCACGTCGCGGCCCGCGCTGCCCCTGACGGCCACGTTCCAGCTGATGACGCGTTCGGGGTGCACCCGCAGGATCTCGTGGTCGAAGAAGGACGGGTCCACCGGCGGGACGTCCACGGTCAGGGGCTCGGCCCGGCCACGGATCTCCACACCGCGGCCCCAGCCCGGCGCCGGCGCGTCGGGGTCGTCGGCCGGTGTGAGGTCGTCGACGAGGAAGGAGACCCGTGGATCACGCACCGCGTTGCGGTACTTCTGGCTGGCTGTCATCCCCGGCCCGCCGATGTCGATCGTCCCGTCCTCGTTGAGCCGGAAGCCCACCGGCCGGGTCTGCGGGGCGCCCTGCGGGCCGGAGGTGGCCAGCCGGCCGATCCGCTGGGTGGTGAGGTAGGCGCGCTCCTCGGGGGTGAACACCATGACTGCTGCGCTCCGTTCGGGCATCGGGTGGTAGCCGGACGAGGATGACCGTAGAAGGTGAAGCGGACTTCACGTCAAGCCCCGCAGGAGCCGCCCGGGCGCGTGCCGCCGACCGGAGCCGGACGGCGCCCCGGTGTCGTGGGCCGATCGGCAACGCCCTTTCGCCGTCGGGGTCCTGGGCGACGGCGAGGGTACCGCCGGGCTTTCCCCACGCCGCTCCGGCCGGTCGCTCAACCGGACCCGAGCACGGCCGCCTCCTGTCGGATCAGCTCGCGCAGGGCGGCGAGCCGGGGCCGCTCGTCGTCCAGCCGCCATTGCATCTCCAGCGGCAGGGTGGCCCGGTCGGCGAGCCGGACGGTGACCACGTCCTCGGTCAGGTGGCCCGCCATCGAGGCGGGGACAAGCGAGAACGCGCGGTTGTGCGCGAGCAGGTAGAGCCGCGAGCCGACGATCCGCGGCGGGCTGACCAGCACCGGCGGCTCGACGCCGCGGGCCGAGCAGAGGCCGAGCACATGGTCGTAGTACCGCGGGTGCTGTTCCCGGGACCAGAGCAGCAGCGGCAGGTCGCGCAGCTCATGCAGGTGGACGGCGTGCCGCCGGGCGAGCGGGTGGCGGCGGCTGAGCGCCACCTGCACCGGCTCGTCGGCGAGCTTCTCCCGCCGGTAGCCGGGCACCTCCTCCAGGAAGCGGCCGAGGCCGATGTCGGCGAGCTCGGAGGCGAGCGTAGCCGAGACGTGGCCGGTGTCCACGGCCAGCTCCGCCGGCTCCAGCGCCGGCAGCTCCTGCTCGGCACGGCTGACCACGGCGGGCAGCAGCCGGTTCATGACGCTGGGGGAGGCGACGATCCGGGCCGTCCCCCTCCGTGACTCCTCGTGCAGCCGCACCCGGGCGAGCAGCGAGCCGGCCTGTTCGAGCAGCCGGGCCGACTCCGTGGCCATCACCTCGCCGGCCGGGGTCAGCCGCACCGCCCGCCGGCTGCGGTCGAACAGCTCCACGCCCACCGTCCGCTCCAGCCGGGCCACCTCCTGGCTGACCGTCGGCTGGGAGATGTGCAGGCGCTCGGCGGCACGGCCGAAGTGCAGCGTGCCGGCCACCGCGAGGAAGACTTCGAGCTGACGCAAGGTGAAACCCATAGGCTGAAGCCTATGGGAAGGCCCAGGACTCATTCTGGATGCCGATGCGTACGCTCTCTAGGCTGAGCGCGAGTTGCCACACCGTGGTGGCATCGCAGAGAGAGCTCGTGCCATGACCGGACTGCCCATCCGTATCTCCGACGACGTCGCCCGGGCCGTTGCCGCCGGCGCCCCCGTCGTCGCGCTGGAATCGACCATCTTCACGCACGGACTGCCCCGGCCGCGCAACCTGGAGGTCGCGCTGGAGGCGGAGGAGCAGCTGCGGGCCGCCGGGGTCGTCCCGGCCACGATCGGCGTCTACGCCGGGGTGCCCACGGTCGGGCTCGGAGCGGAGCAGATCAAGGAGCTGTCCGAGGCGGACGACCTCGACAAGGCGAGCCTGCGCGACCTGCCGGTGGTCGCGGCGCTCGGCCGGCACGGCGGGACGACCGTTGCCGCCACCGCCTTCCTCGCCCACCGCGCGGGCATCCCGGTCTTCTCCACCGGCGGCCTCGGCGGTGTGCACTTCGGGG
Source organism: Kitasatospora sp. NPDC022785 (assembly GCF_055561295.1). Classification (NCBI taxonomy): domain Bacteria; kingdom Bacillati; phylum Actinomycetota; class Actinomycetes; order Kitasatosporales; family Streptomycetaceae; genus Kitasatospora; species Kitasatospora sp. NPDC022785. Next base: position 139,415 of record NZ_JBVHHB010000019.1, on the reverse strand, counting down.
CGTCCGAGAGCTTCGACGAGTCGGCCGACATGACGACGCTGGCCGTCACGCCCGTCACCGTGATCAGCGCGGGCGTGAAGTCGATCCTCGACATCCGGGCGACCCTGGAGCGGTTCGAGACGCTCAACATCCCCGTCATCGGCTACCGGACCCGCCAGTACCCCGGCTTCTACGTCACCGACTCGGGCCACCGGATCAACTACCGCGTCGACTCGCCCGAGGAGGCGGCCCGGGTGATCGCCGCCCGGGACGGCCTCGAACTGACCCAGGCCGTACTGATCGCCAACCCGGTCGACCCCGCCAAGCAGCTGCCGCCGCAGGAGCTCGACGCCCTGCTGGCCCGCGCCTGGGCGGAGGCCGAGCGCCAGGGCGTCACCGGCAACGCCTCGACGCCGTTCCTGCTCGACTTCATCCAGCGCGACACCCAGGGCCGCAGCCTGGACGTCAACGTCGAGGTCTACCGGGGCAACGTGCGGCTCGGCGGGCAGATCGCCACCGCGCTCGCCGCCCTGCGGAACGAGGCGTAGGCGCATGCTCGGAGTACTCGGCGACCTCGTCGAAGACATCGTCGTCTGGGTCGACGGCCCGCTCCGGCACGGCACCGACACCAGCGCCAAGGTCTTCCGGCGGCGCGGTGGCAGCGCGGCCAACGTCGCGAGCTTCGCCGCCGGCCAGTGCCCCGTGCGCTTCCTCGGCTGCGTCGGCGACGACCCGGCCGGGGACGGCCTCGTCGCCGAACTCACCGGCCACGGCGTCGATGTGAGGGTCGCACGGAAGGGCCAGACCGGCTCCATCGTCGTCCTGATCGACCAGGCCGGCGAGCGGACCATGCTCCCCGACCGCGGCGCGGCCACGCTGCTCGACATCGTCCCGGACACCTGGCTGGAAGGCCTGAGCCACCTGCACGTGCCCGCCTACTCCTTCGACGGGGAACCGGTCGGCACCGCCGCCGCCGACGCCCTCCGGCGGGCCCGCCGTGCGGGCTGCACCACCTCGCTCGACGCCTCCTCGACCGGCATGCTCGGCCAGTTCGGCCGCGAGCGGTTCCTCGCCCTCGCCACCGAGCTGGCCCCCACCCTGCTGTTCGCCAACCGGGAGGAGTCCGCGTTCCTCGGCCTGTGGGCCGACGGCAGCCCGGGCCCCGAGCGCGCGCGGCTGGCGGCCACCACCGTCGTCACCAAGTCCGGTGCGGAGGCGACCGTGGTGGACGCCCCCGGGCAGGCGCCGTTCACCCTGCCCGTCCCGCCGGTCGGCGAGGTCCGCGACCTCACCGGCGCCGGCGACGCGTTCGCCGCCGGCTTCCTGGCCGGCTACCTCGCCGACGGCGACCTGCGGGCGGCCGCCGCCCGCGGGCATGCGCGCGCGGCGAAGGTCCTGGCCTCGCCGGGGGCGACCTGCGGCGAGGGGTGACCCCACGGCTCCGGTGGGGCGCGGGGGGACTACTCCCCGTCCCAGGGGGTGGCGGCCAGGACGGCGCCGCCGGCCCGGCGGGCGTAGCGGCAGGTGACGGGAAGTCCGAAGTCGACGCGGGCGGGGCCGGTGACCGCCCGCAGGTCGGCGAGCAGGGCGTCCCCGGGCAGGCCGGCGGCGGCCTCCCGGAGGACGGGGTCGGTTGCGGCCCGGGCCTCGGGCACGGTGACGGTGTCCACCGTCGGGGGGCGGTCGTCCAGGGCCAGCCAGTGTTCGGCGAGGCGGTTGCCGAAGGCCCGGGTGGCGGCGGGGGTGGCGACGCCGTCCGGCCCGGTCTCGATGCCGCCCCCGGCTCCGGATTCGGCTCCGGCCTCGGCTCCTGCTGCGGTGCCGGCTCCCGCCGGGGTCTCGGCTCCGGCCTCGGCGAGGGCCCGGAACGCGCAGTCGGCGACCTGGTGGAGCCAGGCCGGCAGGGACGGTGCGACGCGGGCGGTGTCGGTGGCGTCCCAGAACCGGAAGAGCGGTCCCCACGCCCCCGTGTCACCGTCCACGTCGACGTAGACGTGGCCGTCACCGTGGTCGGTGTAGACGAACCAGTGGCTCCCGGCGCCGCCGGCGTGGTCCACGTACCAGCTCACGTCGGAACCGTGGTAGCGCCCCTCGTTGTACGGGTGCGCGAAGTCGAGGTGCTCGTGGGAGGTGTGGCCGTTCACCGCGGAGCGCGTGACGGCGAACCGCACGCCCCCGACCGACCGGAACAGCACCCGGATCTCCTCGGGCACCGGGACGGGCCAGGCGTCCATCTGCGCGTCGCTGATCCCCGGGTCGAGGGAGACCAGCCCGGAGGAGGCCTCCGCCAGCCGGTGCAGCAGCAGTGCCGTCCCTGCGGTGTCGAAATCGGTCATGGCTGCCCCCGGGGTGCTCGTGTCGTGGCTTGCGGGCCGACCCTATCGCCGAGGTGGGACAAACCCGGTGACAGGGGCTGACGCGGACGGTGGTCGCGCCGTTATGGTGAGTGACGGTCGAATCGGCTGGCGGGAGGTCGGAGCTGTGGCGGTCACCGAGGTCAAGGTCCACCAGGACAACGTGCGGCTCCATGCGACGAAGCGCTGTGGAGGGGCGTTCGAGCCGGTCGCCTCGGTGGAGCTGCCGGAGCAGGTCGAGGTCTACCGGACCAAGGGCAACTGGGGCGAGGCGGTGGCCTGTTCCGAGGCCGAGCGCGAGCAGTGGAGCGAGGCGGCGAGCACCTTCCTGGCCGCCGTGTCCCGTGCGCTGGAGGAGCTCTACCGCGCCCACGGGGGCCGTGGCGGGGCGTTCGACCTGGAGCAGGGCACCGGGGCCTGGCGCATCATCCCCGCCCCGCGTCACTGGCCCGGCTGGAAGCAGCGGGCCGTCGAACGGTCGGAGGCCGCCCAGCGTGCGTTCCTGACAGAGGTGCAGCGCGCGACCGAGGCCTACCGGCCGGTCCGGGAGGAGATCGACCGGCGCCTCGCGGAGCAGCGCGCGGTCCGGGAGGAGGCCGAGCGGGCCCGGGCACGGGAGGCGCAGCAGCGCCGCGCCGTTCTGGTGGAGGTGGCCGCCCGGCGGGTGTGGCTGTACGAGGTGGGCGAGGCGGCGGGGGAGGAGGAGGCGGGCGAGGGCGACGGCGCAGTCCGGGTCCGGGTCTTCCGGACCGACCTCCCGCCGATCGCCGCGGACCAGGCCGATCCGCCCCGGGAGTCGCTGACGGCGAGGGAGTTGGAGAAGGACCTGTACGCGCTGGCGCGTGCCCAGGAGGCCGGCGGGATCGCCCTGCGGTGGGACGAGGCCGCCCAGGCCGCCGTCGAGGAGGAGTGCCTGGCGCGGGGCGTCTCCGTCGCCTTCGCCCAGTGGTGGCGCGAGATGGCCCTGCACAGCTGGTCGGTGAAAGAGGACGGCCCGCAGCCGGTGCGGCCGAGTCCGCCGGGCTCCGGCCCCCGTCCCAGCTTCGGCGGCACCGGCATGGGCGGCACCGGCGGCTTCACGGGCGGGCACAGCTACGGCGGTTTCGGCGGCTACTGACCGCGCCGGGGCGACGGCCGGCCCGCCCTTCCAGCCCCGCCGCGGGCCTGCCGCCCGTCGCGCCGCTCGCCCGACCCACCGTCGGCCTGCCGCCCGCCCGGCCCGGCGGGACGTCCTGCCGCCCGTGCCGTCACCCGGCCCGGCGGACTGTCGGTCCGGGAGCCTACGATGCGGTCCATGTCAGTCAACATCGATCTTCACCTGAGTATCGGCAACCTCGGCAGCCGGGAGGAGGCCGAGCGGGCTCTGCACGCCATAGTCGGCCTGTTGCGGGAGGAGGGCATCGAGGACGAGGTGCCCATCGGCTGGGTGGAGGACGGGGGTGAGTTCTTCGTGACGGGCGAGAGCAGCTATCCACTGATCATCACTCGGTTCTACCGCTGGCGGCCGATGTTCGAGGAGGCCGTGGCCCGCGTCGTCGGCGAGGCCGCTCCGGCCGCGAAGGCCACCGTGACCTGGGGCTACCCCGACGAGGAGGTCTGAACGGCACCGCCGGACCGCTGACACGCCCACGGACGGCGGAGCGTCCGCCGCCGTGAACCGCCCGTCCGGTAGGGATGGCTCGTCCATCGCCTACCCGGAGGGTCCGTCATGTCCCCGAACGCGCCTAAGTCGCTGAAGTCCGCCGCCCGCGCGGCCTGTTCCGTCCTGCTGCTCGCCGCCCCGCTCCTGCTCGCCCAGCCGGCCGTGGCCAACAACGGGCCGAAGACGCCCGAGGAGTCCGCCGCCTGCCAGGGCGTCCTGAACACGCTGCTCGGCGGCTCGCTGTTCGGCGCGGGGGGCGTCAGCGCGGTCTGCGCCGTCCAGCCGGCCGACGAGCCGGGCCAATCCGCCTCCTCCGGCCCGTCCACCCGCGGCGCCGTCACCTACGACCTTCCGAAGATGCGGCAGGAGGTCGCCGACCTGCGGAGCAAGGCCGTCGCTCTGGACCGGCTCGGCGAGCACGAGGCCGCCCGCAAGGCCCGCGCCGAGGCCGACGCCCTCCAGCGCCGGATCGACGAGATCGTCCGGGCCGAGGAGAACAACTGACCCTCGCGGTGCCGCCTGCCCCGGACGTGTCCGGGCGGGCGGCTCACCCGGCCGCCGGCTCCCCGCCGGGGATCAACGGCTCCTCCAAGGCCGCGAGTTCGGCCGGTTCGAGGACGAGATCGCCGGCCGTGGCGGAGTCGCGGATGGTGGCGGGCCGGCGGGCTCCCGGGATCGGGACGACGGCGGGGGAGCGGGCCAGCAGCCACGCCAGGCCGACCTGCTGGGGCGAGACACCGCGGCCGGCGGCGATCCGGTGGAAGGCACTGCGCTCGACGGCGGTGTCGTCGGGGTCGTCCAGCACGCTGCGCGACAGGCCCCCGAGCGGGCTCCACGGCAGGAAGGCCAGGCCGAGGCGTTCGCTGAGCCGCAGCTCCCGCTCGGCGGCGCGGACGGCCGGGAGAACCGGTTCTGCACCGCGACCAGGCCCGGGCCGAGGATCTCCCGGGCCGTCAGGATCTGCTGCTCGTCGACGTTGGAGAGGCCGGCCGCGCGGATCTTCCCGGCGTCCAGCAGCTCGCGCAGGGCGCCCACCGACTCGGCCCACGGCACCCGCGGGTCGGGCTTGTGCAGTTGGTAGAGGCCGATCGCCTCCACCCCGAGCCGCCGCAGCGAGCCCTCGCAGGCCCGCCGGAGGTGCTCCGGCCGTCCGTCGACCGTCCAGGAGCCGTCACCTGGCCGGCCGCGGCCGCCCTTGGTGGCGACCAGCACGGCCGCCCGCTCGGCGGCCGGCCGGGCGGCCAGCGCACGTGCCACCAGCCGCTCGTTGTGGCCGAGTTCGCCGGCGTGCCAGTGGTACGAGTCGGCGGTGTCCAGCAGGGTGACGCCGGCGTCGAGGGCGGCGTGCAGGGTGGCGAGGGCCGCGTCCTCGTCCGGGCGGCCCTCGACCGAGAGCGGCATCGCGCCGAGGCCGATCGCGCCGACGGTGACGCCGCCGATGGTCCGCTCTCGCATGTCAGGCCGCCTTTCCGGGGAGAGCCGCGTCGGAGACCTCGGAGACCTCGGAGACCTCGGAGCCCTCGGTGGCCTCGGCGACGGCGCCGGGCAGCCACCGGGCCGTCGGTGAGAAGCGCAGGCCGAGCTCGGCCGCCCGCCGGCCCGCCATCGGGTACCAGCGGTCGAAGGAGAACGGCGAGGCGTCCGCGCCGTCCGTGAACCGGTAGCGGGCGGTGGTGCCCAGCCGTTCGGCGACCAGCTCGCTGAGGGCGACCACGTCGAGCGCCCCCTCGGAACCGGCGTTGACCGGGCCGACCGCCGCCCCGGCGGCCACCTGCACCAGGGCGGCGGCGATCTCCTCGTGGTGGACGAAGGAGGTCGGCTGCGGCTGCGCGTGCACGGCGACCGGCCGACCGGCCGCGATCAGCTCGGTGTAGTGGGCCAGCCGGCCGGTGAAGTCCCGTGCGCCGCCGCCCAGGACGTGTGCGCTGCGCACGCTCGCCCAGGAGAACGGAGGGTCCCCGGCGAGCACCGCCTCCGCCTGCCGCTTGCCCTCCGCGTAGCCGGTCGCCTCGTCGAAGTGCCGGGCGAGCGCCGCCGGATCGTGCCACGGCAGCGTGAGGTCCACCGGCCAGTTCGCGGGGTCGACGGCCTCCTCGGGCACCGGCACGCCCGACACGGTGCGCACCAGTGGCGAGGTCGCCGGGTCGTATACCTCCATGGTGGAGGTCATCACGTACCGGCCGGTGCGGCCGGCGAAGACCCGGCGGGCCACCGCCGCCTGGGCCGGGGTGTACAGCACCTGGTCGATCACCGCGTCGAAGGTCCGGTCGCCGAGCGCGGTGGCCAGTGCGGCCTCGTCGGACCGGTCGGCGACCACGTGGTCGACGCCGGGCGGCGGCGGGGTGGCACCGCGGTTGACGACGGTGACGCGGGTACCGGCCTCCCGCAGCAGGGTGACCAGGTGGAGACCGAAGTACCGGCTGCCGCCGATGACGCAGACGCTGTGCAGTCGGTTGCGCGTGATGTTTTGCATAACCCCCACTCTGCTGCCGTATCGTCCCCAGCAGAACTACCGACCTGCTGAACGCGTCATCAGCAGAACTGTTGACTGGGGAGCGCGATGATCGACGTCCGACGGCTGAGCATGCTCCAGGCGGTAGCCGAGCACGGCAGCTTCAACCGGGCGGCAGCCGCGCTGCTGCTCACCCCGTCCGCCGTCTCCCAGCAGATCGCCGCCCTCGAACGGGGCCTGGGCACGGCGGTGGTGGAGCGTTCGACCCGCGGGGTGCGGCTTACCGAGGCCGGGCGGCTGCTGGTGGAGGCGGCCGGCGCGATCGACGCCGAACTGCGCAACGCCCGCGAACAGATCGGCCGGCTCGGCGCCGACCGGCCCCGGCTCACCCTCGCCACCTTCACCAGCGGCGGCCGGCGCCTGCTGCCCGCCGTCCTGGCCCGGTTCGCGGCCGACCACCCGGAGGCCGAACTGCGCATCCTGGAACGGGAACCCGAGGACAGCCTGCCGATGGTCCGCGAGGGCACCGCCGACCTCGCCCTCGCCTACCACTTCGACGGCCCGCTGCCCGTCCTCCCCGGTGACCGCTCCGGCCTCGACTGGACGCCGCTGATGGACGACCCGCTCTCGGTGGTGCTGCCGGACGGGCACCCGCTGGCCGACCGGGACGCCGTCGACCTGGCCGAACTCGCCGGGGAGCGCTGGGTGCTGGGCTGCCTCAAGACCGAGGACTTCCTGCGCCGGCACGCCGCACTGGCCGGCTTCGAACTCCGGGTGGCCGGCTCCACCACCGACTACTTCTTCGCCCGCTCGCTGGTCGCCGCCGGCGTGGGGGTCTCGCTCGTCCCGTACGTCGCCCTCGAACCGGCGCAGCCCGGCACCCGGGTGGTCCCGGTGAAGCCCCCGCGCCCCGCCCGTCACTTCGGCGTCGCGCTCGCCCGGCGCCGCCGCCCCAACCCGTACGCCGAGGCACTGGCCGGGCTGCTCCGCGAGCACGTGGCCGGTCCGCCGTCCGGGTCCCGTCCGCGCTCATCCGCGCTCATCCGCGCTCATCCGCGCTGATCTGCGCTGATCCGCGCTGATCCGCCACGATCGACCGGCCAGGACCTAGGGTGAACGGATGACCTCCCCCTACCCCCACGTCCCGGTGCGGACGGCCACCTCCGCGGACATCGACGCCGTCGTCACCACGCTGACCAGCGCGTTCTTCCACGACCCGCTCTGGGGCCCGGCCTTCCCCGACGTCGAGCGGCGCGCCGAGCAGGCGGCCGCGATGTGGCGGCTCTACGTGACCTCGGCGCTGCGCTACCCCTGGCTGCTGGTGACGCCGGGTGTCGAGGCCGCCGCCGTCTGGATCCCGCCGGGCGGGCGCGAGCTCACCGAGGAGGAGGAGAGCGGCCTCGAAGGCCTGCTGGCCAGGACCACCGACACGGAGACGGCCGGGGCGATCCTGGCGATCTACGACCAGCTCTACGCGGTCGCCCCCGAGGAGCCCTGCTTCTACCTCACCCTGCTCGGCACCCACGACGACCACCGCGGCAAGGGGCTCGGCATGGGGCTGCTCGCCGAGAGCCTGGCCCGGATCGACGCGCTCGGCGCCCCCGCCTACCTGGAGTCGTCCAACCCCGCCAACCTGGACCGCTACCGGAGCCTCGGCTTCAGCCCCCGCGACGAGCTCACCACCGCCACCGGCCACGTCGTCACCACCATGTGGCGCCCGGCCCGCTGAGGACTTACCGGTGCCGCGTCAGGCGACGTTCGCCCTGACTGCCCGCCACCCGGACCGGCTCACCGGGTGCTCGGCTACCGGCCGGCCTCCTTCGCCTTGCGACTCCGGTAGGAGCGCATGGCGACCTGGGCTCCGCAGCGGTTCGGACTGCAGTAGGCGGCGGAGGAGTTGCGCGTACGGTCGTAGAACCCGAGGTGGCACGGTGGGTTCCGGCAGGCCTTGAGGCGCATCCAGGAGCCGCGAAGAGCGACGTCGGACGCTGCCGCGAGCATCCCGGCGAGCGCACCCGGCACCCCGCTCCGGACGGGCGTGAGCCGGACGCCGGAGGCGGTGATCACAGGGGCCAGGGGGTACAGCTCCGCACCCCGGCGCAGGTACTCCTCGGCTTCGGCCCGGCCCGGCTCGTCCTGCTCGCCCGCGTGCGCGAGCAGCACCAGGACCAGAGCGTCCCTCAGTTCACGGGCGGCGGCGGCATCGGCGTCCGTGACCAGCGCGGCGGAGTCGATCAGACCCTCCTGTCGCAGCCACCGGGAGAAGGCGGCACCGTCGCGGAGCTCCTCCCGACTGCCGTCGATCGCACGGGTGTTGACGAACGTGAGGACGGTCTCAGCCGCCGCCGAAGGGGAGAGCATCGACCCGCTCGCATCCATGGCCATGAGGTCCACAGTACCCGATGCGGGAGAGGCGTCACCTCTGACACTCATAGACATCAGCGCGAACCCGGGCTTGTAAGTTAGTAGCTATCTGCCTATGGTCATAACCATGACGAACAGCGGCAACACCACGGACACGCCCCGCACCTGGTTCATCACCGGCTCCTCCCAGGGCCTCGGCCGCGCACTCGCGCTGGCCGCACTCGACCGGGGCGAGCACGTCGCGGCCACCGCCCGCCACAAGGAATCGGTCGCCGACCTCGTCGACCGCTACCCCGGCCGGGCCGTCGCGCTCGAACTCGACGTCCGCGACGAGGGCGCGGCCCACCGCGCCGTCGAGCAGACCCTCGCCGCCTTCGGCCGCATCGACGTGGTCGCCAACATCGCCGGCTACGGACTCTTCGGGGCTGTCGAGGAGGCGACGGACGCGCAGGCCAGAGCCGTCTTCGACACCAACCTCTTCGGGCCGCTGAACGTGCTCCGCGCGGTGCTGCCCGTGCTGCGTGGGCAGCGTTCGGGCCATGTCATCCAGGGATCCTCGCTCTACGGGCAGTCCGCACACCCCGGCGTCGGCCTGCTCTCGGCGAGCAAGTACGCGCTCGAAGGGCTCTCCGACGCCCTGGCCGCGGAGCTCGCCCCACTCGACATCAAGCTCACCCTGATCGAGCCGGGCTACCTGGGGACCGGCTTCCTCTCCCACCTCGTCTTCGCCGAACCCACCGCCGACTACGACCCGACCGTACGCACCGTCCAGAGCTCGCTCGGCGGGCTTCCCCCCGAGGCCTTCATCGATCCCGCCCGAGTCGCCGCGGCCGTCCTGACCGCCGTCGACGCCGCACGCCCGCCGCTTCGCCTGGCCCTGGGGCGCGCGGCGGAGGACGGCCTCCGGGAGGCGCTGACCGCACGTCTCCAGGAGCTGGACGACTGGGTCGCCGTCACGCGCGGCGTGGACAGCGCTCCCCAGCCGGTCTGACCCGCCGGGGGCCCTTCACCAGCCGGCGGCCGCAGCCGGCCGGCCGGCCGGCCCACCGGCCGGCCGGCCTGGCGTCAGGCCGTCGTCATCGCCCGGCGGGACATGAGCTTGCCCGCCTCCCACAGGAGCAGGAAGTGCGATGGGGGCCAGCAGGGCCCAGCCGAACTGGGCGAGGGTGATCTCGGTGGTGCCGAGGATGCGGCGGAAGGCGTCCATCTGGGTCACCAGGACCGCAAGGACGAACTCGGACAGCGCTGCCAGGTTCATCGGCCTGCTGTCGAAGGTGCTGGTGGTCAGCACGGTGGCGCGTTCGCTGCGGCATTCGTAGGCCGCCACGATCAGGCAGCGTACGAAGGCGGTGAAGGCGATCGAGCTGCCGGTCTTCAGGCTGCCGTAGTGGTGCTCGCCCAGCTCGATCAGCAGGAGCAGGGCCACGGTGACGGCCAGTCCGCTGAGCCCGACGGACCTGGTCAGCAGCGATTCGCCGCGCGGGCGCGGGGTGCGCCGCATCAGGCCGGGGCTCGCCAGGTCGAAGCCGAGGGCGAAGCCGAACGGCGCGTTGACCATGAAGTGGATCCACAGCACCTGTGGCGGGGTGAACGGCTCGCCGGCGGCGATGTTGAAGACCGTCGCGCCGAGGAAGGTCAGGACGAAGGTGACCAGCAGCATCAGGACGAACCGGACGTTCTTGGTGAGGTTGTCGTAGAGCTTCCGCCCCTCCTCGACGGCGTACACGATGGTGGCGAAGTCGTCGTCGGAGAGGATCATCCGGCCGGCGTTCTTGGCCACGTCGGTGCCGCTGCCCATGGCGATGCCGATGTCGGCGGCCTTGATGGCGGGTGCGCCGTTGACGCCGTCGCCGGTCATCGCCACGACGTCGCCCTTCTTGGCCCCTGCGGTGCTCAGCCACGGTGCCCGTTGCGGTGCTGGTGCTCCGCTGCGTACGGGTCGCGGGCGGCGCCCTGGGGGGCGTCCTGCTCCAGCAGGCGCTTTGCGGCGCGCAGCTGTTTGCGGGCCTTCTTGCCGACGACCGGGTACCGGGGGTCGATCTCCATCAGCGTGTGCACGAGCACCGCGGCGGCGCAGATGCGTGCGAACCACTTGCGGTCGGCCGGCACGACGTACCACGGTGCCCACGGGGTGCTCGTGGCCGAGAGCATCTCGGAGAAGGCCTGCTGGTACTCGTCCCACCTCTCGCGCTCGCGAAGGTCCGCGGCCGAGAACTTCCAGTTCTTCTCCGGACGGTCGATCCGTTTCAGGAAGCGAATGCGCTGCTCTTCCTCGGAGAGGTTCAGGAAGATCTTCACCACCCTGAACCCGTTGTCGCAGAGGTAGTGCTCCCAGTCGTTGATCTCCCGGTAGCGGCGCGCCCAGACGTCCCGGCCCTTCGCCTCCTCGGGCAGTCGTTGGCGGTCGAGGTTCTCGGGATGCACCCGTACGACGAGGACTTCCTCGTAGTGCGACCGGTTGAAGATCGCGATGTTCCCGCGGGCCGGCAGGCGCCAGGCGTAGCGCCACAGGTAGTCGTGGTCGAGCTCCTCGGCGGAGGGCACCTTGAAGCTGCTGACGTGAACGCCCTGCGGGTTGACCCCGCTCATGACGTGACGGATCGTCCCGTCCTTGCCGCCCGCGTCGATCGCCTGGAGGCAGAGGAGCACACCGTAGGTGTCCTGGGCGGCCAGCTTCGCCTGGTACTCGGCGAGCAGGGCGACACCGGTGCGCAGCAGTTCCGCGCCGTCCCGTTTCTTGATCCGGGCCTTGTAGCGGGGGTCGAAGTCCTCGGCGAGGTCCACCCGTGAGCCCGGCTCCACGCGCAGCGGCTCGATGAGCTTCGCGATCCGTCTGGCCTGCTTGTCCGCCATCGCCGGCAACGCTTCCTCTCGGTCCGCGACCGCTGTGGCTCACCCGCCCGGTCCCTGCCGTCGTCATCGCCCCGGCCGCCGGGGGGCGCGGCCAGCCGGGGCGGTCGGGTCCGGTGCCCGGCGCGCGGCCGCTCCCGCTGCTGCGGTGACCCGGCCCACCGTGCGGTGGGCGTCGGTACCTGTCACCCTCCGACCGGCCGTCGGGCCCGTCCAACCGGACGCCGCCGTCCGGGTGGCCGCGCGGCTCACCGCCGGGACGGGCAGGTTCAGAACGCCGCGCGCACCGCCGGCAGCAGCGTGTCCTGGGCCCAGTCGATGAACGCGGGCTGGCTGTCGCCGCCGACCTGCACGAGGGCGACCTCGCCGAAACCCGCCTCGACGAACGGTCTGACAGCCTCGACGAAGTCCTCGACCCGTTCGCCGCAGGGGATGGCCTCGGCGACGTCGTCGGGGCGGACGAACCGGCTCGCGGCGGCGAAACCCGCCGTCCCGGGCAGTTCGGCGTTGACCTTCCAGCCGCCGCCGAACCAGCGGAACTGCTCGTGGGCCCGGCGTACGGCCGCGTCCCGGTCGGCGTCCCAACACACCGGCAACTGGCCCACCGCCGGTTTCCCGGCTCCGCCGTGCTCGGCGAACCCGGCGATCAGCTCCCGGTCGGGCTCCACGGCGATCACGAGATCGGCCAGCCGGCCGGCCAGTTCGCAGGAGCCCGGCCCGGACACCGCGACCCCGATCGGCGGCGGCCGCTCGGGAAGGTCCCACAACCGCGCGCCCTCGACGTCGAAGTACCGGCCGTGACGGGTCACGTACCCGCCGTCGAACAGGGCACGGATGATCTTCACCGCCTCGTCGAGCATCTCCTGGCGCACCGGCGCCGCCGGCCAGCCGCCGCCGACCACGTGCTCGTTGAGGTTCTCACCGCTGCCCAGGCCGAGCCGGAAGCGGCCCTCGGAGAGCAACTGCACCGTGGCGGCCTTCTGCGCCACCACCACGGGGTGGTAGCGGAAGGTCGGGCAGGTCACGTAGGTCATGAGCGGGATCCGGGAGGTGGCCTGCGCGGCTGCGCCGAGCACCGCCCACGCGTAGGACGCGTGGCCCTGCTCGTCCAACCAGGGGAAGGAGTGGTCCGAGATCACCGAGAAGTCGAAACCGGCCCGCTCGGCACCCACCACGTCCGCGACCAGGTCACGCGGGCCTCGCTGCTCGGTCATCATCGTGTATCCGATTCTCACCATGACCCGCGCCTGCCCAGTTCGCCGCTGGTGACGCCCTGAGGTTCGGCGTCGAGGAGGAGAACGGCGCTTCGCGCCGGAGCGGCACGGCTGGACACGACCGTGGACCTACCCTCGCCGGATCGCTCGGCCACCTCTGCGGACACCGAGCGCACCGGATGCGGCTCCCTGAGCGGAACTCCACAGCGCGCCTTGCGGCCCGCTGCCGGGGCCCCGGCGTTCCGGGGTCCCGGCGTCGACCGCCGCCGAGGCTGAAAGCACCGGTCGGGAAGTGATCGCCGTGGACCCCCGCAACACCTCCCGGACCTGCCCCCAGTGCGCGCATATCTCGGCGGAGAACCGGCCCACTCAGAGCTTCCACTGCGTCGCCTGCGACCACCGCGCGCACGCCGACACGGTGGGAGCCAGCAAGGTTCTACGGGCCGGGCTGGTCCGTCGCGAGGCCAACCCGGCTTAGCGAGAAGCCCCCGGATTCATCCGGGGGAGGAGTCACGAGCCCGCTCCCAACCCGGCACACTGCGACCGGACAGCCGTCGGCTCGTGCGCGGTGTGCCCGCCTCAGGTGATGGGTTCGGGGGCTGGCCCCGGCCCCGGCCCCGGCCCCGGCAGCGGCCCCGGCCCCGTGGCGGGCGGCGGCAGCGGGTCGGGCTCGGGCTGCGGTGGTGCGGGCGGTACGGGGTCGGGCCCGCCCGGCGCGGGCACCGGCCCCGGCACCGGGCCGGGCTGCGGTCCCGGACCGGGACCGGGAGCCGGCGTCGGACTGGGAGGTACGGGATCATTGGGAGGGGTGCCCATGACGCCTTCTTTCATCGGGGTCCAGGAGGGCGCAGGTTTCATCGAGGCGGCTACCCGTATGCGGCCGGGTGAAGCCGCTCGCAGGGCGGTGGTGTGTCGGGCCGGCCGGTCGGGAGCGAGGACGGTGCGGTGGACCACACGGTCCCCGGAGGCCCGGTGCTGCGGCACCCGGTTGTGGGGGACGCGCCCGTGAGGCGCCGCCGCCAGCCACCCCGGTGTACGGGCTGCGCGCCGGCGTCGAAGCCGTGCCCGGGCGCTCGCGGAGGTCTCCCCGGAGCGCCCAGAAAGCGTGGTGCCCCTGCGGATCATCGGGCGCCCGGTTGCGGATGAGGCGCCCGTGGTCAGGTCGATTCGGCGTCGCCGCTCGACCTGACCGTTCGGCTACTCCTCAGGCGGGATTCCGTCCAGCAGAGGAACGCCGTGGCTCAGCATCGCCTCAGTGACAGCGCGCCATTCGTCGTTGTCCTCCACCAGAAGGAGCGTGCGGGTGACCCGGTTGAAGATCGTCGGGATATCGACGATCTTGCTCCGGCAGAGATCCAACCGGGCTTTCGGATCAGCGGGCGGCCAGGTGCCGTGCGAAGAACCCACGCACCGCGTGGCGGACCTTCGGAACCGAGACGGTCGGGTCGATGTCGCCGATCACCTTGTCCCTCCCCACCGCCGTCATCAACCCCGCCGCCTGGAGCTGGGGGAGCATCGCGGCGTAGTCGGTGAAGACCCAGTGGTTGGCGTCGGCGATGCGCATGCTGCGGACCCACCGACCCGAGCGGGCGGCTACGGCCGACCAGGAGCGATCCAGCTCCGGTCGGCGGTCGAACTCATCGGTGCCGAGCAGCAGCAGCGGACGGCCCACTCCGTCCACTGTGACCGGGAACGGTTCGGCGCTGCCGTCGGGTGTGGCGGGCGGGTAGTCCAGGTAGCCCTCCAGGTTGATCCCGGCGCGCACCCGCCGGTTCTCGTACATCACCTCGGCGACGGCGCTCCCGCCCGCCGAGTGTCCGTACACGCCGACGCGGCGCAGGTCGAGCGCCTCGGCGAGCCCGGGCGGCAGTGGCAGGTCGGCCGGCCGCCCGAGCCGGTCGAGGACGAAGTGCACGTCGGCGATGCGCGCGTCGATCATGGTGCGGGCGACGGCCGGCTGGTCCCGCGGGTCGCCGCGGAAGACCGTCGTCCGCGTCTGCTCGTCCCGGAAGGTCGTCACGCCCGGGAACTCGACCGCGGCGGCGTCGCCGGGGTGGTCGACCGAGACGACCACGGCTCCGTGGCTGGCCAGGTCCTCAGCCAGGAACGTCCCCAGGCCGCGCGGGTCGCCGCCGCCCGGGCTGTGCACCAGCACCGGACGCCTGCCCGGCAGCGCCGCGGCGCCCGGATGCGAGTGGGACAGGGTGGCGCCCCAGTCCACGCCGGCGGCGGGCAGGTGGAGGGGGCTGCGCGGAGTGACCTGTCCGAACACGCTCGCGGCCTGCGGCGGCAGCTGCGGAGCCGGGGGTAGGCCAGTGACCTCGCGGGCCGGGTAGAAGACCGTCAGCATCAGCTCCCGCACCGGGATCGCGGGATCCCACGGGTCACGTCGGGAACCGTCGACGAGGTACACCGACTGACACCCCACCGGGTGGCGGCCGGTCGGCGCGGGCAGGGTGAGCACGGCGTCGCCCGGGACCGAATCCGCAGTAGCGGGACGGTCCGCCGCCGTGGGACGGGAGTCGGCGTGGGCACGGCGGCTGCCGACGCCCAACACCAGCGCGGCGGAGCCCAGCATCGCGGACCTGGTGACGGTGCGTCGGCTGATCGAGAAGTCGTAGGTCATGTCGTGCATGCTGTCCCGCCGGGCCCGGCGCGGGCGATCATTTAGGCTCGGGGCTCAAGGATGGCGCCCTGGACGCTGTCAGGCCGATACGCAGGGGGCGTCGTGCTCCGGATCCACTTCACGCCGGACGACTTCGCCCGGGTCAGCCTCGCGCCCCGGCCAGCCCCGCTCCAGGAACTCAACGTGGCGCTGGCGATGATGTGCCGCCGGGATGGCGACCTGCTCCACGGCCCTTGGCGGCGCAGAGTGCTGCGTGCCCTGCCGAAGGCGGTCGACCCGCTCGCGGACCTCGTCCCGGCCGGGCGGGCGCCGAGCTTCCTGGACGTGGTGGCGGACTCCCTCCCGGAGGCCCTGGAACAGATCCGCTCGACCCCGGCCGAGGTGGTCAGCGCCGAACTGGAACGCGTCCATGCACCCACGCGAACGCCCACGCCGGCGTGGATCCACGACCTGCACCGAGGTGACGCCGATGCCTGGCGCCTTATCCACCGCGCGCAGCACGCGGCATTCGAGGCGCTGCTTGGCCCGGTCTGGGCGCAGGTGCAGGACCTGCACCACGCCGAGTTCGTGCGCCGGGCTGTGCAACTCGCCGAAGGCGGCGTCGGCTTGCTGCTGGCCGGGCTGCTGCCGGGCGCCCGTCTGCACGGCGGAATCTGGGAACTCCCAGGCCGGCCGCAGGAGGTCCACCTCGGCGGGCGCGGGCTGCTTCTGCTGCCCAGCTTCCACTGGTCCGGCGGGCCGCTGCTGTCCAACCTCCCGGACCGCCCGGTCGCGCTCACTTACCCGGCCGGTCCTGGCTTCCCGCCGCAGCCCGGCGGCTCCACCGGCCCGCAGGCGCTGATCAAGGTGATCGGGACCACCCGCACCGAGCTGCTGCACCTACTGGCCGAAGACCGCACCACGACCGACCTCGCCCGACACCTCCATGTCAGCGCCGCGACGGTCTCCGCCCACACAGCGGCCCTTCGCGGCGCCGGGCTCATCTCCACGACGCGCGCCGGGAAGGCGGTTCTGCACCGGCGCACCACGCTCGGCAGCCTGCTGCTGCGGCAGTGCGCCTAGAGTGAACCGCCCTGACATCGGTAAGCAGTGTCTTCGCCGACGTATCCGTTGCGGCTGTTACCCGAAAAACACCGAAGCAATTGTCAAGAGTTGCGAATTGGGTGATGTGTGATCAGGCTGCGGCGACCTCCTCGTCGCGCTCGACCAGGACGCCGTTCTCGAAGCGGGCTCCCGCTCGGACTAGGGCGACCAGGTGGGCGCCGGTGATCGCGCGCCATCGGGACTGGGCGGACTCGACTAGCTTGAATACCATCGCCAGCGCGGCGGCGGGGCTGCCGGCGCCGCGGGTGACCTTGGTGCGGAGCTTGACCGTGGAGAACGTGGACTCGATGGGATTCGTGGTGCGCAGGTGGATCCAGTGCTGGGCCGGGAAGTCGTAGATCGCCAGCAGCTCCCCGCGGTCCTCGGTGATCTTCGCGACCGGCTTGGGCCACTTGGCGCCGTAGGTGCGCGCGAACGCCTCGATCGCCTTCTCGGCGTGAGCACCTCGGAGATCTTCGGCGACTTGCGGCACCACGGCGGCAGGATCTTCGAGGAGAAGCGCTTGCGCTCGCCGGTCTCCTCGTCGACGCGGCGGTCGTTCACCCGCGGGGCCCCGACCTCGACCGGCCCGGCGGCGGTGACCACGGCCCGGGGCCGGTGGTGGCCGTTGCGGACCACCAGGCGAGGGCCTCGCTCGTCCGTCTCCGCCGCCAATTCGGCTATGTACTGGTTGACTTCGGCTTCCAGCGCGGCGGCGAGCATCCTGCGGGCGCCCTCGCGCACGATCTCGTCGATCAGGGAGCCGGACTGAGTGGAGCCATCGGGAGGTGACTACGCTGAGCACAGGCGTGCCTTCCCGACCTCCGGGTCGGCGCCGTGCGCCGAGTCCCTGCCCCGGTGGCAGATCTGCTGCTGCCAGGCGGGCAGCGCGTCGATTCAGGCGTCGACGCGCGGATCGGTCGCGTAGGCGGCCATGGCGGTCCTCCTCGGGCGGTGCTGCGGACGGGAGCTCACTTCGGACGATTGTGCTCCTGCTCCACGGGGACGGCGGCGAACACCGCGCCGCCGGCGGCCCGTTCGAGGCGGTACCGCCTGAGCACCCGGTCGAACCGGGCCCGGCTGCCCGGCGGGGCCCCGCGAAGGTCGGCTATCAAGGCGTCGTCCGGTACCCGGCCGGCGAGTTCGGCGACCACCCGGTCCGTGCCGGGGCTCCGCAGTTCCGCCGCCGGGTACAGCGGCAGCGTGGGGCCGGTCAGGTTCAGGAGGTCCCAGAAATCGTCGGCGTACGGCTGAATGCCGTCCTCGAAGCCCGTCTCGTCGACCAGCTCCTCCGCGGTGCCGATCACCCGGTCCAGCCAGTCGGGCAGGGAGTCGGCCTCGATGAAGAGTCCGCCCTCGCGGTACTGCATCAGCACCTGGCCCCAACGGCCGTCGGTCTCGATGTCGATCCAGGTGACGCCGCCACCGCCGTCGTCGGTGACCAGCCAGTGCGGGTGCGGGAGGCCGTGCTCATGGGACTGGCGGGGGTGGCCGGTCAGCGTGAACTCCACCGGCGGCACCGAGAAGCCGCCCAGGCGGCGCAGCAGTTCGCGGGCCTCGGACGGCACCGGGACGGGCCAGCCGTCGACGTCGTCGGCCGTTGCTCCGGGGCGGACCGCGAGGTCGAACGGAACGCGGGCGGCCAGCGCGCGCAGCCGTGTCGTGAGGACGTCAGCGAAGATCACGCGTACACGCTAGCCGAGCGGTCGGACACCCCTCGTGGTGCCCGGACCTCCTGGCGCCCGGACCGTCCCTGCCTCGCTGCCCGGGTCAGCCCCGCGCGGTGTGTGCATGGCGGTGGTTCCCTCCGATTGGTCGGGGACAGCCTGGCACGCCCCGCCGTCCGGAGGGCACCTTGCCGTCCGGCGGCCGTCGCCCCCGGGTAACGGAAAGGTCTCGGGGTGGCGGTCGGCCGCACAGAGGGCTTGACGGGGCCACGAGGGTAAGCGTTTGCTGTCTCCCACCCCACAGGCCTGTTTGGTTCTGCTCGGTTTTGGGGATTTGAACGTTCAAATTCGGGAGGGATCTCATGCCGGTGCGCTCTGTCCCGGAGTACCTGCGGCAGTTCGGCGAACCGGCCGGGTATCTGGACTTCGCGCGGTTCGGGCCGGTGTCGGTCGCGGTGCACGAGGTGCTGGTCCGGTCGGCCACGCAGATCAGTCACTTGGGCTGGGAGGCGCTGGACTCCCTGGACGTGGTGGGGGAGGAGGCGGCGCGGACGGCGGCCGAGCTCCTCGGGTGCGCGCGGCACGAGATCGCGTTCGTCGGCTCGACCTCGCACGGCATGTTCGCCGCGGCCCACGCCTTCGCCACCGCGCCGCCGGGGGGCACCGTCCTGGTCGGCCGGTCGGACTTCCCCGGCGCGCTCTACCCCTGGCTGCGGGCCGCCGGCAACGGCGGCCTGACGGTGCGGCTGCTGGATAACCCGGTCACCGCCGACACCGTGCGGGAGCACCTGGACGAGCGGGTCCGCGCCGTCTCGGTCTGTGCGGTGGACGGCGCCACCGGGTTCCGTGCGCCGCTGGCCGCGATCAAGGAGGCGATCGGCCCGGGGCGGGTCCTGGTGGTGGACGCGGTGCAGGCGCTGGGGGCGGTGGAGTTCGCCGCCGACGCCGCGGACGTCCTCGCCTCCGGCGGCCAGAAGTGGCTCCGGTCCGGCTGGGGCGCGGCTCTCCTGATGGTCCGTGACCGGGTGGCCGGGCTGCTCGCCCCCGGGCTCGGCGGCTGGTCGGGCGTGGTCGACCCGATCGACGCGCCCGACCACCCGCGCCCCGCCAGGACGGGCGCCGTCGCGCACACGCTCACCAACCCGGACGGCCCGGCCGTCGCCGCGCTGGGCGCCGGCCTCGGGCTGGTCCGGGACGTCGGCGTCGGGCGGATCAACGCCCGGATCGGCGAGGTGCTCGGCGTGCTGCTGGACGCCGCCCGGGCCGCCGGCGCCGAGACCGCCGGCGGCCCGGAGACCGGCGGCGGAGCGGCCGTCAGCGGGATCGCCCGGCTGCGGCTGCCCGGCGCAGACCCGCAGGCCGTCCACGACGTGCTGACCCGGGCGGGCCTGGCCACCACCCGGCGCGCCGACTGGATCCGGCTGTCGCCGCACGCCAGCACCGACCCGCACGCCGCCGAGCGGCTGGCCGAGGCGCTCAAGCGCGCCGCCACCACCTGACCGGCACGCACGGACCGGCGCACAGCCGCACGCCTCCCGCCCTCGCGCGAAACCCGCCGTCGCGCACCCCTCGCAGCCGCACGCCTCGCCACCTTTAAGCCCCCCGGTCGCAAGCCCCCTGAGCCGCAAGACCCCTGTGACCAAAAGCCCCCGTGGCCCCAAGCCCCCGTAGTCGCAAGCCCCCCGCAGGACCGGGCCCGCCCCCTGAATCGGGCCACCCCTCAGAGAGGAATGCAATGTCACACCTTTCCCGCCGCGATCTGCTGCGCGCCTCCGGAGCCGGCCTGCTGGCCCTGGCCGCCGGTGGTGCGATGTCCGCCTGCTCCGGCTCGGGCGGCGACGTCGCCTCGGGCGGAGACGCCGCCACCGGTACCGTCACCGTCTGGTCCTGGGCCACCGCGGCCGAGGCGCTGCGTGGCGTGGTTCCGGCCTTCGAGAAGGACAACCCCGGGATCAAGATCGACGTCCAGGACGTCGGCGAACCGGCGATCTGGGACAAGATCACCGTCAGCATGGCGGCCGGCGGCCAGGGCCTGGCCGACGTCCTGCACATCGGCTGCGACTACCTGCCCGGCTACATGGAGAAGTTCCCCGGCGGCCTGGCCGACCTCTCCGCGCTGGGCGCCGACGCCCACAAGGACAAGTTCGCCCAGGGGCTCTGGCCCGTCGTCACCGGCAAGGACGGCCGCGTCCACGCGCTGCCCTGGGAGGTCAACCCGCTCGGCTTCTTCTACCGCAAGGACATGTTCGACAAGGCCGGAGTCGATCCGACGACGTTCCAGACCTGGGACGACGTGCTCGCCATCGCCGACCGGTTCAAGGCCGCCAACCCCGGCAAGGCCCTGATCGGCCTCAACAAGCCCGCCACCCCCGGCGCCGACCTCGACTTCCTGCAGGCGCTGATGCAGCTCCAGGGTGCCTTCTACTTCGACCTGAAGGGCGACATCACCCTCGGCTCCCCGGAGGCGGTGCGGGCGCTCACCATCATCAAGCGCCTCGACGAGGCCGGGCTGGTCGCCGACGCCGCCGGCGACCACGGCTGGCGCAACCTGATGAAGGCCGGGACGCTCGCCACCGGCCCGCTGCCCGCCTGGGCCGCGCACTACCTGGAGGCCAAGTTCCCCGACCAGAGCGGCAACTGGCGCCTCACCCGGCCGCCGGCGGTCACCCCCGGCGGCCGGCGCACCGCGATCGTCAACTCCACCTACCTGGCCGTCGCCGGCTCCAGCCCGCGCCGCGTGGCCGCCTGGAAGTTCGTCGAGTACGCGCTCACCCGGCCCGCCTCGGTCAACGCCATGTTCACCTCCGGCGGCGTCTTCCCCGCCCTGACCGCCGCCCACGCGGACCCGATGTACTCCGCGCCCAGCGACTACTACGGCGGACAGCCCGTCCTGAGGCCCTTCGCCGACCTGCTCGCCGAAGGCGCCGAGGCTACCAACTACTCCGCCGACTTCGCCCGCGCCCTCAAGCTCGCCAGCGACGCCCAGGTGAAGGTGTTCCTCAAGGGCGGCGACCCGGCCACCGTGCTCCAGGAGGCCGCCAAGCAGCTCGGCCAGCAGACCGGGCGTGCGGTCCGGTGACCGCGATCGCCCCACCCGCCGCCACGGTCCGGGCGGAGTCGCCGCCGGCCCGCCGCCGGGCCGTGCTGCGCCGCCGGGCGCTGCCGTACCTGCTGCTCGCCCCCGCCCTGGTCACCTTCGCGGTGTTCAAGGCCTATCCGATCGTCTCCTCGCTGCTGCTGTCGCTGACCACCGGCTCCGGTGCGGCCACCCACGGCGCCGGCGCGGCCAACTACCGGCGCCTGCTCCACGACCCGCTGTTCTGGACCGCCCTGGGCAACACCGCCCGGATCCTCGTCGTCCAGGTCCCGCTGATGCTCGCGCTCGCGCTCGGCCTGGCCGTCGGCATCAACTCGGCCGTCGTCCGCTGGCGCACCGTCTGGCGCCTGGGCGTCTTCATGCCCGCCGTCACCGGCCTGGTCGCCACCGGCGTGGTGTTCGCCTTCCTCCTCAACACCCGCCAGGGCGCCGTCAACCACGTCCTCGAACAGCTCGGCCTGCCCGGCGTCGACTGGCTCGGCAGCCCGTTCTGGTCCCGGATGGCCGTCGTCCTCGTCCTCACCTGGCACTACACCGGCTACAACGCGGTGATCTACCTGGCCGGTCTGCAGGGCATCCCCAAGGAGCTGTACGAGGCCGCGATGATGGACGGCGCCGGGCCGCTGCGCCGGTTCGCCTCCGTCACCCTGCCCGCCCTGCGCCCGGTCCTGCTGTTCACCGTCGTGCTCTCCACCATCGGCACCCTCCAGCTCTTCGACGAGCCCTACGTGCTGACCCGCGGCGGCCCGGACAACGCCACCCTCACCGTGTCGATGTACCTGTACGACAACGGCTTCCGCTACTTCGACTTCGGCTACGCCTCGGCCATCGCCTACGCGCTGACCCTGCTGGTGTCGGTGCTCGGCGCGGCCCAGATGCGTCTGATGGGAGAACGCCCATGAGCACCGCGAGGTCCGCGCGGCTGCGCGGCTGGCCCCTGACCCTCGTCCTGGCCGGTGTCGCCGGCCTCTCCGTCGGCCCGTTCTACTGGCTGGTGGTGGCCGCGACCCGGTCGGACTCCGAGATCTTCGACTGGCCGCCGAACCTGCTGCCCGGCGGCCACCTCGGCGAGAACCTCGACCACCTCCAGGCCAAGATCGGCCTCGGCCGGGTCGTCCTCAACTCCCTGGCCATCGCCGGCCTGCAGACCACCGGCGCGCTGGTAGTCGCCCTGCTCGCCGGGTACGCCTTCGCCAAGTTCCGCTTCCGCGGGCGCACCGTGCTGTTCGCGCTGCTGCTCTCCACCCTGGTGGTGCCCGAACAGGTCATGCTGGTGCCCCTGTTCAAGATGATGATGTCGCTCGGCCTGCTCGACAGCTACCAGGCCGTGGTGCTGCCCGGCCTCTGCGTGCCGTTCGCGATCTTCCTGATGCGCCAGGCCCTGAGCAGCATGCCGGACGAACTCCTGGACGCCGCCCGGGTCGACGGCGCCGGCGAGCTGCGGGTGCTGTGGAGCGTGGTCGTCCCCGTCATGCGCCCGGCCCTGGCCGCGCTGGCGATCTTCCTCTTCCTCGGGTCCTGGAACCAGTTCGTCTGGCCGCTGATCGCCCTGCGCAGCCCCGAGATGCACACCCTGCCGGTGGCGCTGGCCACCCTCCACGCGAGCGAGAGCACCACCGACTACGGCGCGATCCTCGCCGGGACCGCAGTTTCCACCCTGCCGATGATGGTCCTCTTCCTGGCCCTCCAACGGCAGTTCATCTCCGGCCTGCTGGCCGGCGCCACGAAAGGCTGACCCATGGACGACATCTGGGAGCCGCACGCCCCCACCGCCGGCGGACTCCGGCCGCTGCCCGCCGAGGGCCTTGACCTGCGGGTGAGCGGTGAGGCCACGGTCCGCCCGGTCACCGAGGGCGTGACCGAGGTGACCGCCGAGAGCGAGGGCGAGACCCGGATCGAGTGGCGCGTCCCCTGCGTCGACGCCACCGCCTTCTGGACCCCCGAACCCCGCGGCACCGGCTGGCTGCCCGCCGCCTGGAGCGCCCCGCGCCGCACCGGCCTCGCCAAGGGCGCGCCGGTCGCCGCCCTGATCGGCACCGGCGACGTCGCGCTCTGCGCCTTCGCCGCCGACCGCACGGACGTCCTGGCCGGCGCGGGAGTCGTCGAGGAGAACGGCGAGTTCCGCTTCTGGGCCCAGGCCACCGGCCGCCTCACCGTCCGGATCGACACCTCCCGCCGGCACTTCGCCCGCAGTCTGGCCGACCTCGCCCGGTGGTGGGGGAGCGGCCGGACGGCCCACGTCCCCGACGCGGCCCGCCGGCCCGCCTACTCCACCTGGTACACGCTCCAGCAGAACGTCACCCCCCGGACCGTGGAGACCCAGGCCACCCTCGGCAAGGCCCTCGGCCTCGACACGATCATCGTCGACGACGGCTGGATGACCCGTGACCGCACCCGCGGCTACGCCCACTGCGGCGACTGGGAACCGCTCTCGCTGCCCGACACCGCCGCCCACGTCCGCCGCGTCCACGACCTCGGCGTCCGGTACCTGCTCTGGTACGCCCTGCCGTTCATCGGCAAGGAGAGCGCCGCCTGGGATCGGCTCGGCCGCTACGCGCTCGCGGACGCCGCACACATGGGCGCCGTCGTCGCCGACCCCCGGTATCCGGCCGTCCGCGAGCACCTCACCGACCGGCTGGCCCGGGCCGTCGAGGAGTGGGGGATGGACGGGCTGAAGATCGACTTCATCGACTGGTTCGCCGTCCCGGATCCGCCGGCGCCCGGCCCGGAGGCGGACTGCTCCACCGTCGACGAGGGCGTCGAACGGCTGCTCGCCGCCATCCACCGCCGGATCACCGCCGCACAGCCCGAGGCGATGACCGAGCACCGCCAGCCCTACACCAGCCCCGGTCTCTGGCCGTACACCACCATGGTCCGCGCCACCGACTGCCCGCTCAGCCCGCAGGAGAACCGTCAGCGCACCATCGACCTGCGGCTGGTCGCCGGGCCGGTCGCGGTCCACGCCGACATGCTCATGTGGCATCCGGCCGAGCCGGCCGAGCAGGTCGCCTGCCACCTGATCAACGTCCTCTTCGCCGTCCCGCAGATCTCCGTCGACCTGGCGGCCCAGAGCCCGGAGCAGCGCGAGGCCCTCGCGTTCTGGCTCGGCGTCGTCCGCGAGCACCTGCCCACCCTGCAGCTCGGCGAACTCCTCCCGGCCCGGCCCGACCTGGGCTACCCGATGGTGACCGCCACCGGCGACGGGACGGTGGCGGTCGCCCGCTACGCCCCGCTGCCCGTGCGGGCCGGTAGCGGCCCGTGGCACACCCTGCTCGTCGCCAACGCCGACGACGACCCCGAGGTACGCGTGCTGGGCGTTGGCGGCCCGGCCGCGGTCACCGTCCACGACGCCCGCGGGCGTATCGTCCGTAGCGACACCGCAGACCTGGCCGGCGACGGCGTCGTCACCGTTCCCCGCGGGGGGCTGCTGACCCTGCGCCGACCGCAGGCGTAGCCGCCGGGCCGCCTGACACCTTACGGAGCACCGATGACCCAGGGAGCACGCCCGCCGCGCCGCGCCACCACCATCGCGGAGGTGGCCAACGCGGCGGGCGTCTCCCGTCAGACGGTCTCCAACACCCTCAACGCCCCCCACCGCGTCCACCCCGACACCCTGGCCCGGGTCACCGCGGCCATCGAGGAGCTCGGCTACCGGCCCGACCAGTCGGCCCGCTCGCTGCGCACCGGCGAGCGGCGCACGATCGGCTACCTCGCCCCGGTGGACGACCCGTTCGACCCGAACCCGCTGATGGCGGGCTTCCTGGAGGCCCTGGTGGACGCGGCCGGCGCGGAGGGGCACCGCGTCCTGCTGGTCCGCCCGGCGCCGGGCGAGGCGGCGGCCCGGGCGGCGATCGACGAGCTCGTGGCGGCCCGTCAGGTGGACGGCCTGGTCTTCGCGGACGTGCTGCACGACGACGCCCGGGTGGCCCGGGCGGCCCGGGCCGGCGTCCCGTTCGCCGCCTTCGGCCGCACCACGGCCGACCTGCCGCAACACTGGGTGGACATCGACAACGGCGCGGCGATGGCCGACGTGGTCCGGCACCTGGCGGCGCGCGGTCACCGCAGGGTCGGCTTCGCGGCCTCGGCCGCGGACCTGCCGTGGATGGCGGCGCGGCGCGAGGGCTTCCACACCGAGGCCCGCCGGCTGGGCCTGGACGTGGTGCAGCCCCCGCCGGGCGTGCCCGGGGCGCCCGGGGTGGCCGCACTCAGCGCCCTGCTGCGAGGCCCAGACCGGCCGACGGCGGTGGCGGCCGAGAGCGACCTGTCGGCCCTGGACGTCTACGAGGCGATCCGCGCCGAGGGCCTGGCCGTCGGGCGCGACGTCGCCGTGACCGGCTTCCACGACACCCCGCTCTGCCGGCACCTGCACCCCGCGCTGACCTCCGTGCGGCTGCCCCTGCGGGCCATCGCCTCCGCCCTGGTGCGGCTGCTGCTCGCCCAGGTCCGCGGCCAGACGGTGCCCGCCGCCGGCCAGGTGCTGGCCACCGAGCTCGTCGTCCGGACCAGCTCGGAGTAGTCGGGAGCAGCTCGGCCGGCTGGGACCGGCCCGGCACGGCTCGGCCCTGGCACGGACCGGCCCGGCAGCCCTTCGGCCACCGTTCGTACCCTCGGGCCCGCGTGTCGTCCATGCGGACCGTCCTGTGGGCTTCCGGCTTCCCTGTTGAGTAATGTTCGATAATGTTTGCTCCTGGTTTACTCCCGTCGCCGTGCAAGGAAGACGAAGAACACATGGCCGAGACCGCCGCCGCACCGACCGTCAGGACCGTGACCAGGCTGGCCGACGGGCGCGAGCTGATCTACTACGACCGTGGTCCGGCGCC
Organism: Kitasatospora sp. NPDC022785; assembly: GCF_055561295.1. Lineage (NCBI taxonomy): Bacteria > Bacillati > Actinomycetota > Actinomycetes > Kitasatosporales > Streptomycetaceae > Kitasatospora > Kitasatospora sp. NPDC022785. The sequence goes on along the minus strand of NZ_JBVHHB010000019.1, from coordinate 113,267 downwards.
CGGCCGGGACACCGCCGACCGCCGTCCGCTGGACCGGCCCTCCGGTGGCTCCGAGATCCGCCTGGACGCGGCCACCGGCGCCTGGGTCACCATCGCGGCGCACCGCCAGGCCCGGATCTACCACCCGCCGGCCGACGAGTGCCCGCTCTGCCCCTCCCGGGGCGGCCGGCTGAGCGAGATCCCGGCCGAGGAGTACCAGGTCGCCGTCTTCGAGAACCGCTTCCCCTCCCTGGCCGGCCTGCCCGACCCCGACCTCCCGGCCGGCGAGGACCCGCTGCGCACGTCACGGCCGGCGGCCGGCCGGTGCGAGGTGGTCTGCTTCACCGCCGACCACGACGCCTCCTTCGCCGACCTGGACGAGGAGCGTGCGCGGCTGGTGCTGGACGCCTGGACCGACCGCACCGCCGAGCTCGCCGCGATGCCCGGTGTCCGGCAGGTCTACTGCTTCGAGAACCGCGGCGCCGAGATCGGCGTCACCCTCGCCCACCCGCACGGCCAGATCTACGCGCTGCCCTTCACCACCCCGCGTACCAGCCGCATGGCCGAGCAGGCCGCCCGCCACCGCGCCGCCACCGGCCGCAACCTCTTCGAGGACCTGGTGGCCGCCGAACGCGCCGACCCCGCAAGGGTGGTGGCGGCCGGGGGGCACTGGACGGCGTTCGTGCCGTTCGCCGCCCGCTGGCCCTACGAGGTCCACCTCTACCCCCACCGCCGGGTGCCCGACCTCACCCGCCTCACCGAGGACGAACGCGCCGAACTCCCCGGCCTCTACCTCGACCTGCTCCGCCGCTTCGACCGCCTCTTCGGCACGCCGCAGACCCCCGTCCGGGCGCCCTACATCTCCGCCTGGCACCAGGCGCCCGCCGTCGGCGGAGGCGAACTCGCGCTCCACCTCGAACTGTTCACCGTCCGCCGCACCGCCGAGAAACTCAAGTACCTGGCCGGCACCGAGTCCGGCATGGAGGCCTACATGAACGACGTCGCCCCCGAGGACGCCGCCCGCCGCCTGCGCGAGGTCGCCCGATGAGTGACACCGCCTTCCAGCAGCTCTACGGCCACGCCCCCGACGGCACCTGGGCCGCTCCCGGCCGGGTCAACCTGATCGGCGAACACACCGACTACAACGACGGGTTCGTGCTCCCGATCGGACTCCCGCAGACCGTCCGCGCCCGGGCCCGCCGCCGTGACGACGGCCTGCTGCGCCTGCACTCCACCCGCAGCGGCGGCCCGCCCGTCGAGCTGGTCGTCGACGATCTCGTCCCCGGCGCCGTGGACGGCTGGGCCGCCTACCCCGCCGCCGTCGTCTGGGCGCTGCGCGCGGCCGGCCACCCGGTCGGCGGCGCCGACCTGCTGTTCGACAGCGACGTCCCGGCCGGCGCGGGCCTCTCCTCCTCGGCCGCCCTGGAGTGCGCCGTCGCCATCGCCTACCGCGACCTCTACCAACTCGACCTGGACCGGGCGCAGTTGGCGCTGACCGCCCAGCGGGCCGAGAACGGGTTCGTCGGCGTCCCGTGCGGGGTGATGGACCAGATGGCGTCGATGTGCTGCCGTGCCGGTGCCGCCCTCCACCTCGACACCCGCGATCTCAGTGCCCGGCAGGTCCCGCTCGACCTGGCCGCCGCCGGACTGACCCTGCTGGTCATCGACACCCGGGTCAGGCACGACCTCGGCGACGGCGCCTACGCCGCGTTGCGGGCCGGCTGCGAACGGGCCGCCGCCCTGCTCGGGCTGCCCGCGCTGCGCGATCTCCCGGCCGCCGACCTCGACCGTGCTCTCGCCCGACTGCCGGACGAGCTCGGGCCTTTGGTGCGACACGTGGTGACCGAGAACGACCGGGTCCGGCAGGCGGTGGCGCTGCTCGACGCCGCCGACCCGGCCGGCCTCGGCCCCGTCCTCACCGCCGGCCACACCTCCCTGCGCGAGGACTTCCGGGTCTCCTGCGCCGAGACGGACCTCGCGGTCGAGGCGGCCGTCGCCGCCGGGGCGCTCGGTGCCCGGATGACCGGCGGGGGGTTCGGCGGCTCCGTCATCGCCCTGGTGCCCGACCGCGCCGCCGCGGCCGTCGCCACCCATGTCACCGCCGCCTTCCGGGCCGCCGGCCACACCCGGCCGCGGATCTTTCCCACCCTCCCCGCCGAGGGAGCCCGCCACCTGGCCTGACCGCCCCGCGGTCTGCCGGAGCCGGGCCGGAGAGCCCCGAGCGCCATGAAACGGCCCGGGCGCGGTGCCGGACCAAGTCCGCCACCGCGCCTTCGGGCCGTCGTGAAGGTCAGCAGGTGAGAACGGGGTTCGCCCAGTCGGCGTGGTCGCTGTTGGTGCCGTCGCCGCCGTCGGTCACCACGAGGTGCAGCTCGTCGGCGCCCGTGAGGTCGGCGGTGAGGTGCTTGGCCGCGGACGCCGCGAGCATCAGGCCGCTGTCGGCGACCTTGGCGGCGTCCTTGTAGATCTCGAAGGTGACGCTGCCGCGGCCGTTCGCCTCGGCGTCCACGCCCACGTCGGTGGTGAGGGAGGTGCAGGAGCCGCCGAGGTAGTAGACCACCTCGCTGAGCGCGTTGACGCCCAGGCCCTTGGCGTACGTGGTGCCCGCGATGGTGATGGTCTGTCCGTCCCGGGCCTGGTTGTCGCCGTTGCTCATGTCCCTCTCGACCGGGCCCCAGCTGTTGCCGGCCGAGGACCAGGGGAGGCTGGAGAGCTGGTGGGTGCCGGCGGCCGGGCCGCTGCCGCAGGCGATGTGCGCGCCCGCCCAGTCGGCGTGGTCGTAGCCGGTGCCGTCGCCGGCGTCTGTGACCACCAGGCGGACGGTGGTCGCGCCGGTCAGGTCGGCGGTGAGGTGCTTGGGCTGGTCCTTGCCGGTGACGGTGCCGCTGTCGGCGACCTTGGCCCCGTCCTTGAAGACCTGGAACACCACCGAGCCGTTGCCGTAGGTCTCGTCGTCGAGCCCCACGTCGGTGACCAGGTTCCGGCAGGCGCCGCCGAGGTGGAAGCTGACGTCACTGGGGGCGTGCACGCCCAGGCCCTTGGCGTAGGTGGTGCCGCGGATGCTGAGCGTGTGCCCGTCACCCGGCTGGTGATCACCGTTGCTGCGGTCCCGCTCGACCGGGCCCCAGTGGTTGGCGGCCGCGCCGAACGGGAGGTCGCTGAGCTGGGTCACCCCGGTCGGCGGGGGGACGGGCGAGCCCGGGGTGACCCGGAACATCGCCGTGCCGTGCCCAGGGACGGTGGCGCTGACGGTCCCGTTGCCGGTGGTGGTCTTCTTCGACCACAGGTCCTTGACCTTGTAGGAGTCCGCCCCGCCGATGCCGAGGGTCTGCGCGGTGGCCGTGATGGTGGCGTCGTAGGAGCCCTCGTTGGTCAGGGTGACCGCCCGGCCGCCGTCCGCCAGCGGCTTGGACATCACCACGAGGCCCTGTGCACTGGAGACCACGGAGCCCTGCCGGCCCAGCGGGTCCTGGTCCACCGCGATCACGTCGGTGTTGGTCAGGATCTCGAAGGTCTCCGGTTCGGCGCTGCGCAGGTCGGTGCCGATCATCAGGGGTGCGGCCATCTCGGCCCAGAGACTGAAGTGGGTCCGGTACTCGGTCGCGGTCATCCCGCCGTTGCCGACCTCCAGCATGTCGGGGTCGTTGAAGGCCCCGGCCTTGGCGTAGCCGGCCAGGCCCTGGTTGGCCTGGGCGATGGAGATCATGCTCTGCCAGGTGTCGCTGATGTCGCCGGTGGTGCGCCAGGAGTTGCCGACCGACGGTGCCCAGTTCCACGGGCCGGTGCTGCCCCACTCGCAGATGCTGTAGAGGATCGGGCGTCCGGTCGCCTTCAGCGCGTCGCCCATCGCCTTGTAGCGCGTCTGGGCGTCGATGCCCAGGTTGTGGCAGTTGTCGTACTTCAGGTAGTCCACGCCCCAGGAGGCCCAGAGCCTGGCGTCCTGCCGCTCGTGGTTGAGGCCGCCGGGGAAGCCCTTGACGTCGCAGGTGTGGTCGCCCGCGCTGGAGTAGATGCCGAACTTGAGGCCCTTGGCGTGGACGTAGTCGGCGAGCGCCTTGATGCCGTTCGGGAAGCGGACCGGGTCGGGGACGAGGTCGCCCGCGGCGTTACGCTGCGGAAGCGCCCAGCAGTCGTCCAGGTTGACGTACTGGTAGCCGGCGGCCTTGAGGCCCTTGCTGACGAAGAGGTCGGCGATACCCTTGATCATCGCTTCGTTGAACTGGGCACCACACTGGGTGGAGTTCCAGTTGTTGAAGCCCATCTGCGGCGTGAGGGCGAGCCCGTTGTCCGCTGCCAGCGCCGGTGGCGCGGTGGCGAGTTGGAGTCCGACGGCGAGTGCGCCGCCACCGGTGAGCAGGGTCAGGGCCGTCAGTGCCGACGCGATGCGGCGGGACGGCGCGGAACGGCGGGACTGCGAGGTGCTGGGGGAGCGCAAAGGTCCTCCAGAGAAGGTGTGTTGGGTGGGACCCCCGGCCCCGGCGAGGCGCCGGAGCCGGGGGAGCAGGGGGTGGGGAGCGTCAGGAGAGCAGGCTCCAGGACTGCCCCGCCGCCGATCCGTCGGACGGACTGAGGACCACCGGGGAGGTCGCGGCGGCCTGCGGGGCGGCCAGGACCAGACCGGTCGCGACGTTGGTGACGGTCAGCGCTCCGGTGGCGGTGTTCTGGACGACACGCCACTTCTGGGCGGGGTTGCCGGGGTCGTAGGCGTTCTGGACCCGGGCGGGCTGGCCGGGCGTGGCCGGTCCGGTGAGCGTGCCGTGGACCTGCGTGCCCGTGTAGCAGTTGTCGGTGATGCGCACCGTGCCGTCGGCGTTCGCGGCGAAGTTCCACTGCTCCGACGTGTGCGAGCTCCACCAGGTGTTGATGTCGACGGGGGAGCCGTCGGGGGCGCTGCACGTGCCCTGGACCTCCAGCGCCTGGCCGCCGGTGCCGCCGGCGCTGATGCCGTGGTACCGGCCGTCGCCGATCACCGCCGCCGGGACGGTGCCCGGCAGCGCCTTGAGGCGGTACAGCGTGACGCCGTGCGGCTCCACCTGGGCGCTGAGGCTGCCGGTCACGTTGCCGGTGGCGCCGGTCCAGAGGTCCTTGGCCGAGTAGCCGGGCCCGGTCAGACCGAGGTCGGCCAGGCTGGTGGAGACGGTCCGGTAGCCGGCCGGGTCCTGGTTGATCAGCAGGACTGCGGTGTCACCGTTGGCGAGTTGGCGCTTGAGGACGACCGGTGCCGTGCTGCTGTTGGGCGGGGCGCCGACCAGGGTGGCGGGCTTGGCCAGCCGGTCCTGGTCGATCGCGATGACGTCGGTGTTCTTGTAGACGGCCAGCTGGTCGGCGGTGATGCCGGTGGACCAGGTGAGGCCGTCCCGGGTGTGCTGGGAGTTGGCGGCGGTGCGCAGGTCCGCGCCGGAGATGAGCGGGGAGGCCATCATGGCGAGGATCGACATCTCGCTGCGCGACTCGGTCAGGGACATGGGCTTGTGGCAGGGACAGGTGTCGGTGACGCCGTAGACGCCGTAGGGGTTCTGCCAGCCGGCGAACATCATGTCCATGTCATTCCAGCTGCCCGGCCGGGCGCTGCCGGGGTACTTCAGGGCCGTCTGCAACTGCCCGTTGTAGAGCACGCCCTCCAGGTCCGGGCCGCGGTCGCCGCCGATCCGGCAGAGGTTGGCCACCTGCCCGCACCACACGCCGGTCGGGGCGTAGCCCGGTGCCTCGTTCGCGGGAGTGCCGGCCGCGACCACCACCGGGTCGGTGCGGGCGGGGTCGTCGGAGGCCAGGAGGTAGGGCACGCCGGTGTGCACCGGCTGCGCGGAGACGCTCAGCGCCACTCGCGGGCGCCCCTGGGACTGGGAGGCGGAGTCGAGCGCCCGCTGGAAGTCGCGCACCCGGGCGTAGATGGACCGGGTCAGCTCCCTCCCCTCGCCCTGCGTCCAGTAGTTGTGGCCGTCGGGGCCGATGATCTGGGGGCCGTACGGGCAGTCGTCGTACTTGACGAAGTCCACGCCCCAGGTGACGAAGTCGGCGGCGTCGGTGGACTCGTGGCCCAGGCTGCCGGGGCGGCCCTGGCAGGTGGTGTAGGTGTCCGTGGCGTAGAGGCCGAACTTCATGCCCTTGTTGTGGGCGTACCAGGACAGGTACTGGATCCCGTTCAGGGACTGCCCGTTGACGGTGTGCGCGGGGAAGCGCGCCGGGTCGGGGACGAGGTGGCCGGAGGTCAGGTCGAACCCGGAGCCGTCGGTACCGCTGGTGGGGTTGCGGTTGGCGTCGTAGAGCTGCATCGCGCCGTAGGAGTTCTTGACCAGGTCGGTGGTCTGGCCGTCGCGGTGGCCGAGCGACCAGCCGTCGTCGATGGTGACGGTGTCGTAGCCGGCCTGGACCAGCCCGTTGGCGGCCATGAAGTCGATGGTCTGGACGACCTGTTCCTGGGTCACTCCGGTGCCGAGGGTGTTCCAGGAGTTCCAGCCCATCGGCGGGGTGAGGGCGAGTCCGTTGTCCAGGGCGGCCGCGGGGGCGGCCGCACCGAGGACGACGGTGCCGAGCCCGGTGGCCGCGAGCGACAGCGCGACCAGGACACGGGGCAGTGAGCGGGGCAGGGGTATCCGCATGGGCGCTCCAGAGTGCGCAGGTGGGGGGTGGGGGATCGGCAGTCCACTGCCGTTGATTTCTGTTTGAAGTCCCAACAGAAAGCAACGCAGCATAGACACACGGACACGCCGGGCTCAAGTGCCTTGCACGGAGCCGCCGGTGACGGCCGCTCGACCCGAGTGGCGCGAAGGGCTCCGCCGCGTGCCGTGGCATGTCACAGGTTGATCTCGGCGTGACAACCTGCTTGACGTCGGCTCAGTGCGTCATGTGATATTTCACATCGCGTTGAAATCCGTTCAGTTCTGATCGCTTATTGAACAGGTGCTCGATCCCGGGCCTGTTCGGCGCACCCTCGATCCCCACCCGTGCCGGTACCGGTCCCGCACCGGCACAAAGGAGCGTTTCCCCCATGACCCGAAGCACCACCGGCCGTGCCGCCACCACCGCCGGCCTCCTGCTCGCCCTCGGCCTGACCACGACCGCCTGTTCCACCGGTCAGGAGTCCGTGAAGTCGGGCGACGCCTCCGTGGCCACGGTGAGCGGGAAGATCTCGATCACCTACCTGCAGAAGCAGGGCGACCAGGAGTACTTCGTCGGGGAGGCGGCCGGAGCGAAGGCGAAGGCCGCGGAGCTCGGCGTCGACCTGAAGGTGGTGAACCTGGGCAGCGACGCCAACAAGACGGTCAGCGAGGTGCAGTCCGCGATCGCGCAGAAGACCAACGGGGTGATCATCGTCGTCCCGGATCCGGCGGTGGGGCCGCAGGTCGTGCAGACCGCCCGGGACGCCAAGGTCGCGCTCCTCACCTCCGACGACCAGGTCTGCGCCACCGGCCCGGACCCCGCCGCCTGCGCCAAGAGCGACCTGGTCGCCCGGATCGGCTTCTCCGGCCAGCAGATGGGCACCGAGGTCGGCAAGCGCGCCGCCCAGGAGTACAAGAAGGCCGGCTGGAGCCCGGCCGACACCCGGATCATCTCCGCCTGGAAGCAGGACGTCACCGTCTGCGGCGACCGCGTCAAGGCCGCCAAGGAGGCTTTCAGCGCCGACGCCGCCCAGGTGCAGACCATCGACGTCGCCACCGACAACACCCCCACCGGTGCGCAGGACAGGGTCGCCGCGACCGTCACCGCCAACGCCGGCGTCAAGCACTGGGTCGTCTGGGGCTGCAACGACGAGAACGTCCAGGGCGGCGTCACCGCCCTGCGCAACGCCGGCGTGAGCGCCGACAACGTCGCCGGTGTCGGCCTCGGCGCCTACCTCGCCTGCAAGGACTGGAGCGGCACCCAGCCCTCCGGCATGAAGGCCGCCCTGTTCATCAACGGCCGGGACGTCGGCGCGCTCGCCGTCCAGACCATGTACGACAAGCTCAAGAACGGCAAGGACATGCCCGCCGAGGCATTCGCCAAGACCACCATGGTCGACGCCGCGACCTGGAAGAGCGCCGGGGTCACCTGCAGCTGACCGACCGTCACCTGCGGCCGCCCGCCCCCTACGGGCCGGGCGTGCATCCGGTGCTGCGGGCCCGGCGGCGACCCGGCGGAACGTCGTCCGGGGCGCGCTGCCGGCGGCCACCGTGGTCGTCCGGCAGCGCGCAACGGCGACTGCGCAACGGCGACCGCGCCGCGGGCCCGCCCGGGTAGGGCCGCACCGGGCGGCGATGGTCGCCGAGGCGTCGCGCTCAGGTCGCGGGCACCTCGGCGACCACCAACTCGCCGACCGCCTCCGCCAGGACGCCCCGGGCGTGCTCGCCCAACCCGGAGTCGGTGACGAACACGTCGATGTCCTCCAGCGCCGCGAACCCGCTGAGGCCGACGACGCCCCACTTGCTGTGGTCGGCCACCACCGCGACGCGCCGGGCGGAGGCGATCAGCGCCCGGTTGGTCTGCGACTCGGCGAGGTTCGGCGTCGTCAGACCGGCCTTCTCGGACACCCCGTGGGCACCCAGGATCAGCAGGTCGACGTGGAGCGCCCGGATCGACTGGTCCGCGAGCGGTCCGACCAGCGCCGCGGACGGCGTCGGGGAGCCCCCGGTCAGCAGCAGCGACGGCGCATCCGGATCGTGCTGCTCCCCGGCCGACCGGATCAGGTCGGCGACGGGCAGCGAGTTGGTGACGACGGTGAGCCGCGGCACCCGCAGCAGCCTCGCCGCGACCGCGAACGCCGTCGTCCCCGCCGAGATCGCGATCACGCTGCCCGGTTCGACCAGGGCCGCCGCCGAGTCCGCCACCGCCGCCTTCGCCGCGGACTCGAGGCCGGACTTCACCTCGAACCCGGGCTCGGCCATCGCCGTCTCCGACCCGAGCACGGCACCACCGTGTACCTTCTTCACCGTGCCCGAACGCTCGAGCGCGTCCAGGTCCCGGCGGACGGTCATGTCGGAGACGCCCAACTGCTCGACCAGATCGGCGACCCGCACCGCACCGCTGCGGCGCACGATCTCGGCGATCAGCGCCTGCCGCTGATGGGCCAGAAGTCCGGTATCCGCCACAGCCCCGCTCCCCTCACCACCACACCGAAAACACCAGAACCAAACAGCTACAGAGGATACGCAACCCGTGGGCGCAGCGGCCCGGCGCGTACCGGGGAGCGCCTTCGAGGCGGTGCCCACCGGGATCGTACGTCGTCAGCCGCCGGCGGAAGGCCCGCCGTCGAGCTGCTCCGCCAGGGCCGTCATCGTCGCGCCGAGTGGCAGGGAGAGCGTCACCTCCGCGTACGCGTCCCCACGCGTCGCGCCCTGGTTGACGATCGCGACGGGCTTGCCGGTGGCGGCGGCGTGCCGCACGAAGCGCAGGCCCGACAGGACGGTGAGGGAGGAGCCGAGGACGAGCAGCGCGCGGGCGTCGTCGACCAGGTCGTAGCAGTGCCGGACCCGTGGCCCGGGCACGTTCTCGCCGAAGAAGACGACGTCGGGCTTGAGGATGCCGCCGCACGCCGTGCAGGGCGCGACGCGGAAGGACGCGGCCGCGGCGTCGGGCAGCTCCACGTCCCCGTCCGGGTTCACCCGGGCGTCCGCGCCGGGGGCGGCGCCGTTGAGGGCGTGCAGGCGACGGTCGAGCTCCTCGCGGGTGCTGCCGCGCCCGCAGCCGAGGCAGACGACCCGGTCGAGTCCGCCGTGCAGTTCGACGGCGTCGACGGTGCCGGCCGCGCGGTGCAGCCCGTCGACGTTCTGGGTGATCACCGCCGACACCAGGCCGGCCCGGCGCAGCCGCTCGACCGCCCGGTGCCCGGCGTTCGGCCGCGCCTCGGCGACCGCCCGCCACCCGGCGTGGCTGCGGGCCCAGTACCGGCGCCGGCTCGCCTCGCTCCCCACGAACTCCTGGTACGTCATCGGCGTGTGCCGGCGAAGCAGGCCGGTGGCACCTCGGTAATCGGGGATGCCCGACTCCGTCGACAGCCCCGCGCCGCTCAGGACGGCGACGCCCCGCCCCGCCAGCAGCCGCCGGACCTCGTCCAGCCCGTCGGCCTGCGGCACGCGCTCACGGGCGGCCGGCCCTTCGGGTCCTCGATGTACGGGCATGCAGCCAGCGTAGGACAGCCGCCGCCAGGGCGGGCCGGAGGGCCGCCGCTCGTCGCTCGGGGAAGGACGAGCGGCGGCCTCCGGGGTCAGCGCGCGGCGGTGCCCAGCGCGGCGACCTCGGCGCGCAGGGCGGGCAGGCTCGCGTACATGGAGCCGCCGGGGCAGTCGGTGGCGAGCCAGTCGCGGTGGCCGCTGATCATCTCGACCGGCTTCGTCACGCCGTTGACCGGGTTGACGAAGGTGACGTGGGCCTGCGGGTCGAGGTGGTGCGTGCCGGTGGCGAGGGCGAGCAGGGCCGTCAGGGAGCGGCGGGCCTGCGGGGTGGGGTCCTGGGTGCTCAGGGTGCCGAGCAGGGCGATGCCGAGGTTGCCGGAGTTGAAGCCGGCGGTGTGGAAGGCGGTGACCACGTTGCCGGCGCGGTCCTCGGCCGGGGCACCGTCGTCGCCGGACCAGCGGCCCTCGTAGATCCGCCCGGCCTCGTCGATCAGGAAGTGGTAGCCGATGTCGCCCCAGTCGTTGGTGATGGCGTGGTACTCGTAGATCGCGCGCACGGTCGCCGCCGGGTCGGGGTCGGCGTTCGGGGTGTCGGTGTGGTGGACCGTCAGGGTCTGGAGCGGGTAGTACTTCGCGGGGGAGTTCTCCACGCCGTTCTTGAAGCGCTTGGACTCGTCGGCGCCCCAGGCCGCCCGGGAGAGGTACTCGGCACCGGCGAGGGTGACCGGCGAGGTGGGGGAGACGGCCAGGCGGCGGACCGGGCCGTGCACGGTGTCGATGGCGGCGGTGCGGACGTTGCCCGCGCCGTCGGGCAGACGCAGGTCGTAGCCGGGCGCGCCGCCGGCGGCGACCAGCGCGGTGGCGGTACCGATGCCTCCCGGACGGCCCGGGCCCTCGGGACCGTCCGGCCCGCCCGCGCAGCCGGCGGGCAGCGGCTGCCAGGCGCCGGGTGCCGCGCCGTCCTGGTGGAGGCGTATCGCGGCGCCGCGCCGGGGGCCGTCCCAGCTGACGCCGACGTACCGGATCGGGAACCCGGCCCGCACGCTCGCGGCCTCGCTGCCCGCCGCGGACTGCGCCCGGGTGGCCGGGGCGCCGACGGTCCGCGCGCCCCGTCCGGCGGCGGGTGCGGCCGGAGCGGTGGACGTGGCGGCCGCGGCAGCGGCGGCAGGAGCGACGGCGAGGGCGGCGGCAGTGGCGCCAATCGCCCCGACGACGGTGCGCCGGGTCACGGCGGGCTGCGGGTTCGGCATCAAGGGTCCTGTCCGGGGTGCGGGAACGGCCCGGAGGGCGCGACGACCTGCTCCGACTCCACGCCCCCGGTGACTGATCATCAGTCAGCCGCGAATGTACCCGATTGATCGTTTCTGCTGGTCAGATTTCGGATCATCTCCACCCATCTCTGCCTGAAGAGGCACACCGTCCGCACCGGGATTCCGGCGGATCCCGGCCACGGCCACCGGCCGGCCGGGATCCACCCGGGGCCGGCGGCCCACGCCGGAGGCGGGTGCCGCCCGCGCGGCCCCGCCCTCTGCCGGCTAGCTCGGACGCCCGCGTCGTGTCCGGCCACGCCCTCCCGCCTCAGCCGGTACCGGCGCTCAGGAGGCCTCGACCGCCGCCTTGATGCGCCGCCCGAACGCGGGCGCGTCCTTGCGGGCCGCGCTCAGGGCCAGGCCCACCAGCAGCTTGCCCAGGCCGTGGCCCTCCAGCTTGTTGAAGATCCGCACCCGGGTCGTGGTCTCCGTGAGCGGCGCCAGGTCGTAGCCCCCGACGTCGGAGGTGACGAGGTTCTTGGAGACCTCGGTCCAGCGGAGCGTGGTCGGCGCGTCCAGTGCGGTGATCCGGATCTGCCGCCGGGACTTCATCCCCGCGTCCTTGACCGTGCTGCTGAACACGGTGCCGACGGTGGTCGGACCGTCCGGCGTCTTGCTGATCTCCAGCACGCGCGGGCTGAACCTGGGGTCGTTCCGGCCGTCCGCGAGGAAGGCGAACACCTCCGCGATGGGCCGCTCGACCTCGATCACGGCCTCGAACTGACCTGCCATGGATCCTCCTTCGACATTGGGGTGACGTGGCGTCATGGTTCCAGTCCACCGGGGTGAATGACGTCAGGCGCGGCCCTGCATAGACTCGGTCGCCAGCTGTCCGGACGAGCCGAGGAGCCCCCGCATGCCCACCCCGCCTCCCAGCATCGACGCCGGCGCCTCGGCCACACCCCTGCTGGACGACACCATCGGCGCGGCCCTCGACCGTGCCGTCCGCGCCTTCCCCGGTCGCGAGGCCCTGGTCGACCTGCCCACGGGCCGTCGCTGGACGTACCGCGAGCTGTCCGCCGAGGTGGACCGGGTCGCGGGCGGCCTGCTGGCCCTCGGCGTCGGCCGGGGCGACCGGGTCGGGATCTGGGCCCCGAACTGCGCGGAGTGGGTCTTCGTCCAGTACGCCACCGCCCGGATCGGCGCGATCCTGGTGACCGTCAACCCCGGCTACCGCACGCACGAACTCGAGTACGTACTACGGCAGTCGGGCATCCGGACGGTCGTCGCAGCGCCCTCGTTCAAGACCTCCGACTACGCGGCGATGCTCGCCGAGGCCGGGCCGCGGTGTCCGGAGCTGAAGGACGTCCTGCTGATCGGTTCGACCGGGTGGAGCGAACTGCTCGCCGCCGGGGACACCGACCGGCCCGGGAGCACGGGCGCCGCACTCGGCCCGGACGACCCGATCAACATCCAGTACACCTCGGGCACCACCGGCTTCCCCAAGGGCGCGACGCTCTCCCACCGCAACATCCTCAACAACGGCTTCTTCGTCGGCGAGCTGTGCGGCTACTCCGAACAGGACCGGATCTGCGTACCGGTGCCCTTCTACCACTGCTTCGGCATGGTCATGGGCAACCTCGCCGCCCTCTCGCACGGTGCCTGCGTGGTGATCCCCGCCCCGGCGTTCGATCCCGCCGCCACCCTGCGCGCGGTGGCCGCCGAACGCTGCACCTCGCTCTACGGGGTCCCCACCATGTTCATCGCCGAGCTCAACGACCCGGAATTCGCCGACCACGACCTGTCCAGCCTGCGGACCGGCATCATGGCGGGGTCGCCCTGCCCGACCGAGGTCATGAAGCAGGTCGTCGAACGGATGGGCATGCGCGACGTGTCGATCTGCTACGGCATGACCGAGACCTCCCCGGTCTCCACCCAGACCCGCGTCGAGGACCCGCTGGAGCGCCGAGTCTCCACCGTCGGCCGGGTCGGGCCGCACCTCCAGGTCAAGATCGTCGACCCGCAGAGCGGGCAGACCGTCCCCCGCGGCACCCCCGGCGAACTCTGCAGCCGCGGCTACTCGGTCATGCTCGGCTACTGGGACCAGCCCGACCGCACGGCCGAGGTGGTCGACGCCGACGGCTGGATGCACACCGGCGACCTCGCCGTGATGGACGAGGAGGGCTACCTCACCATCACCGGCCGGATCAAGGACATGGTCATCCGCGGCGGCGAGAACATCTACCCCCGCGAGATCGAGGAGTTCCTCCACACCCACCCCGACGTCCTCGACGCCCAGGTCATCGGCGTCCCCGACGCCAAGTACGGCGAGGAGCTGATGGCCTGGATCCGGCTGCGCCCCGGCGCCGGCGAGCTGACCGTCGAAACCCTGCGCGCGTACTGCACCGGCCGGATCGCCCACTACAAGATCCCGCGCTACGTGCACCTGGTGGACGAGTTCCCGATGACCGTCACCGGCAAGGTCCGCAAGGTCGAGATGCGCGAACAGGCCGCCGCCCTCCTGGGCCTCCACACGGAGGCGGGTGCGGAGCCCGCCTGACGGCTGCCCGGGCCTCGCCGGCTGCTGCCAGCGAGGCGGCCCTGACACCTGTGCAGCGCTTGCCGCAGGTCAGCAGTACTCGCGGATGCGGATGTCCTTCGACCGCCACGGCTCAGGGATCTCGTCCGCGTCCGCCAAACGCTGCATCCAGGCCAACTGCTCGGCGAAGTACTGCCAGTACGGCGTGCCGTCGCCCTCGCCCTTGTCGAAGACCAGGATCGGTCCGTCGGTCCCGCGTTTCCCGTGGCCGTACAGCATGACGCGCATGGTGTCGTCGATCTGCTCGATCGCGAAGCTGCACGGGAAGTCGTAGAGGTAGACCTTCAGGTCGGTGCCCTCGCGGGCGACGGCCTGGACGAGAGGGTTCAGCACCTCTCGCACGTAGCGATTCGGATCCTCCATCGCTGCCTCGGCCGGCTCCAGCCGGTACCGGTCCCTACGGGAGGCGCAGTGTGGATCCATGATGAAGATCCGAATGGGAACCTCTTTGGACTTGGAGGTGAACAGCGGCAGCATCTCGTCGTTGCCGTAGAAGTTCCTGGTAAGGCCGAACATGACGATGCGTTCACGCGCACCGCGCAGACGATCGATCAGATCGGCTTTGGAGTCAGCGTTGGTCAGCGGGAAGGCGCCGGACAGGCCGGCCTGTTCGAGGTGTCCCAGCATGGCACCACTGTAGTCATGCCCAAACCCCAACCGGTCGGGCCGCGTGCCATAGACGCGGCAAAGGTAGTCAACGCGCTCATCGGACGGACGACGCTGGCCGTGCTCCCAGCGGCACAGCTCAGCGTCCGAGACGTGCGGAGGATGAAGTCCGTCGTCCTCGTAGACGCGGTCGATGTGGGCCGACAACTCTGATCGACTCCACCCCTGCGCCCATCGGTGCGCCTCCAGAAGGTGCACGTTGGGAAGGGCCGTCAGGATCCGCATCACGATCTCGCTGGGCGGTAGGCCATCACGGATGCCCCCGAGCCGAATTGTTCGGGCTGCTTGCTCCGCTTGCCGGCGTGACCCACGGTCTACGCGCTGGATTGACGTCGTCACGGCGCTCATATTGACGGATGGCGTCAATGCTTTTGGCGTCTTTGCGCATACTGCCAGGTCGTCAGGCATCCGATGCTGAGTAGGCGGCCAGCTCAACTCCCGGCGGGCTGGCTTTCCAGCGGGAGACGGCAGGTCCAGACAACACCTGAACGCGGGGTAAGGAGCGGCGATGACGGTACGTAGGCAGCTGGGTGGCGATGCGGTCCACGCGGAGGAAGCCCAACCGCCCCCGAACCCCTGCAAGTACGCGCCCCCGGATGGGTGCGGGTGCCCCTCGCACGCGTGGCAGGGGGTGCTGGGTGGCGCTTCGTAGGACTGCCCCGCAAACGCCCGACGCTCCCGCGCCGGCCGCCCATGAGTGTCCCGAATGCGCGTTCTTCGCCGGCGCCGAGGAGCAGTACTCGGCGGATGAGTACCCCACGATCCGGCGCAACCTCGCCAAGGCCCGTGCACAGCACCTGGACGACGGGGAGTGTGTGGCTCTGGAGGCAGTACATGGGCAGCGCTGAGGAGCGGCACCCGGCCCCGTGGACGCATTTCCTGGGCGGCCCTGCACCGTACGCGTCGGATGTGCCGGGCGATGAACTGGCAGCGCCGGTCAACCCGTTCGAGTGGCTGAGGGAGCACCGGTGGCCGCCGAAGCGCCCCGTCAGCTCCCCGCCCGGTTCTGACGCCGGAGGAGTTCAGCGAGATCCCGTTGACGTCGGAGCAGCGTCAGCGGCGAGCGGAACTGCTGGCCCGGGTTCGCGAAGTCAACCACCTGAAGCACCGCTGATGCACCCGTACTCCGCGGCCGTCTTTGGCATCGGCGGCCTATGAGCTGACCAGCGCCGAGCGCGGGACGGCCTCTCACCTCCTGTGCCCCGGTAGGCACAGGACCGGCCCTCTTGGGTCCCCACAGATTCCCGCCCCGACCGTCAATCCCTGGCAGGCAGCCGGCCGGAGCGGGTTCCGCAACACCGAACGGCCCCGGCGTCGCCGACGTCGGGAACCCCGCAGTGTGAGGAGACACCAGTATGACCACTCCGACGCCGCCCACACCGCCGGCTCCGCCCGGACCCGGGCCGATGATCCCGGCGAAGCCGGCGAGCCCGACGACGACGTTGCTCACGCGGGACGAGTTCCGACGCGTTGCCCTGACCGTCGTCGGCAACAACCCCGGAATGGAGATGAATCTCGCCGGACAGATCGTGGGGGAGGCGCTGGCCTACCTCGTCACCGTCTCGCGAAACCGGGACCTCCCGCTCGCGCCCTCGCCCGTGGTGGACGAGGGCTGGCACGCCCTGATCCTGCACACGGAGATGTACGGGCAGCTCTGCGAGAAGCTGGGCGGCTTCATTCACCACTACCCGGAGACGCCGGAGGAGACGGCGTATGACGCCGAGAGCATCGCCCTGACGGTCGCCACGATGGAGGCGGCCGGGGTGGCACCGGACCGTGCGCTGTGGGCCGGCCCGGAGGAGAACGAGGTGGGGGTCCGGTCGATCGTCTGGCACACCCCGAGCTCCAACTGCGGGCCGATCAAGATCGAGAAGAAGCCGAAGCCGAAGCCCAGCAAGGCTGTTCCGGCGTAACAGTCGGCCACGCTCCGGGCAGTCCGTACGCTGCTGCGGGAAGGGAGACCTCATGGACAGCTGGACCGACCCGCAGTACGCGGATCTCGTCAGGACGTACCACCAGGCGGTCGAGGATGCCGAAGGGGAAGCGGAACAGCCCGTAGCGCGCATGTTCCTCGTTGACCCCGACCCGGAGTAGCCCACCGACCGGCCCGGCCGCCCCCACATCCCCCCGCGGAGGGCGGCTGGGCCCCGAACGCCTCTTCCCCGCGCCGGCGCGCAGGTGTGGGGGAGAGGGCAGGGCAGAGCAGAGCCCCCGGACGCTTGGCGGCGTCACCGGGGGGCTCTGTGCTGCTGGCGGGGCTATCTCGGCGGAATTTCCGGTAAGCGACCTGCCCGACGACCGCGGCACTGTCATTGCCCTGCGCTGCGGCCGCACACCTCCTCCTACCTGCTGTGGAGGGGACCAGTCGCGTCAGAGCCGGGGCAGGGTGGGGTGTCATCAGCTTCATGCTCGTTGGCTTCGTCGTCCCGAAGCAACTCGGGCCCTGGATCGACGTGGGGGAGATCTGCTGCTGAACCGCGCAGACAGTTCGTGAGTGTCCGTCGCTGTACGCCAAAGGGGCTGTGGTAGCGCAGTTAGACACTCAGGTCACCAGCAGGGGCCTTGCATAGCCGACAGGTGGCGCGGACTTAGCTTTTGCAAGGCGGCGTGGTCTACCGGCGCCAACCTGCAGGCGCAGCCTCGGCGTTCGGCAGTTTCCTGTCCTCGGGCGACGGCGAGCCGCCGCCACGAGCCGCCGGATTTGGCGAGGCTGTGGCACGCTGTTGCTCGCTCGGCTGGGGGTCCATCCGCTCTGCATCCCCAAGGGCCTGTACCACATCAAACGCGGTTGACTTGTTGGAATATGAGCCGCCAAATTCTTCAATTGATCCATTCGTGTGCACAAACCTAACTCTGTACATGCGAGCCTGATCAAGGTACACCTCAGCCAGCACGATATTCGACCCGAGTTCCGGCTCGCGGACCCATAGATTATCTGAATAGCCATCTGAATCGATACGCTGGATGACGAATTCCCGAGCTCGGCGGTCGGGAATCTCCTCTCCCAAGGCTACTGTAGCCTCGTGGGGGGAGGTTGGTCGAAATTTGATGTGCTGTTCTTGCTGCTCAAGGTAGTTCAGTCGCATTTGCAGCAAACTGGCAACACGACTATAGAGCTCCCTGTGGCGCCTATCCTCGTCTGCCACGCGCCGCTGATCGGCGGCCAAATCAAAATCCCGCCACTCCCTTCGCCACTTCGAAAAGCCGAGAGCCCCTACAATTATCACTGCCGCCCCTAGGGAAACCATCAACCAGAATGTTGCCGCCATTAGTGCGCATCCTGAACTGGTGGGACGATCAGGCCACTGGATGCCAAGCCAACGCCAGTCAGGCTAACGGCGGCAGCAATCGAAAATGCCCATATTGACTGAGATACGTCTAGTAGCGGTGACCTATTCGACCTTCCGCCGGTGGCCTCGAATGCCTCGATCGCCCCAAACCAAAACACAAGGCTGAGGATGACGGCGACCAGGCAAAGGCCAGCCACAAAAATTGACAGGTTCTTCCAGCTGGGTGGGATTGTAGATGCCATGAGCTCTCCGAATGCCGCTCCGCATAGCACCATCATCACCAGAAATAGCGCTCCAGAGTTTATGGAATCCACCCAGTGGTCTCCGTTCGATGCAAGGCGCATTCCATCTATCACCACCGGAAGGGTGCCTAGAACAACTGTATACATCAGCCACACGAGCAACTTTCTCCGCCACATTCGGCGACGTTCGCGGCTGTCGGTCTCGCTACCAGATGGAAGTGCATGAGACATTGAGACACCTCCTGGCGTCGCCGCGTGCTGGCGTCTGCATCTATACCCCAGGATGTTCCTTTCGCGCGGTCCCGGCACCTCGAAGCAAGATCGCTACTGTATTGACGATGGGGAGCCCGCCGGGTATCGCTCCAGAGTGGCGGAGCGGTTTCGGCCGATGTCCCGGTGGGCCTGGGTCCGAGCATGGTCGGGGGCCGTAAGCTCACACACGAATCGGGCAGGCTTCTCGCCTGGCGGGGCATGACGGAGGCTCCCGCCGTCGGCGTGCAGGCGTCGCCCGCGGGGTGCAGCGTTGAGAGTATGAGCAGTGTGATCGTCCTGTGAGGGGTTCTTGGTGCCAGACACCCGCGCACGGAGGGCGGGAGGGTCACACCGGGGTTGACCTTGGTCCATGGGCGCTCTGCCGGGGTGCCTGATCGCCGCGGCTGCGGGGTGTCTAAGGTCGCGGCCATGACGAGGACCACACCCCCGCGCCCGCTCGATGTCGAGGCGCTCTTCCCGGAGCTGGCCGCCCATCGGGGCACCACCACCCGGCTCCACCCGCGGCCGGGCCGCCCGGAGGTGTCGGCCAGCTCCGTGGGCGGGCCGCTGCTGTGGCCGGCGGACGAGGCGTGGCCGGTCTGCGCCGACTCCCACGGCCGCCGGCGGGGGAGGCGTCCGGCGGACGTCCGCCGGTACCGGGAGGTGCTGGCGGCCGCCTGGGAGCGCGACCCGGCGTCGGGCCCCACCGACGAGGAGCGGGAGCTGCTGGACGGGCTCAGGCGGGAACACCGGCTCGAAGGGGCCGAGGCGACCGGGCCGCTGCCGATGATCGGCCTCGCCCAGCTGTACCGGCGGGACCTCCCCGACCTGCCGGCCGGGCCCGGCGACTGCGACCTGCTCCAGGTGTTCTGGTGTCCCTTCGACGCGCACGGACCGACCGGCTTCGGCATGCAGATCGATCTGCGCTGGCGCCGATCGTGGGAGGTGACCGAGGTGCTGGCCGCCCCGCCGCAGGCACCGCTCGCCGGCTTCGACGGATACGTGCCCGAACCCTGTGTGCTGCACCCGGAGCAGGTGACCACGTACCCGTTCGCCGGTCTCCTGCCCGAGGACCTCTGCGCCCGG
Organism: Kitasatospora sp. NPDC022785; assembly: GCF_055561295.1. NCBI lineage: Bacteria > Bacillati > Actinomycetota > Actinomycetes > Kitasatosporales > Streptomycetaceae > Kitasatospora > Kitasatospora sp. NPDC022785. Next base: position 93,815 of record NZ_JBVHHB010000019.1, on the reverse strand, counting down.
GTCGAGGCCTGGGAGGACGCCCGCGAGGAGGAGGCCGAGCAGTCCGAGGACGAGGGCGGGGACGAGGTCACGACGGTCGGTTACCAGTACGACCTGTCCATCCCGCCCGGCTGGCGCGTCGGCGGTTTCGCCTCCTGGCACTCGACCGACCCGGCCCCCATGGACTGCCGGGCCTGCGCGACCCCCATGCACCTGCTGCTCACCGTCGACAGCTCGGAGTGGGACGGCGGCAGTGGCAGCTGGAAACCACTGGAGCAACACGACCTGCCCCCGCACCCGCACGCGACACCCACCGAGGTGACCGTGGGCAGCTGGGGCGAGCTCAACATCTTCGCCTGCCCCACCGACCCGGGCCACCCGCACCGCTGGAGCATCCAGTAGGCTGCCGGCCTCCGGTCGGAGGCCCCCAGCGGGCCCCCCACCGCCCCCGGAGGACCGTCAGGCGGACACCCGGTCGACGAGAGCGGCGAGCGCGCCCGCCAGTGCGCCGAGCCCCGAGCCCGCCGGGCCGCCGGGCTCGTCCATGTAGAGGTCGCGGCGGATCTCCACCATGAGCGCGCTGACGTCGGCGGCCTTCCCGTAGTACCGCAGGGGCACGTACGTGCCCGCGAACGGGCTGTCGAGGCCGGTGCCGCCGAAGCCGGCGAACGCCTGCTGCGCCGCGTCGAGCAGCGCTGCGGGCGTGTGGAAGGGGTCCGTGCCGAGGCAGATGGGCGGCCGGGGCCCGTCGCCGTGCAGCTCGTACGGCAGGGCCTTCGTCGGGTACGAGTGGACGTCGATGACCACCGCGCGCCCGACCGCTTCGAGGCGTTCCGCGACCGCGGCCGTCACCGCCTCCGCGTACGGGTGGAAATAGCGCTCCAGCAGCGGCTGCCCGTCGAAGCCGGCCGGGCGGAGCTCCTCGCGGTGCGTGGTGCGGGTGTAGACCGCCCCCATGCCGGCGGCCAGCATCTCCTCGCGCTCGTCGGGGAAGCGCTCGGGGTCGATGACGAGGCGGGACAGCCGGTTGACGAACCGCCAGGGAGTGACGCGCGCCACCGCTGCCGCAGCGGCGGCGATCTCCGCCGTGTGCGCGTCGGTGATGTGGTCCAGTTCCAGTGCGAGCGCCTCGTCGTCCGGCACGATCCCGGCGCGGACGTCGGCGGGTATCGCGCGGGAGGAGTGCGGGACGTGCAGGATCACGGGGGAGTCGGGCGATCCGGGGTGGAGCCGGAAGGAAGCGGAGGCGTCGGTCATCTGTCCTCGATGCGGGTCGGGTCCGGTGATGGGGTGTCACCCCCATCATGTCCGCCCGACGGCCGGCTCCCTGCGGCCCGGGTGGCGTGCGCACGTGCGGGCAGGTCGTGCCTGCCGATCCGCGCGCGCCATTCGCCCCCGGAGCCTCGGTGGCCTGCCGCGACAGGCGTCCTCGGCCTGCCGGGCTGCACCCGGGTTCACGTGCGGATACGCTGACGTTGCCCGCTCCCCGTCCGCTTCCGTCCGTCCCCGTGCGCTTCCGTCCGTCCCCGTTCGCTTCCGTCCGCTTTCGATGGCTCTGCGTCCCGAGGCCCCCATGACCCACCGGCTGGTGCTCTCCGCCGTTCCCCGGCTCGCCGGCTCGACGGTCCTCGGAGCTGCTGCCGGCGCGGCCGTCGGTGTGCCGACCAACCTGCCGCTGGGAATCCTCGCCGGCATCGCGGTGGCGGAGACGGCCTTCGTGGTGGCCGGGTGGCTCGTCCTGTGGCCGATGAACCCCACCAGCACCCATCGCAACGTCGGGCGTGAGGAGTTCCGCCCCGTCGTCGAGGAACTCGCTGTCGTCGCGGCCGCCCTGTGCGGACTGGTCGGGATCGTGGCGCTGCTCCTGGTCGGCAAGACGGACGTGAGCCGGGCCGCCGCGGCGACGGCGCTCTGCGGCGTGTTCATGGCCTGGGCGGCGCTTCACCTGATGTACGCCACCCGCTACGCGTACCTCTACTACCTGCCGCCGGAGGGCGGGATCGACTTCAACACCGACGACCCGCCCCGGTACAGCGACTTCCTGTACTTCAGCTACAACCTCGGGATGACCTACCAGGTCTCCGACACCGGCGTCTCCAGCTCGGAGCTCCGGGCGGTGATCCTCCGGCACTGTCTGCTGTCCTACGTGTTCGGTGCCAGCATCCTGGCCACCACCATCAACCTGGTGGCCGGAATCGTCGGGCTGACGGGATCGTCGGGCTGACAGGCTGATGATGGGCCCACGGGGCCGCCGGGCTGACGGGCCGCCCGAAACCGCAGGCGCCGACCTGTCGCCCGTCGCCGCGAGTCCGCCCGTCGCCCCGAGTCCGCCCGCCTCCCGAGGCGCCCGTTTCCGGCCGTCGTCACCCGTCCTCCCCGCCGCCGAGGGAGAGCACGACGGCCGTCGTCCGCCCCCCGGGCGCCTCGTAGCTGACGGTGTCGCCGGCGCGGCGGCCGATCAGGGCGCGGCCGAGCGGGCTGTCGGTGGTGACCAGTGTCCGGTCCAGTGCCCCGGCGACCTGGCCGATCTGCAGGGTGGTCTCCGTGCCGTCGGCGAACCGCACCGTCACGGTGCTGCCCACGCCGACCGCGTCGGTACTCGGAGGGCCCGCCACGGCGGCCTGGCGCAGGCGGCCGTTGATCTCGGCGATGCGGGCGTCCAGCCGGTCGACTTCCGTGGCGCGCTGCAACTCGTCGGCCTGGTCCGCCCGGTCGCCCACCTCCTTGCCGCCCCGCAGGGTGACGGCGACCTTCTCGCGGTCGGTGCGCAATGCGGCGAGCTCGCGTTCGAGTGCCTCGCGGGCGACAGCGCTGATGGGCTCGGCTTCACCGGTCATTCCTGGCTCCTCGGGGGGCAGGTGGCACGGGTGAGTGTCACAGAACAATTACGGCATTTCGAAGATATCAGGCAAGTGGTGGGGCTGCGGCGGCCGGCCGCGGTCCCGCTCCCGGCCCCGCTCCCGCCCCCGGCCGGCCCGGGAGCGGGCGGGCCGGGTGGCTCGCCGTCGCTCAGGCGAACGGTGTGCGGTGGAGGGAGATCAGCAGGCGCCAGCTGTGGGCGGCGAGTTCGGCCGGGGTGGCCGGCACCAGGTCGTGGAGCCAGTCGGCGAGCAGGGCGGTGAAGGTGGCGGCCACCGCGGTGGCGACCAGGTCGGGGTGCGGGGCTCCGGCCAACTGCCGCTCGGTGCGGCTGCGTTCGCGGAGCTCGCGGTGGAGGAGGTCGCCCAGCGGGCCGGTGCCGCCGGGCCGGAGCAGGGAGCGGTAGACCGCCGCGTGCCGGTCCACGTCGGTGAGGAAGGCGGCCAGGGCGGGTGGAGGGGCGGCGGGGTCGGGGGTGCCGCGCCACGCGTGCAGCGCATCGACGGCGTCCCGGACGACTTCGGCGCAGGCGTCCACGGCGAGGGCCTGGAGGTCCTCGTAGTGGAGGTAGAAGGTGGCCCGCCCCACGGCCGCCCGCCGGACCACGGCGGCCACGCTCACCTCGGCCAGCGGGCGTTCGGCGCACTCGGCGAGCAGTGCGGCACGGAGACGGCCCCGGGTGCGGTCGGCCCGTGCGTCGCTCATCGGGCGGCCAGGACGGCGGCGAGAGCGAGGGCGCCGGGCAGGGCCTGGGCGAACAGGATCCGGCGGTTGGCGGTCGCCGCGCCGTAGAGACCCGCCACGACCACGCAGGAGAGGAAGAACACCTGGACGTGGAAGCCGGTCGGGTCGTCGGCGACCAGGCCCCAGACCAGGCCGGCGGCCAGGAAGCCGTTGTAGAGGCCCTGGTTGGCGGCCAGCGGGGCGGTGGCCTTGGCCATCGGTGCGTCGAAGCCGGAGAGTCCCCGGCCGGGCGCGCGCTCCCAGAGGAACATCTCCAGCACCAGGATGTATCCGTGCAGTGCGGCCACCAGACCCACCAGTGTGTTCGCCACGATGCCCATGCCGGGCTCCTTTCTGGACTGTTGTCCAGCAATCATAGACGCATGTCCAGAAACTTGGCGAACCCACTCGCTTTAAGAGATGAACTCACCTGGCTAGGGCAGAAGTTCGTCGCTTCACCTCTTGACCGTGGCGAGCCAAGGCGGGACAGTGTGTCAACCGCTTGAGAGCGCTCTCACAGCACGCTCTCCTCCCGTTCCCCTCTCGTCCGCCGCGCCCCACCGCGCCGAGGGAAGGCATCCGCATGACGGCACCCCCACCCCCACCCCCACCCGCCCCCGTGCCGGGGCCCGCCGGCCACCGCCCGGCCCTCGACAGCCCGGTCCTCGACAGCCCGGCCATCCGTCGCCCGGACCACCATCGGGAGGCCCAGCACCGACCGGGGCAGCACCGCTCGGCCCAGCACCGCTCGACGCAGTACCGCCCGGCCCAGCACCGCCGGCCACGACGCGGCCTGCCGATGGCCGTGCTCACGGTGCTCGCCCTCCTGCTCACCGGCCTCTGGACGGCGGCGGGCGCGCGGGCGGCCACCGACTACACCCAGTCGGCGGCCACCGCCGGCCCCGGCTCGGTCCGGTTCACCTTCACTCCGGCCACCCCCGCCGGCCTCGTCGACGTCCACTACCGGCCGAGCACCGGCGGCCAGCAGGACTTCCGGATGACCCAGAGCGCGGGCAGCTGGCAGAAGACCGCCGACGGCCTGGCCGCCGGCTCCACGCTGGAGTACTGGTTCACCTACGAGAAGTCCGGCCCGCTCTACGACACCCCGCACTTCGCCTTCACCGTCGGCTCGTCCGGGCCGGGTACCCCGGGCGGGGGCGGCGGGCCCGGCACCTTCCCGCTCACCTTCACGAACAACACCCGGGGCGCCTATGCCGACTCCCAGATCTACGTGACCGTGCTCGGCATGGTCACCCCCGGCCAGTGGTCCTACCTGCGGCCCGACGGCACGACCGCGCACATCGACCACCGCGACGCGACGGCCCCCGGCCACCTGACCAAGAACGGCGTCGCCTACCCGAACATGTCCTTCACCCTCGACCGGGCGCGCACCGTCCCCTCGCCGGCCTCGATCCGCGGCGGCCGGATCTACATCTCGCTCGGCTCGCCCCTGTTCATCCCCGTCTCGCCCGACGACCAGGGCTGGGGCGGGCCGGACCCACGCAACGCGGCCGACCCCAACAACGACGTCTACTACGACTGGTACGAGTACACCTACGTCAACGGCGAGGTCGCGTTCGGCGGCAACACCACCCAGGTCGACGGCTTCGGCTTCCCGCTGACCGCCCGGCTCCAGCAGGCGTCCAGCGGCTACGACACCACCGCCGGGATCACCCGGACCCGCGCCGAGGTGATGGCCGGCTACGCCGCGGCCGTCGGGCCCGCCTTCCGCCCCCTTCAGGGCACGTACCGGATCGTCGCGCCGCGCTCGTCCGACCTGTTCCTGGCCGGCGGTGCGCAGCAGGGTTACCTCCAGCCGGTGATCGACCGGTTCTGGTCCACCTACACGGCGGGCCAGTTCACCCTCACCCGGCTCGGTGAGACCTTCACCGGGCGGGTCAGTGGCAACACCCTGACCTTCACCAAGAACGGCGCCGGGCCGTTCCACCTGGCCAAGCCCACCTCGCCGGACGTGATGGCCTGCGCAGGCGCGCTGGCCAGCGGCAACGACACCGAGAAGCAGCTCGGTGCCGAGCTGTGCGCGGCCTTCCACCGCGGGGTCGCGCTCACCCCGGCGGACTGGTACCGGCCCTCGGCCTACTACCGCAGCGGCGTGGCCGGGAACGACTACGCGGCGTACCTGCACGGCGTCAGCCTCGACGGCCGCTCCTACGCCTTCCCGTACGACGACATCAACGACCAGTCGTCCGTGCAGATCCTCGGCAACGCCAACCCGCCCACCGGCCTGACCCTCGGCATCGGCTGGTGAACCCGAGCCGGCGGGCGGGAGGTGCCTTCCCGCCCGCCGTACCGCCGGGGCCCGGCCCCGCCGTACCGCCCGGTCCCTGCCCAGCCGTACGGCCCGCGCCCGGCTCCGCCGACCCGCCCGCACGCGGCCCCGCCGTACCACCCGAACCCTGCACCGCGCCAACGTCCGCCCACCCACGGAGGTGCACCACCGTGTCCGCACGTACCGTTCCCAGAACCACCGCCACCCGCCGCCGGCGTCCGCGCCGGGCGCTGGCCACCGTCCTGACGGCGGCCGGCGCCGCCACCGCGCTCTGCGCCGCGCTCCTCGGCTCCACCGCCACGGCCGCCGTCCCGCCCGCCCCGGCCGGCTGGACCACCGTCTGGAGCGACGACTTCGGCGGCGCCGCCAACACCCTTCCCGCCGGCGCCGACTGGATCGTCGACACCGGGACGAGCTACCCCGGCGGCGCCGCCAACTGGGGCACCGGCGAGGTCCAGACCTACACCTCCGACACCGCCAACCTCCGCCAGGACGGCGCCGGGAACCTGCGCATCACCCCGATCCGGGATGCCAACGGCAACTGGACCTCAGGCCGGATCGAGACCCGGCGCAGCGACTTCGAACCGCCGGCCGGGGGCAAGCTGCGGATCGAGTCCCGGATCCAGATGCCCAACGTGACCGGCCCGGCCGCCGCCGGCTACTGGCCGGCCTTCTGGACGCTGGGCGCGCCGTACCGCGGCAACTACTGGAACTGGCCGACCATCGGTGAGTTCGACCTGATGGAGAACGTCAACGGCGTCAACCAGGTCTGGGGCACCCTGCACTGCGGCGGCAACCCCGGCGGCCCGTGCAACGAGACCACCGGCCTCGGCGCCGTGCACGCCTGCCCGGGCTCCGCCTGCCAGGGCAACTTCCACACCTACGCGCTGGAGTGGGACCGCAGTGTCAGCCCGCAGCAGCTGCGCTGGTACGTGGACGGTGTGCAGTACCACTCCGTCACCTCGGCGCAGATGGACGCCGCCACCTGGAACGCGGCCACCGCTCACGGGCACTTCATCCTTCTGAACGTCGCGATGGGCGGCGCGTTCCCGGACCCGGTGGCGGGGTACAAGACGCCGACTGCGGGGACGGCGTCCGGCGTGCCGATGCTGGTCGACTACGTCGCGGTCTACAGCTCCGGGGGAGGCGGCACGACGCCGCCGACCACGATGCCGCCGACCACCCAGCCCCCGACGACGCCGCCGCCCACCACGCCGCCCGGCGGCACGGGCAGCGCGTACGGCACCATCCAGGCCGAGGCCTACAGCGGCCAGTCGGGAACGGCGCTGGAGACCACCACCGACAGCGGCGGCGGCCAGAACCTCGCCGCCCTGGCCAACGGCGACTGGGCGCTCTACCGGGGTGTCGACTTCGGTGCCACCGCGGCCCGGCAGTTCAAGGCGAGGGTGGCCTCGGGGGCGGCCGGCGGCGTCAGCGGGCTGGTGGAGGTCCGGCTGGACAGCCCGGCCGGCGCCCCCGTCGGCTCGTTCGCCGTCGCCAACACCGGAGGCTGGCAGAGCTGGACCACCGTGCCGGCCAACATCAGCGCCGTCACCGGCAGGCACGACGTCTACCTGACGTTCACCAGCGGCCAGCCGGCCGACTTCGTCAACGTCAACTGGTTCACGTTCAGCACCACCTGACGCGGGGCGCCGCGCGGCGGCAGACGGTCACCGTCTGCCGCCGCCGCGGCGTGCGCGGGTGCGGCGGCAACGGGCAGGGCAGCGCCCATGCGAGCGCCCGCGGGAGGGCCCCATGGGAGCGCTCTCAACCGTGCGTCCGCGACCCGCTAGGCTCTGGGACGAAGCGTCCGCGTGCGAGAGGAGCCCACGGTGCCGGAGCAGACGCCGCGTCCCACGGCCGACGCCGACGCGGCCGCGCCGCGTCCGACACTGGAGTCGGTCGCCGAGCGGGCCGGGGTCTCCCGGGCCACGGCGTCGCGGGTGGTGAACGGGGGAGCGGGGGTCCGAGAGGCGCTGCGGGAGAAGGTCCAGCGAGCCGTCGAGGAGCTCGGCTACCTCCCCAACCTGGCCGCCCGCACGCTGGTGACCCGGCGCAACCACGCGGTGGCCGTGGTGGTGGCCGAGCCCGGCAGCCGGCTCTTCTCCGACCCGTTCTTCGCCCAGCAGCTGCGCGGAATCGGCCGTGAACTCTCCGCGGCCGACAACCAGATGGTGCTGATGATGGTCGAGGACCAGCACGACTACGAGCGGGTGGGCCGCTACCTGGCCGGCGGCCACGTGGACGGCGCCCTGCTGTTCTCGCTGCACCAGCCCGACCCGCTGCCCGAGATGGCGCGCAAGGTCGGGCTGCCCTTCGTGGTGGGCGGCCGCCCGGGCTGGCCGGGCGCCGAGTCCGACCGCGAGCTGGTCTACGTGGACAGCGACAACCGCGGCGGCGCCCGGCTGGCCGTCGGCCACCTGCGTGCGCTCGGGCGCGGTGCCATCGCCACCATCACCGGCCCGCTCGACCAGACCTCCGCCATGGACCGCCTGGACGGCTACCGGGACGTGCTGCCCGACGGTGACCCGGCGCTGGTCGCCGAGGCGGACTTCACCCCCGACGGCGGCGGCCGCGCGATGGCCGAACTGCTGGCCCGCCGGCCCGATCTGGACGCGGTGTTCGCCGCCTCCGACGCGATGGCCTCGGGCGCGCTGCGAGTGCTGCGCGACGCGGGGCGCCGGGTGCCGGAGGACGTCGCCGTGGTCGGCTTCGACGACGTCGAGTCGATCGCCGCCTGGACCGAGCCGCCGCTCACCACGGTGCGCCAGGACATCGAGGAGATGGGCCGGCTGATGGCCCGCCTGCTGCTGCGCCGGCTCGCCGAGGCCGGATCGGCCACCGGCGCGTCCGCGGGGCCGGCGCCGTGGCCGGCGGCGGGACGGCGGCCGGGGGGGCCGGCCTCGGTGATCACCCCGACCCGGCTGGTCCGGCGCGCCTCGGCCTGAGTGGCACCTCCTCCCGAGTAACGCCTTCCGACTCTCGAGTAGCGCCTTCCGAGTGCTGCCTTCTGCGCTGCCGCCTTCACTTCCTGAATGCCCAATGGCGGTAACTCCGAGATTACGTTCGGGTTTCGACCCCTTGACCGGTGAGCCCCCGCGCGGCACTCTCCTCTCAGCGCTTGAGAGCGCTCTCAGAGAGCGCTCTCACCAACCGCGCCACGTTCGCACCCATCACGCCACGCACTCGCCAAGCGCTCTCGCACCGAGCCCACGCACTGCTCTCTCGCACCGCCAGCACCGCTAGCACCGCCTCGGCCGCCGATCTCGGTCGGCTCGCCCGCATCGCCCGCCCGCATCGCCCGCCCGCATCGCCCCCGAAGCCCACCCGCCCCGCCAGGGAGACCTCATGCGCCGCTCCGCCGCCGCCCTCGGCAGCACCGCCCTCGCCGCCATCCTCCTGCTCACCTCGTGCAACAGCTCCGCCGGCTCCCCCGACACCGCCGCCGACGGCAAGGTGACCATCACCGTCGACCTCTTCGGCACCTTCGGCTTCAAGGAGAGCGGCCTCTACGAGGAGTACATGAAGCTGCACCCCGACATCACCGTCAAGCAGACCGACACCCAGGACGAGGGCCAGTACTGGCAGGCCCTGCAAACCAAGCTCGCGGGAGGCGGCGGCCTCGCCGACATCCAGGGTCTGGAGGTCGGCCGGGTGGCCAGCGTGCTGCAGAAGCAGGCCGACAAGTTCACCGACCTGAAAACCCTCGGCCTCGGTGCGGTCAACGACGAACTGGTGCCGTGGAAGGGTGCCGCGGTGAAGACCGCCGACGGCCGGGTGCTCGGCGCCGGCACCGACATCGGGCCGGAGGCGATCTGCTACCGCGCCGACCTGTTCAAGGCCGCCGGCCTGCCCACCGACCGCACCGAACTGGCCGCCCGCTGGTCGACCTGGCAGGGCTACCTCGACCTCGGCAGGGAGTACGTCGCCAAGGCCGCGCCCGGCAACGTCTGGACCGACAGCGCGGCCGGCATGTTCACCGCCGAGGTCGGCCAGCAGAAGGTCCGCTACGCCGACGAGAGCGGCAAGCCGGTCTTCGAGACCAGCCAGGCCGTGAAGACCGCCTGGGCCGACGCGGGCCGGCTGGTCGCGGACGGCCTCTCGGCCAAGCTGCCGCAGTGGACCCCGGAGTGGAACAAGGCCTTCAGCACCGGCAAGTTCGCCACCCTCAGCTGCCCCGCCTGGATGCTCGGCTACATCAAGGGCCAGGCGGGGGAGGCCGGTTCGGGCACCTGGGACGTCGCCCCCGGCCCCGGCCGGACGGGGAACTGGGGCGGCTCCTACCTGATGGTGCCCAGGACGGCCAAGCACCCGAAGGAGGCCGCCGAGCTGATCAAGTGGCTGACCGCCAAGGAGCAGCAGACCACCCTGTTCACCAAGCAGGGCTCCTTCCCGTCCTCCACCGGCGCCCAGGCCGCGATCAAGGGCGTCGCCGACCCGTACTTCAGCAACGCGCCGATCGGCCAGATCTTCAGCGAGTCGGCGGCCGGCATGCCCGCCCAGGTGCTCGGTGTGGACGACGGCGTGATCGGAAAGGCGTTCACCGACGCCCTCGGCGAGGTCGAGCGGACCGGCACCGCACCCGACACCGCCTGGAAGCACGCCATGGACAACATCCGCAAGGCCAACGGCAGCTGACGGATCATCACGAAGGCGCCACGATGGCCACGCTCTCCTCCGCCCGCCTGCCCGCCGCCGGCCCGGCAAGGGCCCGCACCCGCCGGGCCGGCCGGCTCGCGCCCTACGGCTTCCTCGCCCCCTTCTTCGTCCTCTTCGCGGCCTTCGGGCTCTTCCCCCTCCTCTACACGGCCTACGTCTCGCTCCACCGGGTCGAGTTGCAGAGCGCCGACCGGATGGACTGGCTGGGCCTGCAGAACTACACCCGCCTGCTGGCCGACCCGTTCTTCTGGAACGCGCTGCGCAACACCTTCACCATCGGCGTGCTCTCCACCGTCCCGCAGCTGCTGATGGCCCTCGGCCTGGCCCACCTGCTCAACTACAGGCTGCGTGGCCGTACCTTCTTCCGGGTCGCGATGCTGCTGCCGTACGCGACCTCGGTGGCCGCCGCCACGCTGGTCTTCGCCCAGCTCTTCGGGCGCGACTACGGCTTGATCAACTGGGTGCTCGGACAGCTGGGGCTCTCCCCGGTGGACTGGCAGGCCGACACCTGGGCCTCGCAGTTCGGCGTCTCGGCCATCGTCACCTGGCGGTGGACCGGCTACAACGCGCTGATCTACCTTGCCGGCATGCAGGCCATCCCCGGCGAGCTGTACGAGTCGGCGGCGGTGGACGGCGCCTCCCGGTGGCAGCAGTTCCGGCACGTCACCGTCCCCGGCCTGCGCCCGACGATCGTCTTCACCGTGGTCGTCTCGACGATCGGCGCCACCCAGCTGTTCGGCGAACCGCTGCTCTACGAGGGCAACGCCGGCGGCGGGATCTCCCACCAGTACCAGACCCTCGGCCTCTACCTGTACGAGCAGGGCTGGAGCTTCTTCCACCTGGGCCGCGCGGCGGCCGTCGCCTGGGTGATGTTCCTGTTGATCGTCGTCCTGGCCCTGTTGAACGCGGCGATCGCCGCCCGGCGCAACCGTACGGACCGGTGACCTCGTGACCCTCGTGCGACCTACCCCCCGGCCCCGGCCCGCCTCCCGGATCCGGCCGGCCCTCCGCCTCCGGAAGGGCCCGAGCCCCCGAACGGGCCCCAGCCTCCGGAAGGCCCCCCGCTCGCCGCTGCACGGCGGGCCGCTCGCCTACGCGGTGCTGATCGCCGCCACCCTGGTGTTCGCGTTCCCGTTCTACTGGACGCTGGTGGCCGCCAGCCGCTCCAACGCCGAACTCAGCTCGGCCGCACCGGCCCTGACCCCCGGGCCGAACCTGCTGCACAACATCGGTGAGGCCCTGCAGCAGGCCGCGATCGGCGAGGCGCTGCTTAACTCGCTGATCGTCTCGGCCACCGTCACAGCCGGGGTGGTGCTCTCCTCCACCCTGGCCGGCTTCGCCTTCGCCAAACTGCGTTTCCGTGGCCGTGGGCTGCTGCTGGCCGTCACCGTCGCCACCATGATGATCCCGCCGCAGCTCGGCGTGATCCCGCTGTTCATGCTGATCGTCCGCCTCGACCTGCAGAACACCCTGCCGTCGGTGATCCTGCCGTCGCTGGTCTCCGCATTCGGTGTGTTCTTCATGCGCCAGTACCTGATCCAGGCCCTGCCGGACGAACTGGTCGAGGCCGGGCGCGTCGACGGCGCCTCGCTGCTGCGGATCTTCCGGTCGATCGTGCTGCCGGTGGCCCGGCCGGGGATGGCGGTGCTGGGCATGCTGACCTTCATGGCCACCTGGAACGACTTCTTCTGGCCGATCGTCGCCCTCAGCTCCCAGAACCCCACCGTGCAGGTCGCGGTGAAGTCGCTCGGCCAGGGGTACGTACCCGACCAGTCGATCGTCCTGGCCGGCACCCTGATCGGCACGCTCCCCGTCCTGCTCGTCTTCGGCCTGCTCGGCCGCCAGATCGTCGGCGGCATCATGCAGGGCGCCGTCAAGGGCTGAACCCCGGAGGCGCGCCCCGGACCCACCACCCCGAGAAGCCATCACCCCGAACCCGGACCCACCACCCCGAGAAGCCATCACCCCGAACCCGGGCCCACCACCCCGAGAATCCACACCCTCTTGAGACCCGGCGACCCCGGACCGGCGGTCCCGACCCACGACCCCGGACCGACGGCCGGCCCCCGAACCCGCGACCCCGGAAGGCGACATGACCGACCACGCCCCGCCCCTCACGTTCCCCTCCGACTTCGTCTGGGGCGCGGCCACCGCCGCCTACCAGATCGAGGGTGCGGCCGCCGAGGACGGCCGCACCCCGTCCATCTGGGACACCTTCAGCCGGACACCGGGACGAGTCCGCAACGGAGACACCGGCGACGTCGCGACCGACCACTATCACCGCTACCGCGAGGACGTCGCGCTGATGGCCGAACTCGGCCTGCCCGCCTACCGGTTCTCGCTCGCCTGGCCGCGTGTCCAGCCCGGCGGCAGCGGGCCGGCCAACAAGGCCGGGCTGGACTTCTACGACCGGCTCGTGGACGAACTGCTCGCGCGCGGCATCGCCCCGGTGGTCACGCTCTACCACTGGGACCTGCCACAGGAGTTGGAGACCCCGGGCAACGGCGTCTCCGCCGCGGGCGGCGGCTGGACGGACCGGGCCACCGCCCACCGCTTCGCCGAGTACGCGGCGCTGGCCGCCGCCCGGCTGGGCGACCGGATCGGCACCTGGACGACGCTCAACGAGCCCTGGTGCAGCGCCTTCCTCGGCTACGGCAGCGGCGTCCACGCCCCCGGCCGTACGGACCCGGCCGCCGCCCTCGCCGCCCACCACCACCTGCTGCTCGCCCACGGCCTCGCCGTCGGCGCGCTGCGCGCCGAACTCCCCGCCACCGCACAGGTTTCGCTCACCCTCAACCTGGCCGCCGTCCGCCCGCTCACCGAGGGCCCGGCGGACCGGGAGGCGGCCCGGCGGATCGACGGCCTGGCCAACCGGATCTTCCTCGACCCGGTCTTCCACGGTCGCTACCCGGCCGATGTGCTCGCCGACACCGCGCAGGTCACCGACTGGTCCTTCGTCCGGGACGGCGACCTCGCCGAGATCTCCCGCCCGATCGACGCGCTCGGCCTCAACTACTACACCCCGACCGTGGTCGCCGCCGACGACCCGGCCGATCCGGCCCCCCGCCAGGACGGCCACGGCGGTGAGCGGTCCCCGTGGCCCGCCGACCGGGGCATCCGCTTCCTGCCCGCCGAGGGCGAACGCACCGCCATGGGCTGGCCGGTGGACGCCGACGGCCTGTACGAGCTGCTCACCCGCCTCCGCGACGAGCTGCCCGGCCTGCCGCTGCTGGTCACCGAGAACGGCGCCGCCTACGACGACTACAGCGACCCGGCCGGCGCCGTCCACGACCCCGAGCGGATCGCCTACCTGCACGCCCACCTCACCGCCGTCCACCGGGCGATCGCCGCCGGCGCACCCGTGCGGGGGTACTTCCTCTGGTCCCTCCTCGACAACTTCGAGTGGGCGTACGGCTACGGCAAGCGGTTCGGCGTCGTCCACGTCGACTTCGCCTCCCAACGCCGCACCCCCAAGGACAGCGCCCGCTGGTACGCCGAGGTCATCCGCACGGGCAGGCTCGGGCCTGCGGCCTGAGCGGCCGACCGCGGCCCGGGCGGGAGGAGAGCCGAAAAGCCACTGGCGCGAAGGCGGTGACTTGGCCAGGCTGCGGCCCATGGACTGGATGCCCCTGCTCTCCACACTCGCCGGTGCCGGTATCGGCATCACCGCCACCCTGATCGCCGACCGCAACCGCTGGCGGCGCGAGCAGACCCGGCACGCGCTGGACGTCCGGCGCGAGGTGTACACGGAGTTCGTCTCCGCGCTCAAGGCGGCCGGTGAGGAGATCCGGGCGGTCGCGCTGGGCGACCACCGCTCCGACGCGGCGCGCGACGCGGCCGTGCGGGAGGCCTTCCGGAGCACCGGCCTGTACACGGCGAGCGAGCGCCTCTGGCTGGTCGGGCCGCCGCCGGTCGTCACGGCCGGCAACGAGGCCTTCCTCAGCCTGCGCCGGATCCGCGACGCCTACGCCCGCGGGGTGGCGGTCGGCTCCGTCGAGGACGCGCCCCTGATCGCCCGGCGCCGCACCGCCATGGCCCGGATGCGCGGCCTGATGCGCGAGGACCTCGGCATCGGGCCGCTGGGCTTCGAGTGACCGCGCCCCACCCGTGACCGCCCCACCCGTGACCGCGCCCCACCCGTGGCTGTGACGGTGGCGCGCGGTCACGGGTGGGGCGCGGGGGCGGCCCTCCCCTCCGGACCCACCCCCGCGCCCCGTCCCCGGTGCGTCGGCCCCGTCCGTCGGCCGCCTCCGCACTCGTCGCCGTCCGGTCAGGCCAGCGGGCTTCCCACGTTGCGCAGCATGCGCCGCAGCACCCGCAGGGCCGCCGCGTAGTCCGCATCGTCGATGCCCTCGTGGATCCGGGCCCGGATGGCGGGCGCCTGCGACTTGAGGCCGGCCCGGGCCGCGTCGCCGGCCTCGGTGATCCACAGCCGTGCGTCGTCGTCCCGGGAGACCCAGCCGCGCTCCAGCAGCACCGCGGCCTCCGCGTTCAGGTCGTCCTCCGGCCGCAGGTACGACGCGGTGGCGTCGACCAGTTCGGGGACGGTCATGCCGTGACCGTCCTTGGAGATGTCGTTGCGCGACAGGTGCCGCAGCATCCAGTACTGCGGCTGGGTGAAGCCGAGTTCGGCCTGCTGGCGCCGGATGAACGCGATGATCTCCTCGTAGGCGACGCCGGTCCAGTACGCGACCGGTTCCGCGGCCAGCTCCTGCTGCGTGTACTCGTGCGTTTCCACGGTGGTGTGCTCCCTCGGTGAGGTGGTGTTGCGGGTGGGTGGTGGAGGTGGCGGGCTGTTGGTCAGAGCGTGGTCCGGCGGGCGTACCAGACCGTCAGGGTGGTCAGCAGGCCGATCCCCGCGCCGGTCCAGAGAGCGGTGGTGAGGGTCGCCGCGTCGACGATGAGCCCGCCGCCCAGCGCCCCGAGGGCGATCGCGAGGTTGAACACCGAGGTGTTCAGGGCGGTGGCCGCCTCGGTGTCGCGGGGCGCGGACCGCAGGATCCAGGTCTGGACGCTCACGGGGACGCCGCCGAAGGCGAGCCCCCAGCCGATCAGCAGTGCGACGCCACCGACCGGCGCCGTGCCGACGAGCGGGAAGAGCGCCAGGATCACGGCGAGCGCCAGGCCGATGGCCATGACGATGCTGCGGATGTCGCGTCCCACGGCCGCGCCGACGAGGAAGTTGCCGGCGATGCCGGCGACGCCGAAGGCGAGCAGCAGCGGGCCGACCATGCCCGGGCTGATGCCGGAGACGTCCTGGAGGATGGGGCTGACGAAGGTGAAGGCCGCGAAGTGGCCGCCCACGAGCAGGAAGGTGGTCAGCACGCCGGCTCGTACCGCGGGGTTGCGGAACTGCGCCGCGAGCGTGGCCAGCCGCACCGGTTCGGTGGCGGGCATCGCCGGCAGCAGGACGAAGAGGGCGGCGACGACGAGCAGGCCGAGCCCGCCGACGGTCGCGAAGGCCGTCTGCCAGCCGCTGAACTCCCCGATCAAGGTGCCGGCCGGCACGCCCAGCACGTTGGCGGCGGTGGCGCCGCCGAAGGTGATGGCCGTCGCCCGGCCGACGAAGGCGTCCGGCACCATCCGGACGGCGATGCCCGCGGCGAGCGCCCAGAATCCGCCGATGCTGATGCCGATGAGGAAGCGCGCCCCGAGCAGCACGACGAAGTCGGGTGCCGTCACGGAGAGCAGGTTCGCCGCGGCCATCAGGCCCAGCAGTGCGATCAGGACGGTCCGGCGGTCCCGGCGTCCGATCAGTACGGGCAGCAGCGGCGCGGCGGCGGACGCCACGAGGCCCGGCACGGTCACCATGAGGCCGGCGACCCCTTCGGAGACGTCGAACGCGCCTCCGATGGGTGTGAGCAGCCCCATCGGCAGCTGCTCGGCGGTCACCATGGCGAACGTGCCGACGGCCACGGCCACCAGGGCCAGCCATCGTCGCAGGGGCACGGCGTCCGGGCCGCGGGCCGGTTCGGTGCCGGCGGTGGTCGCCCGGGCGGATTCGACTGTCGTCATGTGAGGCGTTCCTCGGGTGGTGGCGGGCAGGCGGAAGCAGCCGCCGGCCCGCCAGCGGACAAGGGTCGTGGGGTGCAGGGGGAAGGGCCGGCGGCGGGTGCCGTCGGGGTCAGGCCATGACCGGGGTGGTCTGCGCGCTGCTGATCAGCCAGCTGCTCCCGGCTGCCGAGCCGTCCCCTGCTCGGTCGAACCGGTCCTCTTCGACGGCGAGTTGCCTGACGACGACGTAGGTGAGACGCCCCGTGCGGGTGGCGGGCAGGCGGACGCCGGGGCCGTCGTCGGGTGACGGCTCCCGGTGGTCGAAGACGTGCTTCACGCAGGCCACGATCGCCGTGTCGGGGCCGATGAAGCGGATGTCGTCGATCTCGGTCCTCGTCAACACGTCCGCGAGCGGCGATGCCAGTGCCGCGGTCATCGCCCGGGCCAGGCTCTCCCGGCCGGCGACCCGCCGGCCCCCGAAGTTGACGACGCTCACGTCCGCCGTGTGGAGCGGGATGAAGCGGGCCGGGTCGCTCTGGTATTCCTCGGCCTCGGCGACCAGCCGTCGGATGGCCGCGAGGTCGTGGTCCCGCTGGGAAAGGTCATTCATCGTGCAAACCCCGTTCGTGTCGTCGATCGGCCTGCGCCACGGGCAGGTCCGTGGAGGTGTCCGGCCCGGCTCGCCGGGCGTGGACCCGGCCGAAGTACGCCCACTGCTCCTCGGTCACGAGGGCCTGGACCAGCGGGAGCACCGCCTGCTCCTCGTGGCCGAGGTGGCCGCCGACTCCCGCGACGAGGGAGCCGGCGAGGTCGGCGAGGAGGTCCGGACCGGCGGCCGGATCGGCCAGCGCCTCGTCGATCGCCCCGATCAGCCGGTCGATCGCGAGGTGTTCGGCCTCCAGCGCCTCCAGCAGCGCCAGGTCGAACGGCCGGCCGTTCAGCGCCCGGCGCAGGACCGGCCAGAGCGCGTCGTCCTCGGCGCTGTGGTGGACGCGCAGCGCCTCCTTGAAGGGTTCCCAGACGCCCGCTGTGCGCAGGCCGTCCCGGGGGTCGTCCTCGGGCAGGGCCACGGCCTCGGCGATGCCGTGCAGGCCCCGTCGCAGAATCTCGTGCATGGCGTGCATCGCGGCCATGTCGAGCTTGTCGTTCACGGCCGGCCGTCCTCCGCCCTCGCGCGGTCCGGCGGGTCGCTCGCGGGTTCCGTCACGCGTACGGACATGTTTTCTCCTTCGGGGGATCGGTCGGTCGCCCGTGGAACGGGCAGGCCGGGGCGAGGGCCGGACGCCGCTCGGAACAGGCGGGAACGGCACGTCAATGAGGTCTCCGGAAAGGCGAGTTGCGCCGACCGAGAATCGCGGCGGACGTGCTTCCGTGGACTCTCCCACCTTCCACCCGCAGTACTTCGGCGATCAACGTAGACTTCGCGCGCCGATCGATAACTCCGGGGTTATCGCACGTGAGGGGCGGGGGAGCCGTGGAACTGCGCGATATCGAGATCTTTCTGACACTGGCCGACGAACTTCATTTCGGCCGTACCGCCGAGCGGTTGCACATCTCCCAGGCGCGGGTCAGCCAGGCCATCAAGAAGCAGGAACGCCGCATCGGCGCCGCCCTGTTCGACCGCACCAGCCGCACGGTGACGCTCACCCCCGTCGGACGCATCCTGCGGGTCGAGCTGCAGCAGGCCTACGACCTGATCCACGCCGGGCTGGCCCGCGCCAGCGACGCCGCACTGGGCGTGCGGGGCACGCTCCGGCTCGGGGTCATGGGGGTCATCGGCAACGAGATACGCCCGATCATCAGTGCCTTCGAGACCCGGTACCCCGAGTGCACCGTCCAGGTCGTCGAGTACCACTTCAGCGACCCCTTCAGCCTGCTGCGGGCCGGCAAGCTGGACGTGCAGGTGGCCTGGCGCCCCGTGCACGAAGCGGACCTCAGTGTCGGCCCCACCGTCTTCACCGAGGGCCGCGTCCTCGGCGTCGCGGCCGGCTCGGACCTCGCCGACCGTGAGTCCGTCTCCCTGGAGGACCTCGGCGGCCGGCTGGTGCTCGACGGCGGGCCCCGCGTCCCGGAGTACTGGATCGAGGCCATGATTCCCAAGTACACCCCGAGCGGGCGCCCGATACCGCGCGGCAACTCCGTGCGGACCTTCCACGAGCTCCTCTCCCTCCTCGCCACCGGCCAGATCGTCTGCCCGGTCAACGGCCATGTCCGCCGCTACTACACCCCACCCGGCATCGCCTTCATCCCCATCCACGACGCCCCACCCACCGAGTGGGCCCTCGTCTGGCCCACCGCCACCGAGCCCGCCCGCCTCCGCGCCCTCCTCGACACGGTCGCCGAGTTCGGCGCAGCCCACGCCCCGCGGACCGGCTGAGTCGTCGAGGCGCCTGCGGGGCGCAGGGGAGCCGCGGAGTGGCGGCGGGAGCGGAGCCGGGCCTCCGGGGTGCCGGCCCGCAGCGGCGTGAGGGTCGCGCGCCTCACATACCGCGCCGCACCGCCCGCACCTCACATACCGCGCCGCACCGCCCGCACCTCACGTACCGCGCCGCGCCGCCCGTACCGCACGGCAGCGCCGGCAACGCGCCGCACCGGCCTCCTCCGGCCAATTGGTGGCGACCGACGTCTTGGCAGGGCGTGGGCGCCGTCCTTACCGTCGAGTAACGCGATTCGGCGACACCGCCTCCTACTCGCGCTCCGACGCCTGCCCCCGCCCCCTGCTGTCCGCCCCCTGCTGTCCGGCGCCTGCTCCCCCTGTGCCTGCTCCCCCTGCGCCTGCTCTCCTGCGCCTGCTTTCCGATCCCCTGCTTTCCGACCTTGCTTCCGACTCTGCGCACCCGTGAAGGAGCGGCGATGTCCCCGCAAGAGCCCCGGTCCGACTCCGGCCCGTCCCGCCGATCCCGGCCCGCCAGGGCCCTGGGCGCCCTCGCGGCCGCCCTCGTCCTGCCCCTCGCCGCCATCGCCCCGGCGGCCGCGACGGCCGGCGCCGCACCCGAACCCGCGGGCGCCGCCCTGCGCGAGGTGATGTTCGTCGGCAACAACTGGGACGGCACCGCGGACGTCATCCGCTCCACCGGCGACCTGGCCAGGATCGGCCGCGTCAACGTCGTCCCCGACAAGGACCAGCGGCTCGCCGAGATCTACCTCAACCCCGTCAAGCTCGCCTACTTCCTGGGCATCCGGCTGGGTCCGGGCGAGGGGCACGACCAGTTCGTCGACGACATGTACTCGACCCCGGACGGATCCGCCGTGGTCGTCTCCCGCCCGAGCTTCGCCGACGTGGTGTCCATCGACCTCGCCACCGGGCGGATCAACTGGCGCTTCCCCGTGTCGGGTTACCGCTCCGACCACATGGCGCTCTCCCCGGACGGCACCCGCGTGGCGGTCTCCGCCTCCACCTCCAACACGGTCCACGTGCTCGACGTCCGCACCGGCGCGCAGCTCGGCTCCTTCCAGACAGGCGACAAGCCCCACGAGAACCTCTTCACCGACGGCGGGCGGCAGATCTGGAACATGTCGATCGGCGAGGTCAACACCGCCCTCGACGCGCCGTGGCTGGACTGGACGAAGGGCGACCGCCGGATCACCGTGGTCGACGCCGCCACGTACGCGCCGGTCAGGATCATCGACATGCGGGAGCGGCTGGACGCAGCCGGCCGCTCGGACCTCTCCGACGCGATCCGCCCGGCCGCGTTCACCCCCGACGGGTCGACGCTCTACTTCCAGGTGTCCTTCTTCAACGGCCTGGTCGAGTACGACGTCGCCGCCGACCGGATCACCCGGGTCAAGACCCTGCCGAAGAACCCGGCGACCAGCGAGGACCGCACCACCTGGGTCAACGACTCGCGCCACCACGGCCTGTCGATGAGCCCGGCCGGTGACAAGCTGTGCGTCGCGGGCACCATGGACGACTACGCGACCGTGGTCGACCGGGCCACGCTCCAGGAAGGGCCGCTGGTGCCCGCCTCGAAGCCGTACTGGGCCACGGTGAACGGCGACGGCACGGCCTGTGTGATCTCCGAGAGCGGCGCCGACCAGGTCACCGCGATCGACTTCGCGACCGGGCGCAAGACCGTCTCCGTGCCGGTCGGCGACCACCCGCAGCGGGTGCGCCTCGGCCATGTGCCGGCCGACTGGACCAGCCCCTCGGGAGCGTGAGCGCGGCCGGTCCCGGCGTCACCCGTCCACGTCAATCGGTGTGGTGGACGATCAGGAAGTCGTCGAAGACGTGCCGCCCGGGCCGGCCGGCCACCTCGTCGAGCGCGCGGCGGACGTCGTGCAGCTGGCCGACCGTCATCTGCAGGGGAGGCTCGTCGGGCTGGTACGTGTAGCGGATCGGGTAGTCGACACCCGGCTGGTCGGTCATCTCGACGTGGCAGCCGAGCACGTGGCTGACCGGGTGGTCGGCCGCGAAGGCGATCAGCCGGTCGATCGTCGCCACGTAGGCGTCCCAGTCGGCGACGTACAGGCGGCCCGGGTAGACGGTGTCGCCGGTGAGCAGGAACCCGGTGAACGGGTCGTAGTAGGTGATCGCGGCCTCGTGGTGGCCGGGGCTCGTCAGACAGGTGAGCACCCGGCCGCCGAGGTCCAGCCGGGCCGGCTCGTCGGGGTCGTCGCCCAGGCCGAGGAACGCCCGGACGGTGCCGAGCCCGGCGTCCACCACCTCGGTGTCAGCGCGGCCGGCGAACTGGGCGTCCCCCGCGATGTGGTCGCCGTGGCCGTGGGTGTGCAGGACGAGCAGCCGGTAGGCGGTGCGCGGGTGGCGGGCGAGCCAGTCCGCGACCAGCTCGTCGACGACGCGGCGCAGCGGGAAGTACGCGGGCGACGCGGTGGCCCCGGTGTCGATCAGGACGGCGCGCTCGTTGCCGAACAGCAGGAACAGGAAAGGCGCTTCGTAGTTGATTGCCTTGTTCTGCCGCAGGATGACGGTGTGCTCGTCGTAGTGGTGGACCTGGAGCTCGGGGTCGGTGTTGTGCTTCGCCGACTCGGAGCCGTGGATCCAGCGCACGTCGAGCGAGCGCCCCGGGAGGTGCGCGGCCTGGTCGGTGAAGTCGACCGGGCTCGTGACGTCGGCCGGTTGCTGGCGGGGGGTCATGCGGTCTCCCGTGGGCGTCCTCCTCGCCGGCCGAGTGCGGCACCTGCCCCGCCGGCGGCGGCCCGACTGCGGGCCGCCGTTCGCGAACCTACCAGGCACCGCGGCGGTCGCGCGGCGCCCCTTCGGGCCTGCCCGGCTCCGACCGCCCCGGGCCTCCGGCCGCGGTCGGGTCCGGGCCTGTGTCCGGGCGCCCGGGGAGGCGCGGAGCGGCACCGTCGGCTATTCCTCCCGGGCCGGACGGAGTGCCCGGCGCACGGCGTCGCGCAGCCACTGGTGGCCCCCGTCGGCGGTGTGGCGCGGGTGCCAGGCCATGCCGATCGTCAGTGGCGGCAGCGGCAGCGGGATTTCCAGCAGTCGCAGTCCCAGCGCGTGCGCCGCGTCGCTGAGTGGTGACGGGGGCTCACCCGGCAGCGCGGTCGGCACCAGGCAGACCGCGTCGCCGCCCGCGGCCAGCGCCATCGCCGCCAGATGTCCGGGCAGGACGGCGCTGACCCGCCGGCTGAGCCCCTGCTCGGCCAGGGCCGCGTCCAGCGGGCCGGTGAAGCGTCCCCGCCGGCTGACCGCCACGTGTTCGGCGGCGGCCAGCCTGGCGGGCGTCAGGGTTCCTTCGGCGAGCGGGTGCCCGGCCCTGACACCGGCCGCCATCCGCAGCGTGGTCAGCTCGTCGACCCGGGTCTCCGGGTCGACGTGGTCGATGGCCCCGATCTCCAGATCGATCCGGCCCTCGCGCAGCGCGGGGCCCGCCTCCCACTCCTCGGCCAGCACCCGCAGCGAGACGCCCGGTGCCCGGCGCCGGGCCAGCCCGAGCAGACCCGGCGCCAGCGCCGCGCCGACCAGGTCCGAGGCCTGGACGGTGAAGGTGCGCCGCAGGGCGGCGGGGTCGATCCCGCCGCTCGGGGTGAGCAGTGCCTCCAGCCGCCGCACCACGGCGGCGGCCTCGTCCCGCAGCGCCTCGGCGCGGGGAGTGGGCACCATCGCCTGTCCTGCCCGCACCAGCAGAGGGTCCTGGAGCACCCGGCGCAGCCGGGCCAGGGTGCGGCTCATCGCAGCGGGGGAGGTGTGCAGCCGCGCGGCGGCACGGGTCACGCTCTGCTCGGTCAGCAGGGCGTCGAGGGCGACGGCGAGGTTGGCGTCGAGGTTCGGGACTGGGCTGCTCACCGGCATTATTCCGTTTCAGGCAATGATTGGATGCTGAAGTTCCCATTGTGGCAATCCGGTTCGGGTCGCCACGATGAGGGGGCCGTACCGATCCGAAACAGACCGAGAGGTTTTCATGATCGTCATTACCGCCCCCACCGGGAACGTCGGCCGGCGGCTGCTGTCGCTGCTGGTCGAGGCCGCGCCCGCACGCGGAGAGGAGTTGCGCGTCGTGGTCCGCGATCCTGCCCGGCTTCCCGAGGCCGTGCGCGGACGGGTCGAGGTGGTCACCGGCTCGCACGGCGACGCCGCGATCGTCGAGCGCGCCTTCACCGGGGCCGACGCCGTCTTCTGGCTGGTGCCGCCGGACGCCTCGACCACGCCCGACGAGGCGTACAGCGGCTTCACCCGCCCGGCCGCGCGGGCGTTCGCCGCCCACGGCGTCGGCCATGTCGTCGGCGTCTCGGCGCTCGGCCGCGGCACCCCGCAGGCCGCCCGCGCCGGGCTGGTCACCGCCTCCCTGGCCATGGACGACCTGATCGCCGGCTCCGGCGTCGCCTACCGCGCCCTGGCGAACCCGTCCTTCTTCGAGAACCTGCTGGAGGACGCCGACTCGATTCGCGAGAACGGCGTCTTCACCGACACCGCCGCCGCGGACCGTCCCGCCCCCCTGGTGGCCGTCGCCGACATCGCCGCGACGGCGGCCGGGCTGCTGCTGGACCGCTCCTGGACCGGCGTCGGCAGTGTTCCGGTGCTCGGCCCGCAGGACCTGTCGCCCGACGACCTGGCCCGCATCATGACCGAGGAGCTGGGCCGTCCGGTCCGCTACCGGCGCCAGCCGTTCGACGAGTTGCGGTCCACCATGCTCGGCTACGGCCTCAACGAGGCGTTCGTCGAGGGCATGGTCGACATGAAGCGCGCCAAGGACGAGGGCCTCGACTCGGGCGTCGACCGCTCGCCGCAGGCGGGCCCGGCCACCGGATTCGCGCAGTGGTGCGCGCAGACCCTCAAGCCCGCCGTCCTCGCCGAACCGGAGGCAGCCGATGCCCACTGACCGAACCGAGCCGCCGGTCACCGCGTTCATGCTGGTCAAGACCACGCCCGAGTGGCTGGCGATGACCGTGGCCGAACGCGTCCAGGCCTTCACCACCCAGGTCGTCCCGGTGATCGAGGCCCGCACCCGCGGCGTCCGCTCCCGCTTCTACGACACGGAGTTCTACTCGGCGCGGGTCACCGACATCTGGGTCTGGGAGGCGGACGACCACGACGCCTACCGGCTGCTGATCGACGCGCTGCGCGAAACCCCCTTCTGGGACCGCTACTTCGACGTCGTGGACCTGCTCGTGGGCACCGAGAACGGCTACGCCCGCACCTACGGACTGGAGCCGGTGGCCACCCTCGCCACCTGACGCTCCCCCCGGCCGGCCTGTGCCGTCCCCCGGCACCGAGCGCCCCGGCGCGCAGGGTGGCATCGTGGTCCGAGCGCCGACCCCCACACCGAGGAGGCCTCATGACGCCCGACTCCACCGACGCTGCCGCCACGGACCCGGGCCGCGACCTGCGACCGGCGGCCGACGCGCTGGCCGGCCTCGTCCGGGGCGTGCGCGACGAGCAACTGCACGCCCCGACCCCGTGCGGTCCGCTGACCGTCGGCGAGCTGCTCGACCACATCGCGGGCCTCAGCGCCGCCTTCCGTGACGCCGCCACGAGGACCGTGCGGCCCGACGCCGGCCGCCCCCCGGTGCCCGACGCCTCCCGGCTCGGCCCCGACTGGCGCAGGACCATCCCCGCCCGGCTCACCGAGCTCGCCGATGCCTGGCAGCCGGCCGAGGCCTGGGCCGGCACGGCGACCGTCGGCGGCGCCGAGATGCCGGCGGCCACGGCGGGGGCAGCCGTGTTCGACGAGGTCCTCGTCCACGGCTGGGACCTCGCCGCCGCCACCGGCCGGCCCTTCCCCGCCGACCGGCCCAGGCTGGCCCCGGCGATCGGGACGGCCTACGCCTGGGTCCGGTCGGTGGCCACGGCCAACCCCGACGGCGTTCCCGGCCTGTTCGGCCCCGTCGTCCCGCACCGCGACGACGCGCCGCCGTTCGACCGCCTGCTCGCGCTGACCGGCCGTGACCCGTCCTGGGCCCCGCCCGGCTGACCCCGGGGCGGGCGGTCCGATCCACCGGGGTGCTTGTTAGATACTTAGCCAAGATGCTAAATATGGTCGGTGACAGAAGCTCAGGACGACGCGGGCGTCTTCCGCGCACTCGCCGATCCGACCAGGCGCCAGATCCTGGAGGACCTCAGGGGCGGGGAGCTCGCGGCCGGCGAGATCGCAGGCCGGTTCTCGATCAGCGCGCCCTCCATCTCCCGCCACCTCGGCGTGCTCAAGGGGGCCGGCCTGGTCACCGAGCGCCGGGACGGCAACCGCATCCTCTACTCACTGGCCGAGGAGCGCCTGGCGACCAGCGTCGGCCGCTTCCTCAGCGCCGTCTGCCCTGAGCAGATCGTGCTGCGCCACACCAAATGGCGCCCCACGGCACAGAACGACGGGAACGAGGGGAAGGACGGGAGCGAGAGGACATGAGGCGGCCGAACCTGTCCAGCGTCGTCTAACGGCGGCTGCTGGTGAACCGCCGGCTCGCCCCGGACGCCGCGCGGCTGCGCACCCGACGGCTCAGTGCCGGGCGGGCCCGATCTCGGCGGTGCCCCCGGCGCACGGGGGAGCCGCGCGGCGGCACTCCTCCGGTGGGCAGCGCTCCTCCGTCGGGTCCGGCGGAAGGTGGCGGGTGAGTAGGGACCAGAGGATCCACCCGGTCAGGCCGGAGCGGGTGACCGCGACCTTGCCCCAGCGGGTGCCGAGCGGCGAGGTCCAGGTGTCCACGACCTCGACCGGGTCGCCGCACCGGGCGAGGCCGACGACGCTGTCGTTGACCGAGTGGTCGCGGCGGACGTTGGCCGCGCTCGCCGCGACCTCCCAGCCGCTGGGGCCGCTCTCCGCCGGCCGGGGCGGTGCGGGCCGGGTGCCGCCCGCGCGGCCGCTCCCGGCGGCGACCGCGGGGAGGATCAGGATCGTCAGGGACAGGGCCGCCGAGGCGGCCCTGCCGATCAGGCGCACCGGTGGCTCGGTGTATCGACGTGTGGGGGCATGTAGGGCAGAACGAGCGGGCCCTGCGTACGCGCACCTTTCCCGCTCGGAGCCACCCGGTCGGCGCTGGTCCACTCGCTTGATCGGGTGGTGGCCGCACACCGCCGGTAACGCTGCCGCGCCGCCCGGGCTGACCGCGCCGCCCGGGCTGACCGCGCCGCCCGGGCTGACCGCGCCGCCCGCGCTGACCGGCCGCCCGGGCCCCGACCGGCGCCGAGCGGGCCGCCCGCCGCCGATCCCGCGGCGGCCCCCGGTCAGTGCGGGCGGCGCGGCTCGATCCGGAAGTCGAAGGCCGCGGTGCCCGGGTCGAGGGCGGTGACCCCGCCGTCGACCGTGAGCACCGCGCCGGTCACGTAGCCGGCCGCCGGCGACAGCAGCCAGCCGATGGCCGCGGCCACCTCCCCGGGCTCGCCGGGGCGGCCCGCCGGGGTGAGCCGGGTGACCTCGCGGTAGGCCTCGTCCACGCCCCCGGCCAGCCCCTCCCGCTCCGCGAAGCGGGTCATCGGGCGGTCCGCCATCTCCGTGCGCACCCAGCTCGGGCAGACGGTGTTGGCCCGGAGCCCGAGGTGGCCGTAGTCGACGGCGAGCGAGCGGCAGAGCTGGAGCAGCGCGGCCTTCGAGGTGGCGTAGGCGGCGTTGGCGGCCCCGTTGCGCAGAGCCGAGACGGAGGCGACCGCCACGACGGCTCCGCGGGACCGCAGCAGGTGCGGCAGCGCGGCGCGCAGGAGGAGGAACGGGCCGGTGACGTTGGTGCGCATCACCAGCTCCCAGTCCTCCAGGGCGACGTCCCCGACCGAGCCGCCCCGGCCGACCCCGGCGTTGAGCACGAGCCCGTCGAGCCGGCCGAAGGTGGAGACGGCAGTCTCGACGAGGGCCTCGACGTCCTCGGGGTCGGTGGTGTCGGAGACGTGGGCGATCGCGCCGGTCTCGCGGGCGACGCGCTCCAGCGGTTCGGGGCGCCGCCCGGAGATCACCACCTGGTGCCCCTCGGCGCGCAGCAGCCGGGCGGTGGCGGCACCGATGCCGGTACCGCCACCGGTGATGACGACGACGCGCTGGTCGGACATGGGGGTGCCTCCGTGGGGTCGATGGTCTGCGGATCATCGGATCCTATGCTCACACGGTGTCAGGTCTGCTCCAGGGGCTGCAGGTTCTCCCACCGCCCCTGCCCGACCGGACCGTCATCAGGGCCCTCGCTCACCACCCGCACGCCCCGCGGCAGTTGAGCCTCGGCGAAGCGCCGGCTCGATGCCCGACCCGGTTTGGAGCCGGTCGAAGTCGGCGCAATCTCCTTCGACTTCGACGAGATCGTCCGCCGGCTCGCCGGGCCGGGGTCGATGCCGGCGTCCCCGGGGGCCCGGCGGGCCGAAGGAGGCCCTGGTTAGGATGAGATGACCTGACGTCACGGATCGCGGGGAGAACTCATGTGGGACGATGCGGTGCTCGGCGGGCCGGGGCAGGCGGTGACGGGGGAGTGGCAGCCGCCGGCGGAGCTGAACACCGGGATCCCGCACCCGGCGCGGATGTACGACTACTACCTCGGTGGGAAGGACAACTTCCCGGCCGACCGGGAGGCCGCCGAGAAGGTCATCGCGGCCATGCCCGACGCCCGGCTCGGGGCGCGGATCAACCGTGACTTCCTCGGGCGCGCGGTGGAGTTCGCGGTCGGCCAGGGGGTCCGCCAGTTCCTGGACATCGGCACCGGGATCCCGGCGGTGGGCAGTACCGGCGAGGTCGCCCACCGGGTGGCTCCGGACGCCCGGGTCGTCTACGTCGACAACGACCCGATCGTCCTCACCCACTCGCGTGCGCTCCTGGCCCACCACCCGGCCGGTCGCACCACCGTCCTCCACGCCGATCTGCGGGACCCGCAGGCGATCCTCGGCGACCCGGGCCTGAAGGAGGCGCTCGACCTCTCCCGGCCGGTGGCCCTGATGCTGGTGGCGGTGCTGCACTTCGTCCGGGACGAGGAGGGCGCCGCCGATACGGTGGCCCGGCTGCGGGACGCGCTGGCGCCGGG
This sequence comes from Kitasatospora sp. NPDC022785, assembly GCF_055561295.1. Taxonomy (NCBI): domain Bacteria; kingdom Bacillati; phylum Actinomycetota; class Actinomycetes; order Kitasatosporales; family Streptomycetaceae; genus Kitasatospora; species Kitasatospora sp. NPDC022785. The sequence goes on along the minus strand of NZ_JBVHHB010000019.1, from coordinate 65,923 downwards.
CAGCCTGCTGATCCTCTCGCACGGGACGCAGGACTTCATGTCGGCGGAGGCGGTCGCCGAGACGACGCGGGTCTACAGCCGCGCGAGTTCCCCGTTGGTCCTGCGGACCCGTCCCGAGGTGCAGGAGTTCTTCGGCGACTTCGAACTGGCCGACCCCGGGCTGGTGCAGCTGCCGCTGTGGCGGCCGGAGACGGACCTGCCGCAGGGCTGGCAGCAGGCGGCCCCCGCCTACGCGGGAGTCGCCGTCAAGCGTTGACCGCCCGGCGGAGCCGGAGGTTGACGCCGACGGAGGCAGCGGCTGCCAGGGGCAACGGCTGACCAGAGTCAGCGGGCGACAGAGGCGACGGCCGACGGTCGGAACGGTTGACGAACGGACCGGCCGACGGCAGCGACGGCCGACGGACGCGGCGAAGGGGCCCGGCGGAGCGGGCCCCTTCGTCTGTGGAGGACCGGTCAGTCCGTGCCGGACTCCATCGCGGCGCGGTCCAGCAACTCGTCGGCACCGGAGACCTCGCCCCGGGAGGCGATGGCCTCGGCGCCGCCCTGCGGCATGGCGCCGATCAGCCCGGTCGCGGCCGCCTGGGCGGCACCGACGGCGGGGTTGGCGTCGCCGATCAGGCCGAGCCGGGCGTACTGCTCCAGCTTGGCGCGGGAGTCGGCGATGTCGAGGTTGCGCATGGTGAGCTGGCCGATCCGGTCGACCGGGCCGAACGCCGAGTCCTCGGTGCGCTCCATGGAGAGCTTGTCCGGGTGGTAGCTGAAGGCGGGGCCGGTGGTGTCGAGGATCGAGTAGTCCTCGCCGCGCCGCAGCCGCAGCGTCACCTCGCCGGTGACGGCGGCGCCGACCCAGCGCTGGAGCGACTCACGGATCATCAGGGCCTGCGGGTCCAGCCAGCGGCCCTCGTACATCAGCCGGCCGAGACGCCGGCCCTCGTTGTGGTACTGGGCGAGGGTGTCCTCGTTGTGGATGGCGTTGACCAGGCGCTCGTAGGCGGCGTGGAGCAGGGCCATGCCGGGTGCCTCGTAGATGCCGCGGCTCTTCGCCTCGATGATCCGGTTCTCGATCTGGTCCGACATGCCCAGGCCGTGGCGGCCGCCGATGGCGTTGGCCTCCATCACGAGGTCGACCGGGGTGGCGAAGGTCTTGCCGTTGATCGTCACCGGGCGGCCCTGGTCGAAGCCGATCGTCACGTCCTCGGCGGCGATCTCGACGGACGGGTCCCAGAACCGCACGCCCATGATCGGGTCGACGGTCTCGACACCGGTGTTGAGGTGCTCCAGGGTCTTGGCCTCGTGGGTGGCGCCCCAGATGTTGGCGTCGGTGGAGTACGCCTTCTCCGTGCTGTCGCGGTAGGGCAGGTCGTGGGCGAGGAGCCACTCCGACATTTCCTTGCGGCCGCCGAGCTCGGTCACGAAGTCCGCGTCCAGCCAGGGCTTGTAGATCCGCAGGTGCGGGTTGGCGAGCAGGCCGTACCGGTAGAACCGCTCGATGTCGTTGCCCTTGAAGGTCGAGCCGTCGCCCCAGATCTGGACGTCGTCCTCGAGCATCGCCCGGACGAGGAGGGTGCCGGTGACGGCGCGGCCGAGCGGGGTGGTGTTGAAGTAGGCGCGTCCGCCGGAGCGGATGTGGAACGCGCCGCAGGTGAGCGCGGCCAGGCCCTCCTCGACCAGCGCCGCGCGGCAGTCGACCAGGCGCGCGATCTCGGCACCGTAGGTCTGTGCACGGCCGGGTACCGACGCGATGTCGGGCTCGTCGTACTGGCCGATGTCGGCGGTGTAGGTGCAGGGGACGGCGCCCTTGTCGCGCATCCATGCGACCGCGACCGAGGTGTCGAGGCCGCCGGAGAAGGCGATGCCGACGCGCTCGCCGGCGGGAAGGGAGGTGAGGACCTTGGACATGGGAAGAGTATGCATGATCTCGCATGGTCATGCAAGAGGACGGTATGCCTCCGAAAAAGCCGGAGCGGGAGGCCCGGCCGGCCCGGCGACGTGGCGGCCACGGCCGCCCGACCGCGGGGCGGTCCGGCCGAAACCGCTGCGCGCGCCGCCCGGCCGCGGGGCACACCGCCCCGGCTCTCCCGTCCCGTGCGGCGCGCCCGTCCGGCTAGGGTCGGGAGCCGACCGCCGGCCCGGGAGGACCAAGCATGACCAGCGAAGCAGCACCGTTCGACGAGCTGGACCGCCGAATCGTCAACGCCCTGATCGAGAATGCCAGGGCGAGCTTCGCAGAGATCGGTGCGTCGGTCGGCCTGTCGGCCAGCGCGGTCAAACGCCGGGTCGACCGGATGCGCAAGGACGGCGTGATCACCGGGTTCAGCGCCACCGTCCGACCGGCGGCCCTCGGCTGGAGCACCGAGGCGTACGTGGAGGTGTACTGCGACAGTGCCGCGCCGCCCAGGCGCCTCGCGGAGGTCGTGCGCGACTACCCGGAGATCACGGCCGCCATGACGGTGACCGGCGCCGCCGACGCGCTGCTGCACATCCGGGCGACCGACGTCCGGCACTTCGAGGAGGTCCTCGAACGCATCAGGAACGAGCCCTTCGTCCGCAAGACGATCAGCTGCCTGGTCCTCTCCCACCTGCTGCCGGAGAGTCCGGAGGCCGGTGTGGGCCGGGCAGGCGAGCGGCCCGCGCCCGGCCACGCAACGAACACGCGCTGACCGGCGGCTGAACGCAGTATTCGTGCGTACCTGAGCAGCGCAGACGCCTTGTCCCGCGGCTGTGGGCATTCCTACCGTTGAGGCACGTCAGATCACCACCTCACCGGAAGCGGAGGAACCCCTCCGTGCCCACGAGCTGCGAGGTCCGGGAGTCCTTCGTCGCCCCGCAGGCCCGCGGCCTCGTCGGCCGGCCCGCCGACCGCGGGTACGTCCCCGTCCCCGTCGACCGGCCGGAGTTCCGCAAGGCCGGCGGCGGCATCACGTGCTGCACCCAGGAGATCCGCGCATGACCACCCCCGCCACCGCCCCCACCTCTCCCACCGCCTCTCCCACCGCGGCCTCTCCCGCCCGGGCCGCGCGCTCCTCGGCCGAGCTCATCCGGGCGGAGGAACCCGTCCTCGCGCACAACTACCACCCGCTGCCCGTCGTCGTCGCCCGCGCCGAGGGCGTCTGGGTCGAGGACGTCGAAGGCCGGCGCTACCTCGACCTGCTGGCCGGCTACTCGGCGCTCAACTTCGGCCACCGCCACCCGGTGCTGGTCGAGGCCGCGCACCGCCAGCTCGACCGGCTCACCCTCACCTCCAGGGCCTTCCACCACGACCGCCTCGCCGGCTTCGCCGAGGCGCTGGCCGGACTGACCGGCCTCGACATGGTCCTTCCGATGAACACCGGCGCCGAGGCGGTGGAGAGCGGCATCAAGATCGCCCGCAAGTGGGCGTACGACGTCAAGGGCGTGGCCCCGGACCGGGCGACGATCATCGTGGCCGCCGACAACTTCCACGGCCGCACGACGACCATCGTCGGCTTCTCCACCGACGACACCGCCCGCGCCGGATTCGGCCCCTTCGCCCCGGGCTTTCGCATCGTCCCCTACAACGACCTCGCCGCACTCGAGGCGGCGATCGACGAGACGACGGCCGCCGTCCTGATCGAACCCATCCAGGGCGAGGCCGGTGTGGTCATCCCCGACGACGGCTACCTGACCGGTGTCCGCGCACTGACCCGGCGTGCGGGCTGCCTCCTGATCGCGGACGAGATCCAGTCCGGCCTCGGCCGCACCGGGCGCACCCTGGCCGTCGACCACGAATCCGTCGTGCCGGACGTCCTGCTCCTCGGCAAGGCGCTCGGCGGCGGCATCGTCCCCGTCTCCGCGGTGGTCGCCCGCCGCGAGGTCCTCGGCGTGCTGCACCCGGGCGAACACGGCTCCACCTTCGGCGGCAACCCGCTGGCGGCCGCCGTCGGTTCGGCCGTGGTCGGGCTGCTGGCCACCGGCGAGTTCCAGCGCCGCGCGGCCGAGCTGGGGGAGGTCCTGCGCAGCGGCCTGGAGGCCCTGAACGGCAGGGGCGTGACCGGCTACCGGGCGCGCGGGCTGTGGGCCGGGGTGGACGTCGACCCGGCGATCGGGACGGGCCGCCAGATCAGCGAACGGCTCCTGGGCGAGGGCGTCCTGGTCAAGGACACCCACGGTGCCACGATCCGGATCGCCCCGCCCCTGACGATCACGCGGGAGGAGCTGGAATCGGCCCTCGCGGCTCTCGGAACGGTCCTCGGACACCGAGGGTAGAAGCACCGCAGAGCCCTGGCCGGGGCCGCTCGGCGCCCGCCCCCGTCACTTCCAGATACCGGTGATGTCGGATGCCGTCATCGAGCGTCCGGCGTGCGCGGTGCCGAACATGGACTCGATGGTGTGCAGCACGTCGTAGTGGTCGTAGCGGGTGCCGCTCGTGCTCCCCGGAGCGACCGGCCGGCCGACGAGCACGGTGGGGATGCGGTTGTCCGCGCCGTGCGAGTCGTCCTCGTCGAAGGTGACGATCAGCAGGCTGTTGTTCTGCTGCGCCCACGCCGCGTAGCCGCCGAGGTTGTCCCTGAGCCAGCTGTCGCCGGTGGCCACCGGGCAGTCGTGCATGTCGTTGCAGAGATTCGGGATGACGAAGGAGACGTTCGGCAGTAGGCCGAAGTCGTGCGGGAACTGGTCGAAGGTGCGCGCGGTGTCCGTGGGGACGTTGCCGAAGCCGAACCAGGGGTTGTGCTTCTGCGCGTACAGCCCGCTGCGGCAGGTGGTGTCGCCCCGGCCGGGCAGGTCCTCGTTGTAGCTGGCCCAGCTGTGGCCGGCGTTCGTGAGTTCCGTCGCGAGGTTGGCGGCGTTGCTGAAGCCCGGGGTGACGCAGCTGTCGTCGGTGATGCCCTGGGTGTCCCCGGAGAAGAGGGCGTAGTAGTTCGGCTGGCTGGGGTGGGTGATCGCGCGTGAGTCGGTGAGGTCGGCGCCTCCACTCGCCAGGGAGTTGATGAAGGGCGCGTCGGGGTTGCCGATGATCTGCGCCTCCTGGTGGTTCTCCAGGACCACGACCACCACGTGGTCCGGGGCGGGGAACGTCGCGGCGTGCGAGGCGGTGCTGCCCGCCGGTCCGCACGCCGTCCAGAGGCCGGCCGAGGCGACCAGGCCCAGGGCCGCCGAGAACCGGGAGCGCCGACGGAGCTTCCGGCGGGTGCGGGTGCGGGTGCGGGTGCGGGTGCGCCGCGCGACGGCGTCCTTCATGGTTGCGGGCTGTGACCGGGACATCTCGACTCTCCTCCCGGTGGGACGCGAGGCCGGCGGCCGCGGCGCCGTCACCCCCTCCCCTCCAGCAGAACCCGGTGCTCCGGGCGTGGCAAACGGGGCACCGACCCTCGGCATGCCCGGCGCAGCGGCGCCTGCCGTGACGGCTCCGGCGGACACGCGCCGGGCCGCCGCCGGTCCGCGGTCCGTCTGTGGTCCGACCGCCGCCGCCGGTCCGCGGTCCGTGCGCGGTCCGTCCGCCGTCCGGACCTCCACCGGTCACCCGGGGGAGTGGTTCGGCGCCGGTTCCCGAGGGGGCGAACCATTCACCGGGCGGGCCGTGCCGAAGGTGTGGCGGGAGCCCTGACGTCGTCACCCGTGCGACGGCCCGGCACGCCGCCGGCCCCGCCGGTGCGACGGTCCTTCCCGCCCCCTTCGAACGGAGCCCCCGTGACCACCTCCCGACTGCTCCGGGCCGCCGGTGCCCTTCTGCTCGCCGCCGCGCTCGGTGCCTGCTCCAGCAGCAGCTCAGGAAACGGCGGTGCGAGCTCGGGCAGCGCGAGTACCGCCACCGCGAGTGCGGGCCCGGCGAGCACGAGCACCGCCGGCACGGTCAGCGCGAGCGCAAGCACCGCGAGCGCGTCCGCCACCGGCACGCCGTCGCCGTCGCCGTCGGGCACGACCAGCAGCGGCGCCGTGCAGGTGACGATCAAGAACTTCCTCTTCGAGCCGGCCGACTTCACCGTGCGGCCCGGCGAGAGCGTGACGGTCACCAACGAGGACTCCACCGCCCACACCCTCACGGCCGCCGACAAGTCCTTCGACACCGGGACCATCGCCCCGGGCAAGTCGGCGACCTTCACCGCGCCGACCCAGCCCGGCAGTTCCCCCTACATCTGCACGATCCACCCGTTCATGCACGGCACCCTCAGCGTCGGCTGACCCGCCCCCCACCGACCCGTCTCCCACAGACCCGCCCCCACCGACCCGTCTCCCACAGACCCGCCCCCGACCCGTCCACCGATTCCGGAGGTATCCGTCATGGCCGGCCCCGCCCCAGGCACCGTGCGCCGCGGACGAGCCGTCGACGCCGTCCTGCGCCTGCTCGCGGCGGCCGGTCTGGCCGTGGACGCCGCCGTCCACGCCCGCCTCGCCGACCAGTACGACGCCGTCACCGCGGACATCAGCCAGGGAACCCTGTTCCGCGCCGAGGCCGCCGCGGCGAGTCTCGCCGTCGTCCTCGTCCTGCTCTGGCGCCACCGGGTCGGCGACGCCTTCGCCTGGCTCACCGCCGCCGCCGGCCTCGCCGCGATCCTCCTCTACCGCTACGTGGACGTCGGAGCGCACGGCCCGCTGCCCAACATGTACGAACCGATCTGGTCCACCGACAAGACCACCGCCGCCTGGGCGCAGGCGGTCGCGGTGGCGGCCCTGACCGTCCTGCTGCTCCGCCCCCGCGGCCGGCGCAGACTCCGGCGCACCGAGGCGCCCGGCCCGGACGGATCGGCTTGACCCCGGTCCTCCCGGCTTCGCTCCCCACGCTCGGCGGGGGCGAGATGCCAGTGGCTCTGGTCGGCCGGTCGACCCGCCAGTGATCGGCAAACACCCGTTACGGCGTCGTACCACCGGTTTGCTCACGCCAAGACCTACCCTGGCCGCATGATCATCGGTGGGCACGTTGTCGTCTACAGCCGCGATGCGGAAGCGGACCGGGCGTTCTTCAGGGACGTGCTGGAGTATCCGCACGTCGACGCGGGAGGCGGCTGGTTGATCTTCAAGCTCCCGCCGAGCGAGATCGCCGTGCATCCGACGGAAGGCCCGGGGAGCCAGGAGCTCTACCTGATGTGCGACGACGTCGACGCAACGATGAGGACCCTGGTCGCGAGGGGAGTGGAGTTCGTCCAGCCGGTCACCGATGCGCGTTGGGGGCGGCTGACCAGGTTCCGACTGCCGGGTGGCGCCGAGGTGGGCCTGTACGAGCCCCGCCACGAGCGGGCCACCGATCTGTAGTTCTCCCGGACCTCGCCCAGCACCCGTTCGTCGGCCGGCGCAGCTCATGCCCCGCCCCGGTCAGCCGGGCTGGGCCGCGGCGGGCGGGGCGGCTCGGCCGAACATCGCGCGGATCACGGCGGTCTGAAGGGCCTCTGGGTCGGGCGGCCTGGGTGACCTGGGCGGCCTTCGACCGTGTGGGCGAGGACCATGGTGACAACGGATGTGTGGCCGGCCGCCGTTCCGCCTCCGCCGTGTACTTCGGTCGCTGATGCATCGTCATGACCCGTTCCATGAAGCATGATCGGGCCCGTTCCCGCGTCCGTTCGGGGGAGGACGCCGCCCACCGCGTGCGATGGGGAGGCCCGGGCGGTCTGCCGAGCGTGCACTTCTCTCGGCTGCGCCTGTCACATCTCCGGCCCAGGATCCGTCGAGGGGGTGTAGGCAGACGAAACCGCTGAAGGGACCCGCTGTGAACACCACCATCACCACCACCGAGTAGCCCGCCGACCCCACCGTGACTTCGGCGCCGGCGTCGCGGATGCCGGACCCGTCGGAGCTGGTCCCGGAGCTGAAGGAGCTGGGCGGCTGGCTGTACCGGGCGACGGGCAACCGCTCGGTGCCGCGCACCACGATCGGGCTGGTCCAGCTGCGCGCGGGGCAGATCGTCGGTTCGACCTACCTGACCGCCCTGCACACCGGTCTGCTGCGCAAGGCCGGCGAGACCGACCAGCGGATCGACGCGGTGGCGACGTGGCGCACGGCCCCGTACTTCACCGACGCCGAGCGCGTCGCCTTCGCGCTGGTCGACGCCGTCCTCACCGCGAACCCTCACGGCGAGCGCGTGCCCGACGACCTCTACGCCGAGGCCGCCCGCCACTACGACCCCAAGGCCCTCGCCACCCTGACCATCGCCATCGGCCAGGTCAACTTCTTCGTACCCCTCGCCCTGATCGGCAAGCCCGTCCCCGGCGTCGCTCCGTCCGAGCAGTGGACCTGACACCCCGCCCGGCCGCCTGCCGCACCGGCCCGGTGCCGGCAGGGCCGTGACCTGTGCGGTAGCGCCGCAGCCGCCCCGGGAACGGTTGCCGGGACTGCCGCACCTGGCCGTGCGCGGCCCGAGGGGTCCCCGCTCCTGACGGGGTGGGCGGCGCGCACCGGTGCCGGCGGAGGGGAATCAGCTTCCGGCCCCCGAGGGATGTCAGAAAGGCGTCAAGGACGGCCGCCTACGCGTAGGCCACGCGTCAAGGCCGGCTGCGTCCGGCCCGCACCGGGGCTCCACTAGAGCAGCGGGCCCGAACCGGTGGTCCGCTCGAACCCCGGAAGGAAGCGTCCACCATGAGTGAGACCCAGACCGCCGTCGCCGTCGCCACTGTCGCGCGGCCGCTGCGCAGTGTCGGGCAGATCGGGCAGACCGCCGTCCTGTCGCGACGCCCCGGCGCGGCGCCGGTCCCGGCGTTCCGGCCGGAGCGGGGTGAGGACGAGCCTGCGGACGGGCCGTCCGCAGCCGGTGCCCAGCCGCTGCGCGAGCGGGCGGCGCACTGCCGGATCGCCATGCAGTACCTCGACTGACGGCGTCCGTCGTCCGCCGTCCGCGCTCTGCCCGGGCCGTCCGCCGACGCCGTCCGCGCCGTGCGCGGGTCCGCCACCGACACGCCTCGCCCTCCCCGCAGGAGTACCCCGCCATGACCAAGCCGTCCGCCACCCCGCTCGCCCTCCTGCCGTTGCCCGGCCGGTCGGCCGCCGTCGCTCCGACCGCCACCGTTCCGGCCGCCACTCCGGGAGACGCCCCCGGTACCGGGGACGCCCCCGGCAGCCCCTGGCCGGCCTCGGCACGCGCCGGCGCCGGAGGGGAGCTGCTGGTCGGCGGAGTCGGCCTCGCGGAGGCCGCCGACCGCTTCGGTACCCCGCTGTACGTCCTGGACGAGGCCGAGGTGCGGGCCCGCGCCCGTGCCTACCGGCAGGCGCTGCCGCACGCCGAGGTGCTGTACGCCGCCAAGGCGTTCCTGTGCAGCGCGATGGCCGACTGGCTCGCCGAGGAGGGCCTGGGCCTGGACGTCTGCTCGTCCGGCGAACTGTGGCTGGCCGCCTCGGCGGGCTTCCCGGCCCACCGGATCGTGCTGCACGGCAACGCGAAGACCCCGGAGGAGCTGCGGCTCGCCCGTCGGCTGCGGGTCGGCCGGATCGTCATCGACGGCGCGGCGGAGATCGCCCAGCTGGCGGCGCTGGTGGCGGCGGACACGCCGCAGCGGGTGCTGGTCCGGGTGCTGCCGGGGATCGCCGCCGGCCATCACGAGGCGGTGCGCACGGGCGTCGGCGGGCAGAAGTTCGGGTTCGCGATCGAGGGCGGGGACGCGGCCGACGCGGTGGCCCGCGTGCTGGCCCAGCCCGGGCTCGAACTGGCCGGCCTCCACTGCCACCTGGGCTCCCAGATCACCGACGTCGAGCCCTACCTCGCCGCCGTGGACGCCGTGGTGCGGTTCCTGGCCGGACTGCGCGACCGCCATGGCGTCGAGCTGCCGGAGCTGGACCTCGGCGGTGGCCACGGCATCCGCTACCTGCCCGGGGACGGCGAACTCGACCTCGCGGACTTCGCCGGCCGGGTGACCACCCGCCTGGCCGCCCGGTGCGCGGAGGCCGGCCTCGCGCTGCCGCGCCTCGTGGTCGAGCCGGGCCGCGCCATCGCGGGGCCGGCCGGGGTCGCCGTCTACCGTGTGCTGTCCGTGAAGCACACCGCCGACGGCCGGGTCTTCGCCGCGGTCGACGGCGGTATGAGCGACAACCCCCGACCCGCGCTCTACGGCTCGCCGTACACCGTCCGGCTGGTCGGCCGACGCTCCGACGCCCCGCCGGCCCGGACGGACGTGGTCGGCCGGCACTGCGAGGCCGGCGACGTCCTGGTCCGGGATGCGTGCCTCCCGGCCGACCTGCGGGCCGGCGACCTGGTGGCCGTCCCCGCCGCCGGCGCCTACCAGCTCTCGATGGCCTCCGGCTACAACCTGGTCGGCCGCCCCGCCGTCCTCGCCGTCCGTGACGGCCGGGCCCGCCTGCTGATCCGCCGCGAGACGGTCGACGACTTCCGCTCCCGCGAGGTCGGCCGCTGACCGGGCGGACGCGCGGAGCCCGGGGCAGGCGGGCGCCCGGGGCGCGCAGCTGCCCGGCGGGCCGGGCGGCGGGACGGCTCCTCGTGGCCGGACTCCGAGGGCGTCCGGCCACGCCCGGCGGGACAGGAGGCCGGACCGGTCAGGAATCGAGAAGCGCAGGCCCCCGAGCGGCTCGAAGCTGGTTAGATCGAGCCGGGTGATGCCGGCGGAGACCGCGGAGGCGGCGCTGCCCGGCAGTTGAAGGCGGCCCCGCGCAACAGATGGAGACACGATGAGCACGGCCCCGAGGACGAACGCGCAGCCGCCCGAGCTGCACGTTGCGGACAGCCACGACCTGATCCGCGTGCACGGCGCGCGTGTGAACAACCTCAAGGACATCAGCATCGAGATCCCGAAGCGCCGCCTGACGGTGTTCACCGGCGTCTCCGGCTCGGGCAAGAGCTCACTGGTCTTCGGCACGATCGCCGCGGAGTCCCAGCGGCTGATCAACGAGACTTACAGTGCCTTCGTGCAGGGCTTCATGCCCACGCTGGCGCGGCCCGAGGTCGACGTCCTCGAAGGGCTGACGACCGCGATCCTCGTCGACCAGCAGCGGATGGGGGGTGACGCCCGTTCCACGGTCGGCACCGCCACCGACGCCAACGCGATGCTGCGCATCCTCTTCAGCCGGCTCGGACAGCCGCACATCGGCTCGCCCCGGGCGTACTCCTTCAACATCCCCTCGGTCAGCGGGGCGGGTGCGATCACGCTCGAACGCGGCGGGAAGACCGTGAAGGAGCGGCGCAGCTTCAGCATCACCGGCGGCATGTGCCCGCGCTGCGAGGGCCGGGGCTCGGTCACCGACATCGACCTCACCCAGCTCTACGACGACAGCAAGTCGCTCAACGAGGGCGCGCTCACGATCCCCGGCTACAGCATGGACGGCTGGTACGGCCGCATCTTCAGCGGCTGCGGCTTCTTCGACCCGGACAAGCCGATCCGCAGGTTCACCAAGAAGGAGCTGGACGACCTCCTCCACCGGGAGCCGACCAAGATCAAGGTCGACGGCATCAACCTGACGTACGAGGGGCTGATCCCGAAGATCCAGAAGTCGATGCTCTCCAAGGACATCGATGCGCTGCAGCCGCACATCCGCGCCTTCGTGGAACGGGCGATGACCTTCACCGCCTGCCCCGAGTGCGGCGGCACCCGGCTCAGCGAGGCGGCCCGCTCGTCGAAGATCGGCGGAACCAGCATCGCCGACGCCTGCGCGATGCAGATCAGCGACCTGGCCGCATGGGTCCGCGCCCTCGACGACCCGGCGGTGGCGCCGCTGCTCACCACGCTGCAGCAGACCCTCGACTCGTTCGTGGAGATCGGCCTCGGCTATCTCTCGCTCGACCGGCCCTCGGGCACGCTGTCGGGCGGCGAGGCACAGCGCGTCAAGATGATCCGCCACCTCGGCTCCTCGCTCACCGACACCACCTACGTCTTCGACGAGCCCACCACCGGCCTGCACCCCCACGACATCCAGCGGATGAACGGCCTGCTGCTGCGGCTGCGGGACAAGGGCAACACGGTGCTCGTCGTGGAGCACAAGCCGGAGACGATCGCGATCGCCGACCACGTCGTCGACCTCGGCCCCGGTGCCGGTTCGGCGGGCGGCACTGTCTGTTTCGAGGGCACCGTCGAGGAGCTGCGGACCGGCGGCACCATCACCGGCCGCCACTTCGACGACCGGGCCCGCGTCAAGGAGACGGTGCGCAAGCCCACCGGTGCGCTGGAGATCCGCGGCGCGACGGCGAACAACCTGCGCGACGTCGACGTCGACATCCCGCTCGGGGTGCTCACGGTGGTCACCGGCGTCGCCGGCTCCGGCAAGAGCTCGCTCCTGCACGGGTCGCTGTCCCAGAAGCCGGGGGCCGCCGGCGAGGGCGTCGTGTCGATCGACCAGGGTGCGATCCGCGGCTCGCGACGGAGCAACCCGGCGACGTACACCGGCCTGCTCGACCCGATCCGCAAGGCGTTCGCCAAGGCCAACGGCGTCAAGCCGGCGCTGTTCAGCGCCAACTCCGAGGGCGCCTGCCCGACCTGCAACGGCGCCGGTGTCGTCTACACCGACCTGGCGATGATGGCCGGCGTCGCCACCACCTGCGAGGACTGCGAGGGCAAGCGGTTCGAGGCATCGGTGCTGGACTACCACCTCGGTGGCCGCGACATCAGCGAGGTGCTCGCCATGTCGGTGACCGAGGCCGAGGCGTTCTTGGGCGACGGCGAGGCGCGCACACCGGCCGCGCACCGCATCCTCGCCCGGCTCGCCGACGTCGGGCTCGGCTACCTCACCATCGGCCAGCCGCTCACCACGCTGTCCGGCGGCGAGCGGCAGCGGCTCAAACTGGCCACCCACATGGCCGACAAGGGCGGCGTGTACATCCTCGACGAGCCGACCACCGGCCTCCACCTCGCCGACGTCGAGCAGCTGCTCGGCCTGCTCGACCGGCTCGTCGACTCCGGCAAGTCGGTCATCGTCATCGAGCACCACCAGGCGGTCATGGCCCACGCCGACTGGATCATCGACCTCGGTCCCGGGGCCGGCCACGACGGCGGCCGGATCGTCTTCGAGGGCACCCCCGCCGACCTCGTCGCCGCACGCTCCACCCTCACCGGCGAGCACCTCGCGGCCTACGTCGGCGCCTGACGGAGGACTTTGCCGGCACCGGTGGCCTGCCCGACCCGGGGCGGAGCGTGTTCCACGGGTCGGGCAGGCATTCCCCTGCCCGACCGGTGCCCTCTGTGGCACGATCTCGAAGATGACCAGCAAACCCGACGAGACGCAGCGCCTGAGCGATCTGGCACGGCTGCGCCGCGTCCGCGACCGCATCGACCGGGAGTACGCGCAGCCGCTCGACGTCGAGGCGCTCGCCCGCGGCGCGCACATGTCGGCCGGGCACCTCAGCCGCGCGTTCCGGCTGGCGTACGGGGAGTCGCCGTACGGTTACCTGATGACGCGCCGCATCGAGCGCGCGATGGCGCTGCTGCGCCGTGGCGACCTCAGCGTCACCGACGTCTGCTTCGCGGTGGGCTACGGGTCGCTGGGCACCTTCAGCACCCGCTTCGCCGAACTGGTCGGCATGTCGCCCAGCACCTACCGCCGCGACGCGGCCGGCGCGACGGAGGGGATGCCGTCGTGTACCGCGAAACAGGTGACCAGACCGATCAGGACCCGCGAAACCCCGGCCTCCGCCGACCGGCCCCGGTAGCGGCCGGGGCCGGTCGGCGGCTCCGGTCACTGCGAAGGACCGGGCGCCGCCCACGGGCACGTCGGGCCGTTCAGCCCTGGCACCGCCGGCACCGCCGGGGCCGCCGGGTCCATGGGCGACCAGGGCGTAGGCGGCGGGGCGTCACTCCCGGTGGGGCCGGGGGCCTGTGGCGGTGGCCGCCGCGGTGAGGACCTTCAGAGCGACGGACGGGTGGAACAGCACCGCGGGAGAGGCGGTCATGTTCACGACCCGGACGAACCGGGCCCACACCCCCGCGTCCTTCACGGCGACCTGGAACAGCCGGGCGTTGTACCAGTGCGCGATCCGGGCGCCGATCGGCTGCCTCTCGGGGTTCCACATGAGGTCGGAGTTGGTGGACAGCGTCCACGGCGCGAGCAGGAGCCGCCCCACCCGCTTCTGGCAGGCCCGGGCCAGCCCGTCCAGGCCCTCCCCGGGCCGCCGGGCCGCGAGCATCCGGCGCAGCAGGTCCGCCTCCATCGCGGCCACCGTCAGACCCTGCCCGTAGACGGGATTGAAGACGCAGACCGCGTCGCCGAGGGCGATCAGCCGCTCCGGCCAGTCCCGGACGGCGTGGTACTGGCGCCACTGGTTGTCGAGGTTGGTGTAGCGGTAGGTCGGCTCCTGGGTGGTGCGCTGCTCGATCTGCTCGGCCAGCCGTGGGTTGCGCAGGCCCTTGGCGAAGCCGAGGAAACCGTCGTCGTCGGTGGGCGGTTCGTCCTCGAAGGCGAACAGCGAGCACGTCCAGCGGTTGTGCTCGACCGCCAGCAGCACGCCGGCCTCCCGCACCGTGGGCGCGGACAGCATCTGGTAGGCGATCCGGAAGTCGGCCGGGCGGTCCTCGGGCCGGTCGAAGTTCATCGAGGTGTAGGTGACCTTCGCCCTGACCACCCGCTTCGGCGGTACCGCGACGCCACCCGCGCGCAGCCAGTCCTCCAGCTTGCTGGTCCGGCCGGAGGCGTCGACCACCAAATCGGCGGCGACCTCCTCCGGATCGGCGGCCTGCCGGCTGACCCGGACGCCCGTCACCCGGCCGGAATGGTCGCGGAGCAGCCCCTCGCACCGGGTGGAGGGCATCAGTGTGACCTCGGGGAGGGCGAGCACCCGGCCCCGGATCCGCCGCTCCAGCTCGTCCCGGGTGAAGGCCTGGATCATGACCCCCGTCCGCTGCCGCGGCGCGTACCCGGTCGGGAGCAGGAAGTCGATGCCCTGCCCGTAGTCGAACACGGGGGCCCCGAGGGCGGCGAGTTCGTCCCGCAGCCCGGGGAACAGCTTCTCCAGGACCTCGCCGCCCTTCGCGAGCATCGCGTGTGCGTGATACCCCTGCGGCGCACTCGGATGCGCCCCGCTACGGTCGTCCACGGCGTCTCGTTCGACGACCACCACCTCGCCGAAGAACTCGGCCAGGACGCGTGCGGTCACCAGCCCCGCGTAGCTGCCGCCGATCACGACGGCCTTCCCCGATGCGTACTTCTTGCCCATGCGGCCTCCGCCACCAGATTGCGAACCGGGTCCACCCTTGCGGCAACTCCCCGCTGGAATGCCGGTGTTGAGGAGAAGTCCACCCGAACGAGGGACGTGTGGATGTTCGGTTGTCCCGCGTCGTGGCCGGCCGTCCCGCGGGTGCGGTGCCGCCCCTGTGCCTACCCAAGAAGGACCGGCCGACGCCTGCCGCACCCCGTGCCGGGCAGGCCGTGGCCGCTAATTCGGTTGCGTCGATCTTGAGGAGGGCTAGGCTATGGCCGTTCTCGCTGCGCAGTTGGCGTGGCCGTGGTTCCGTGTTGCCGCGTGAGGACTGACGTAGAGACCTAGAGGAGGTGTGTCCGAATGGTTGCCGCCCTGTCGCGGCGCGCTTTCGTGTGCGCGCCATACGCCTCTCTCTTCCGTCTTTCGCCCACCGGCTGACGACGCGTCGCATCCGGCGCACCGGTGGGCCGTTCCTCAGGAGCCACCGCAGTGCGCGAGCGCTTTTCCGACAGCGATTCCTTCTCCCGTATCCGTCCCAAGGGCGCACCCCGGCGCGGCCGCCGGTCCGAGCGGTTCGACGACCACGAGCCCGAGTTCACCCACTCCGGGGCCTTCGAGCCCTTCGAGTCCTCCGAGCATGTCGCGTCCGGGCCTTCCGGTTCCGGAGCCTTCGACGACCACTCCGACGACTCCGCCTTCCCCGCGCCGGCGGCCGACGGTCCGGCCGAGGGCGATCGCTGGTCCACCTGGGACCAGTCCACTCCCACCGAGAAGGGGCCCCAGCCGCGCCCCGCATGGGTGGTGACCGAACTCGCGGCCGTCGACACCGAACTCGGTATCGTCAAGACCGGCAAGGAGGCCGACGTCTTCCTCCTCGAGCGCGGCGTGCCGGGCACCGGCCGGCGCACGCTGATGGCCGCCAAGCGCTACCGCGACGCCCAGCACCGGATGTTCCACCGCGACTCCGGGTACCTGGAGGGCCGTCAGCACAAGGAGAGCCGGATCGCCAGGGCGATGGCCAAGCGCACCGCCTTCGGCAAGGAGGCCATCGCCGGGCAGTGGGCCGCCGCCGAGTTCACGGCACTGTGCCGGCTCTGGTCGGCCGGCGTGGCCGTTCCGTACCCCGTGCAGATCACGGGCACCGAGATCCTCATGGAGTTCGTCGGCGACGCGGGCGGCACGGCGGCACCGAGGCTCGCCCAAGTGCGCGCCGAGGAGGCGGACGTGGACGACCTGTGGGAGCAGCTCGGCCGCAGCCTGTCGCTGCTGGCCCGTGACGGCTACGCCCACGGGGACTTGTCGGCGTACAACATCCTGGTCCATGACGGTCGGCTGGTGATCATCGACGTGCCGCAGATCGTGGACGTGGTCGCCAACCCGCGCGGGCGCTCGTTCCTGGAGCGGGACGTGCGCAACGTCGGTGCCTGGTTCGTCGCCCGGGGGCTGCCCGAGCGGCGCGTCGGCGAGCTGGTCGAGTCGCTGGAGTTCGACGCACGGCTGGGGTGAGCCCGGTGGCCGCGGGGGAAGGCCGGCCGCCGCGCCCCGGCCAACCCCCGGCACGGGCTCGCACGATGCGTATGAGAGGGTCGGCAGCCCGGACGAGAGGAGGCGCCGATGAACGGGAGCGGGCCCGGGGCCGTGGGCGGCCCCACCGGCAGGGTGCTGGTGGTCGACGACGACGCGGCGATCCGGCGCAGCCTGGAGCGCGGCCTGCGGCTGAGCGGGTTCTCGGTGAGCCTGGCCGAGGACGGCGAGGCCGCACTCGCCGTGCTGGCGGCCGCCGCGCCGGACGTCCTGGTCCTCGACGTGTCGATGCCCGGCCTCAGCGGCGCCGAGGTCTGCCGCACCCTGCGGACCCGTGGCGACGACATCCCCGTGCTGATGCTCTCGGCCCTGGACGAGCCCGCCGACCGCGTCGCCGGGCTGCAGGCGGGGGCGGACGACTACCTGGTGAAGCCGTTCGCGCTGGAGGAACTGGTGCTGCGGTTGCGGGCGCTGCTGCGCCGCCGGCCCCCGCAACCGGATGACCGGGTGGTGGCCGGCCCGCTGGTGATCGATCCGGCAACCCGGCAGGCCCGGCTCGACGGCGAGGAACTCCGGCTGACCCGCCGGGAGTACGAGCTGCTCACCCAGCTCGCGCGCAACGCCGGCCTGGTGCTCTCCCGGGAGGTGCTGCTGGAGCGGGTCTGGGGCTACGACTTCGACGTCCGCAGCGACGCCGTCGACACCTTCGTCAGCTACCTGCGGCGCAAGATCGAGGCGGGCGGCCGGCCCCGGCTGCTCCATACCGTGCGGGGCGTCGGCTTCGTCCTGCGGATACCCGGCGGCGACGGGGCGGGGTCGCCGTGAAGCTCTCCACCCGGATCGCGCTGTGGGCGGCCGCCGTGGTGCCGCTCCTGGTGGCCCTGGCCGGGCTGTTGCTCCTGCCGCTTGTCGGCCGGGACCTGCGCCACCAGCAGGACACCCGGCTCAACGACCGGGCGGCCGCCGTCCTGCCCAACGTCCGCGCCCTCGTGGCCGCCGACAGCAAGGGCCGGCCCAAGGCCGAGCAGACCCAGCAGCGGAAGGTGCTGGACTCGGCCCTGGACGCGGGCGTGCGGGTGACCGGCCAGGACGGGTCCGTCCTGCTGTCGGTCGGTCCGCAGCCCGCCGACGCGGAGGCCTTCCCCGCCGTGCCGGGCGGTCCGGTGACTGTGCGCGACCAGGGCAGGGCCTGGCGGGTGCTGACCGTCAGGGTCGGCGCCGCGGGGGCGGCCGGCTCCGGCGGCACGCTCTGGGTGGTGGCGCCCGCGGGGCAGGCCGACAGTGAGACGGCCGCCGTCCGGCGGCGGGTGCTGCTGGTGGCGCTGGTCGCGGCGCCGGTCTCCGCGCTGATCGGGTTCGTCCTCGCCGAGCGGGCGACGGCGCCGCTGCGCCGGCTCAGCCGCCGCGCGGCCGCGCTCGACCCGGCGGCACCGGCCGCCACCAGCGGGGCGAACGGCGCCGGCGGGCCGGACACCGCCGGCGGACCGGCCGGTGCACCCCGTCCGGCCGACGCCGACGATCCTGCCGGCACCCCCGGCCCGGCCGGTCGCGGCTTCGTGGCGGAGCGGACCGGGACGACGGAGGTGGACGAGCTCTCCGCCGCGCTCGCGCTCCTCCTCGCCCGCTACGACGAGCAGGCGCAGCGCACCGCCCAGGCCCTGGACACCGCCCGCGCGTTCTCCTCCACGGCCTCGCACGAACTGCGGACCCCCCTGATGAGCCTGCGCACCAATCTGGACGTGCTGGCCGCCCACCCGGATCTGCCCGCCGCCGACCGGGCGGAGATCGTCGCCGAGCTGCGGGACGACCACGCCCGGATGCTCGACCTGCTCACGGCGCTGGCCGCGCTCGCCCGGGGCGACCTGGTCCAGGTGGACGCGTTCCGGTCGGTGGACCTCGCCGAGGTCGCCGACGCGGCGGTCGGCGAGGCCGCCCGCCGCCATCCGCAGGCGGCTTTCACGGCGGACGTCCCGCAGGAGGTGCGGGTGTTCGGCTGGGAGCCCGGACTGAGGATCATGCTCGCCAACCTGCTCGGCAATGCCGCTGTGCACGGCCGCCAGGGGCAGGAGCCGGCGCAGGTGGCGCTCCGGCTCGCGGCCGAGGGCGAGACCGTGCTGCTCACCGTGGACGATCGCGGCCCCGGGATCGGCCCGGCCGAGCGGGAGGCGGTGTTCCGCCGGTTCCACCGCCGGCGCGACAGTCCCGGCTCGGGCCTCGGCCTCACCCTGGTCGCGCAGCAGGTCGCGCTGCACCGGGGGACGGTCCGGATCACGACCCCGCCCGGCGGCGGCTGCCGGATGGAGGTCAGGCTGCCGCGGCCCCGCCCGGATGCCCCGACCATCGAGCTGCCGGCCGGCCGCGACTGGATCTCGGGCACCGGCCACTGAGCCGCCGTCCGGCTCCGCCACTGCCGCCCGCGGCTTGCCGCTTGCCGCCGGTCCCCTTCCCCGTTCCCCGTTCCACAGGGAATCCACAAAGAGCCGTCCTACTCTCCTGGCGACCGTCCCGGCACCGGCCGGCCCTTGTGCGCCCGGCCGGTGCCGGCACCCGTAACGGAGAAAGGAAGCCACATGCCCGCCAACCGTGTGTCCGTCAGCCGCAAGGCCGCCGCCCTCGGCGCCCTCGCCATCGCCGGTTCGCTGCTCGCCGCCGTGCCGGCCCATGCCGACGGGGGCGGCGGCTCGCCGTCGGGTGCCCCGACCGCCGCGGCGACGCCGAAGAGTGACGGTGCGAAGAACATCTGCAAGCGGCTGCCCAAGACCGAGGAGCGAGTCACCAAGGCGGTGAACCGGCTCAACGGCGACGCCACCGTGGTCGGCTCCGTCGCCCGCCTGCAGCAGCGGGTCACGGAGGCCAAGGCCGCCGGCCACGCCGAGATCGAGACCTACCTCACCAACCGGCTGACCGCCCGCAAGGCCCTCGTCACCACGCTGCAGGCCCGCCAGGGCGACCTCAAGGCCGTGGCGACCTGGTGCGCCGCCCACAACGAGGGGGCCGGCAAGTGACCCGCCGCCCCGCCGCCGTGCTCGCGGCGCTGGCCCTGGCGGCAGCCGCCCTCCTCGCCGGCTGTGGCCCCTCCGGATCCCACACGGGGGCCACCACCGGCTCCTCCGCGGGCAAGCAGGACGGCGGCGCGGCCGACAGCGCCCAGGCCCAGGACATGCAGCAGAAACTGGACGCCGCCGAGAGCGCCGCCGCCCAGGCGGACACCGACGCGGCAGCCGACAACGGCTGACGACGCACAAGCGTCCGCGCACGGCCGGCCACGGACGGCGTGCGGCTGACGACTGACGGCCGTCCACGCACGGCGGCCACGCACGGCGACCGGGCACAGCCGACCGCCCGTCGGAGGCGAGCCTCCGACGGGCGGTCGGTTCACGGTGCGAGACCGGCGCCGGCGCTCGCGGGCGGATCGTTCTCGTTCACGATCCGCAGCATCTCCGCCGAGGGCCTGTACTGCTCCGTCACGATCTGCGGGCAGCGCCGGCAGAGCGAGGGCCCTTCCTGGTGGAACCAGCGGCACTGCGCACGGATCGGGCATCTCGGCAGGTCCTCGACCACCTCGTCCAGCAGCACGGCGCTGCGGGCGGCGATCTGGCAGGCCGAGTCCCTGAAGTGGATGCAGCCCGACGCCTGGCATGCCCCCGCGAAGCGGAAGACCTCGCCGGGTGAGGCGGGCCGGGCCAGTTCGATGATCTCAAGGCTGACGGGCATCGCCTGCGCGGTCGGGACGACCCGCGGTGCGGCGGGTGTGCCCGCCACGACTCCGATCAGGACCGACCCCGCAGGGTCGGCCGGCGCGCTGGGGCAGAGCAGTCCCCCGCCGTCGTCGGCGTTGTCCTGCGGCATGGCGGGGTCTACCGCGGAGCCTTGAGGGGCTGGACGTTCTTCACCGCGAACTGTCCGTCGAAGCTCTGCGCCAGCGTCACCTCGAAGAGCTCCTCCGGGAAGAAGCCGGCGACGATGGGCCTGGAGATGTCGAACTCGCCAGGGGAGTTGCGGGCCGCGATCGCGATCGCGACACCCTGGGCCGCAGCCGCGGCGAGCTGTTTCGATTCAATACGGTCGGCGCTCATGAGGTTCTCCCGGTGTTGCCGTTCGCCACGGTTGGTGGCGTAGCAACGGTTGCACGGGGCTGCTGCCGTCGCACGATCTGTCACCTGTCCGAGTGCGAACCTTGCTGCCGGTCCGCGCGGTCGGGCGGCGGATGGTCCCGCCGCCCGGCCGCTCAGGGGCGGGCGCCCGACCGGGCCGTCCTGCGGGCGGCCGGGACGACCAGCGGAGTGTGCGTCTCCGGGTCGTCGATCACCCGGCAGGGGAGCCGGAAGACCTCCTCGACGAGCTCGGCGGTGACGATCCGGGCCGGCTCGCCCGCGGCCACCACCCGGCCGTCGCGCATGGCGATCAGGTGGGTGGCGTACCGGGCCGCGTGGTTGAGGTCGTGCAGGACGGCGACCAGGGTGCGGCCGCGCTCCTCGTGCAGGCGGGCGCAGAGGTCGAGGATCTCGATCTGGTGGGCGATGTCCAGGTAGGTGGTGGGCTCGTCCAGGAGCAGGAGCGCGGTCTCCTGGGCCAGCGCCATGGCGATCCAGACGCGCTGGCGCTGGCCGCCGGAGAGCTCGTCGACCAGCCGGTCGGCGAGGTCGGCGACGCCGGTGTCGGCCATCGACTCCTCGACCACCCGCTCGTCCCGGGGCGACCACTGGCGCAGCAGGCCCTGGTGGGGGTAGCGCCCGCGGGCGACCAGGTCGGCCACGGTGATCCCCTCGGGCGCGACCGAGGACTGCGGCAGCAGCCCGAGGGTGCGGGCCACCTCCTTGGCCGGCACGGTGCTGATGGACCGCCCGTCCAGGAACACGCTGCCGGCCGCCGGCTTGAGCGTGCGCGAGAGCGCTCGCAGCAGGGTGGACTTTCCGCAGGCGTTGGGGCCGACGACGACCGTGAACGACCGGTCGGGGACGGCGACCGTCAGGTGCTCGGCGATGGTCCGCCGCTCGTACGCGAGGGTGAGGTCGTGGGCGGCCAGTCGCGTTCCGGCGTCCGCCATGGTCGGTGCTCCGTCTCGTGGGGGTGGTGTTCCGTCCGGTGGGGAGGTGCCCACCGCCGTCGTATCCGGCCCGCCCGGTGCCGTCATATCCGGCCCGCCCGGCGCTCGGTGGCCAGCAGCCGGATCAGATAGCCGCCGCCGAGGACGCCGGTGACCACGCCGACCGGCAGCTGGTGGTCGGCGAACAGCCGCTGCGCGGCGAAGTCGGCGGTGACCAGCAGGGCGGCGCCGGTGGTCATGGCGGCGAGCAGGTTGGGTCCGGGGGCGCGGGTGAGCCGGCGGGCCAGCTGCGGCGCGGTGAGCGCGACGAAGGAGACCGGACCGGCGGCCGCCGCCGCGAGCGAGGAGATTAGGACGGCCGAGGAGAGCAGCATCAGGCGCAGCCGCTCGGGGTGGATGCCGAGGCCGCTCGCCGCGTCGTCCCCCATGTCCAGCACGGTCACCGCCCGCCCGCCGCCGAGCAGGACGGCCGGTCCGAGGACGGCGAGCGCGACCAGCAGCGGGGCGGCGTCGGCCCAGCCCCGCCCGTCCAGGCTGCCGGTGAGCCAGAGCATCGCGCGGGCGGAGTCGGTGAGCGACGCCCGGGTGAGCAGGTAGCCGTTGATCCCGGTGAGGATCGCGGCGGTGCCGATGCCGACCAGCACCAGCCGGTGACCGTGCACACCGTGGCGCCACGCCAGGGCGTAGATCACGGCTCCGGTGGCCAGTCCGCCGGCGGCCGCCCCGGTGGCCAGCGCGAGGCTGCTGCCGCCGGCGACCACGACCAGCAGTGCCCCGGTGGCCGCGCCCTGGGTGAAGCCGAGGATGTCGGGGCTGCCCAGCGGGTTGCGGACGAGTGACTGGAACAGCGCTCCGGCCAGCGCGAGGGCGGCGCCGACCAGCAGGGCGGTGGCCAGCCGGGGCAGCCTGAGCTCGTTGACCACGAAGTCCTCGGCGGGGGAGCCGCCACCGGTGAGGGTGCGCAGGACGTCCGCCGGGCTCAGCGGGTAGTCGCCGCTGCCGAGGGCCAGTACGCCGACCGCCAGCGCGGCGAGCGCGCAGGCCGAACCGGCGGCCAGGGCGCGGGGGCGGTAGCGGACGGAGCGGCCGCCGAACCTGATGACGCTCATAGGGACCTTCCAGTCGATCGCCGGCTCATGCGCCGACCCTCCGGCGCCGGGCGAACCAGAGGAAGAACGGGCCGCCGGCCACCGCCGTGACGATGCCGGCCTGCAGTTCTCCCGGGCGGCCGAGCAGCCGGCCGAGCACGTCGGCGCCCAGCAGCAGCACGGGCGCGAGGACCGCGCAGTAGGGGAACAGCCAGCGCAGGTCGGGCCCGGTGAGCGCGCGGACGAAGTGCGGGACCATCAGCCCGACGAAGACGATCGGGCCGCAGGCGGCCGTCGCCGACCCGCAGAGCAGGGTCACCGCGGCGATCGCGGCGGCCCTGGTCACGGCGGGTCGGGCGCCGAGGGCCCGCGCCGAGTCGTCGCCGAGGGCGAGCGCGTTGAGCGGCCGGGCCAGCGCGAACGCGAGCAGCAGGCCTGCCGCGACGAACGGCAGCACCTGGCGCGCCGTGGACGGACCGGCGCCGGCCAGTGAACCGACCGTCCAGAAGCGGATCTTGTCGAGCGAGGCGGACTCGAGCACCATGGCGGCGCTGACGAACGAGAAGAGCGTGGCGTTGAGGGCCGAGCCCGCGAGCGCGAGCCGGGCCGGGGTGGCACTGCGCCCGCCGCCGACCGCGTAGACCAGGACGGCCACGACGGCCGAGCCGGCCAGCGCGAACCAGACGTAGCCGCCGAAGGAGGTGACGCCGAGGAATCCCACGGCGGTGGCGACCGCGGCGGAGGCGCCCGCGTTGATCCCGAGCAGCCCGGGATCGGCGAGCGGATTGCGGGTCAGGGCCTGCATCACCCCTCCCGCCAGGCCGAGCGCCGCGCCGGTGAGCAGACCGAGCAGGGTGCGGGGCAGCCGCATCTCGTGCACCACCGTGTAGGCGGGTGACGCGGGGTCGGTGAGGCCGTGCCAGACCTCGGCCGGTGACAGTGGTTTGGCGCCGAAGCCGATGCTGAGGGCCAGGACGGTGAGCAGCACCAGCGCGGAGGCGGCCAGCCCCGCGGCCCGGGCGGCCCCGCGCCCGGCCGGGCGGGCACGGGCCTGGTCCCCCGGGGCCGGGAGGGAGGTGGTGACGGACAAGGTGGCTCCGGTACTTCCGAGCGGCGGGCGGGTGACGCCCGATGGTGAACTTAGGTTAGGTTAACCTATCTTCCGATTCGTCAATGCCGTGAAAGAAGCACCACCATGCCCATGCCCGGAACTGCCGACCTCTCCCGCCGTGGCCTCCTGGCCGCGGGCGGCGCCGCCACCCTCGGCGCCCTGCTCACCGCCTGTGGCGGCACGAGCCCTTCATCGTCGGCCGAGAGCGGGCCGGCCGCCGGAGGCCCGTGGAGCTTCACCGACGACCGGAAGACCACCGTCACCGCCAGGACGGTCCCGACCCGGGTGGTCGCCTTCACCGGCACCGCCGCCGCCCTCGTCGACTTCGGTGTCGACCACCGGATCGTGGGCGTCTTCGGCGAGACGAAGGCCCCGGACGGCAAGGCCGACCGGCAGGCCGGGGACGTCCGCCTCGACCAGGTCGAGATCGTCGGAAACGCCTGGGGCGAGTTCTCGGTCGAGAAGTACGCCGCGCTCCGCCCCGAACTCCTGGTCACCCACATGTACGACCCCGACGCGCTCTGGTACGTGCCGGACGAGTCGAAGGACAAGATCCTCAAGCTCGCCCCGAGCGTCGCCGTCACCACCGGCCGGGTGCCGATGACCCAGCCGATCGAGCGTTACGCCACGCTGGCCGCTTCGCTCGGCGCCGACCTGACGGCCAGGAAGGTCACCGACGCCAAGGCCCGCTTCGAGGCGGCCGCCGAGCAGCTGCGCCGGGCTGTCAGGGCCGCCGGCGGGATCAAGGTGATGGCCGCCTCCGGCAGCGCCGACCTCTTCTACGTCTCGAACCCGAAGATCGCCACCGACCTGATCTACTTCGCGGACCTCGGCGTCGACTTCGTCGTCCCCGACAAGCTGGCGGAGGGCGACTACTTCGAGGCGCTGAGCTGGGAGAACGCCGACAAGTACGCCGCGGACCTGATCATCCTCGACGCCCGCCCGACCGCGCTGCAGCCCAGGGACCTCGCGGCGAAGCCCGCCTGGGGCCGGTTGCCCGCGGTCAAGGCCGGCCAGGTCGTCGCCTGGGACGCCGTGCCGCGGTTCTCCTACGCCGGAGCGGCGCCGCTGCTGGAGAACCTCGCCAAGGCCGTCCAGGCCGCCAAGAAGCTCTGATGAAGGCCGACGAGGCCGCGGTCGCGGCCCAGTTCGGGTTCTTCGAGGCCCGCGTCGTGCGGGCCGTACGGCTCGGGCCCACCATGGCGCGCGTCACCTTCGGCGGCGAGCAGCTGACGGGCTTCGCCGGCGGCGGGCGCGACCAGAGCTTCTCGCTCTTCCTGCCGCACCCCGGGCAGCCGGCCCCGGTCCTGCCGGTCGACGCCGGCCCGGACTGGTTCGCCGCCTGGCGGGCGCTGCCGGCCGACGAGCGGGCGGTGATGCGCTCCTACACCGTCCGCGCGCACCGGCCCGAACTCGCCGAGGTGGACGTGGACTTCGCGCTGCACGGCACCGGTCTTCCAGGGGAGGCGGCCGGCCCGGCGTCCCGGTGGGCGGCGGCGGCCGGGCCCGGCGACCGGGTGATCCTGCTCGGGCCGCGCGTCGCGGACAACCGCAGCGTGGGCTTCCGGCCGCCGGAGGGCACCGACTGGGTCCTGCTGGCGGCCGACGAGACCGCACTGCCCGCCGTCGGCGCGATCCTGGAGTGGCTGCCGGCCGGCACCAGGGTGAGGGCGTGGATCGAGGTGCCGCACGCCCGGGACGTCCAGGACCTGCCGGCCGGGGCGGACGCGGAGCTCACCTGGCTGGTCCGCGACCCCGCCCACCGGGGTGGGCTGCTCGACGCCGTCCGGGCGGCCCGGTTGCCCGCGGGCGCGCCGTACGCGTGGATCGCGGGCGAGTCCGGGGTGGTGCGGGCCTTGCGGCGCCACCTGGTCGGCGAGCGCGGCCTCGACCGGCGGGCCGTCGACTTCTCCGGCTACTGGCGGCGCGGCGCGTCCGAGGAGCAGCTCAGGGAGGAGGCGTCGGCCCTGGCCGACCCGGCCGGCGGGGAGTGATCCCGGCGCCCCGGGAGCAGCGGCCACCGCGGGGCCGGCCGTTCCCGGGGCCGGCCCCGCGGAGGAGGTCCGCTCAGACCTGGATCTCCTGGATGTCGGCTGCCGTGCTCGTGAACCCGTTGGTCGAGATGATCCTCAGCTGGACCTGGTCGCCCGGGCGGAACTGGCTGCGATCCACCTGGATCGTCGGGTCCTTCAGACCGACGCCGATCGTCTGCCACGTGGCGCCGCTGTCGGTGCTGACCTGTGCGGTGAAGGTCTGGCCGGCCTCCGGTCCCCTGTCGAAGTCCAGCGCCAGCCCGAACGCCCCGGCCGCGGCGCTCGCGTGGCGGGCGGCGCGCAGGGCCGGCGGTGCGCCGCCGGGGCGGAAGGTGTCCACGACCTGGCCGCCGACGACCAGCTCGATCGCCTCCGGGCTGGCCCCGACCGGCACGACGGTGTCCACCAGGCCGGTGCGGTCGTCGTTCGGGCCCAGCTCGGAGGCGAGCTTGACCGGGACCGGGATCTCGCGCGGCGGTGCGCCGTCCGTCTGCCGGATCCGCAGGACCACCCGGGTCCCGCCGTTCGGGCCGGCGGCCTCACCGTCCGGACCGGCCGTACCGCCGGGCTGGGCGGGTTGCGCGGCCAGTGGCGTCACCGGATTGACGAAACGGATGCCGCCCTCGCGCCGGCTGAGGTTCACCGTGCCGACGACGCTGACGAGTTGCTCGGCCTCCGGAGCGGCTCCGGCCGCCCGGAGCGCGGGCTCGGCCGCCGGTTGAGGCGCGAGGCTGACGGACAGCTTCGGGAACCGCTCGTCGGGGCGGCCTCCCCCGGGCCGGGGAGGCCCGGCGACCGGGACGACGGTGAGCTGGGCGGCGGTGAGCGGGGCGGCGGCGGACACCGGGGTGTCCTCGGGCAGCGGGGCACCGGCCACGAGCGAGTCCTCGGCGGCCAGCCGCCGGCGGATGCCCTCGTAGGTGTAGCTGCTCATCCACTGGCGGTCGCAGTAGGTCATCACGTCGTGCCACTGCATCCCCGGCCTGGCCTTCATCGGCAGGTTCAGCGCCGGGTCGCCCACGTCGAACCCGACGAAGGTGTCCGGCCCGTCGGCGAGTTGCCCGCTCTGGAAGGGGTAGCCCTGCCGGTCGTCCGGGGACTCACCGCAGAAGCCGGGGTGCCGGCGGCCGAAGGTGTGGCCGAGTTCGTGGCCGCCGTACCAGTCGCCGTAGGTGCCGTCGAAGTCCCAGCCGAACGGCGCCGAACCGCACGGCGACGAGGCGACGACGCTCGGGTCGGCCGCCACGGGGAGGCCGGAGGAGCACCCCCGCAGGAAGAACCCGCCGTCGGCGACCTGGCCGATGTAGTGGGTGCGCCGGTCACCGCCGGCACTGATGTCCAGGTTGCGGATGGCCGCGAGCTGGGCGTTGGTGTCCTCACACGTGAAGGGTGGTGTGGCGGTGGCGTCGATGACGGCGTGTGAGCTGATGACCTCGGCCACCGGGTAGGCGCGTTTGAGCCAGCTGACCAGGGCGTTGAAGTCCAGGTCCCGCGGGGTGAAGGTGCCCGGCGGGTCCGTCGTGCTGTAGCGCAGTCCGAGGACGCGGATCCGCAGCGGCGGGCCGCTGCGGAACAGCACGGTCGGGCCGGCGCCGGTGGCACCGAGCGGGAGGACGGCACCGGTCAGTGCATCACTGAGGGTCACCGAGCTCACGCTGAGTGCCCCTTCCGCCGTCAGCGTGGGCGGCACGATGAAGTTGAGGCTCAGGTCCGCGTCGGCGCGGCGGGCGGCGAGGTCCTGGGCGGCGTCGGGGTCGAGGGCGATGGTGTTGACCGATGTCACCTTGACGCCGGGGTCCGTCGTCGACCGGATCAGCGTGACGGTACCGCGCACACCGGCGGCGGGTCCGCTGGTGCCGCTCACGTAGACGCGGATCACGGTGACCTTGCCGGCGATCAGGGCGACGCGGTGCTGGAGGTCCTGCACCGACTGGGTGACCTCCGTGGCGTCCCAGACGGCATGCGTCGGAGCTGGAGCTGTCATGACTGCCCCCATGGACAAGTGGTCGGGTTCTTTCAGGCTATGCCGGACGGGGCTCCGGCGCCCGCCCGCCGGCGCTGCCAGAAAGCGCTGAGCGGCCAACGTCGCTCCTGGTCGTACGAGTACGCATGGTTTCTCCGGTACGCGTCCGCGACGCCGTCCAGGAACGCCGTGTAGTCGGCGAGCGCGGCGGCCGTCGGGCCGGGGGCGGCCAGGCACGCCGCCACGGTCTGCCCCGCGCGGGCGCCGGTGTGCAGCGCGGTGAGGATGCCCTGCGAGGAGAGCGGGTCGAAGGCGAGGGCGGCGTCCCCGGCCGCCACCCAGCCGGGGCCGGCGGCCGGGCTCAGCCGCAGGCCGTGGGCGGGCGTCCAGCGCGGCACGGCGGTCGCGGCGGGGTCGTAGCCGGCCAGCCGCCGCCGTACGTGCTCGGTGCGGGTGATGCCGTGCCAGAAGCCGTGGGGTGTCCGCAGGGCAGGGTCGGCGAGGTCGGCGTCGGTCAGGTGGGCGACCAGGCGTCCGGCCGGGGTCAGGGTGGTGTACCACCAGCCGTGCGGTGCCGCCTCGACGAGCGTGCGCGCCTCGGCGTCCCGCGGCTGCGCCGGCTCCGCGGCGCCGGGATCGCGGAACACGGCGTACGCGGCGACGAGCCGGTCCTGCCGGTGGCGGTGGCCGTACCGGCGGCCGATGACGCAGCGCCGGCCGGTGGCGTCGACCGTCCAGCGGCTCTGCAGCTCCGTCACGGCGCCGGTGTCGCGCTCACGGACGGTCAGGAGGCCGCCGGCGTGCTTCAGCACGGTGGCCCGCCGCAGCTCGGCGCCGGCCGCCACGGCCGCGTCCCGGAGGAAGGCGTCGAAGCGGAGCCGGTCGAGGTGCCAGCCGTGCCCGTACGGGTCGAAGAGGTGGCTGCGACCGTGCAGCGCCGCCGAACCCCAGGCCGCGTACGTCCCCGTGGACGGGGGGTGGCCGGCGGCCAGGAAGCCGTCCAGCAGCCCGAGATCGCGCAGCAGCGGGCGGGCGGCGGGCGGCAGGGACTCACCGATCTTGAACGCGCCCCGGCGGCCGGCGGCCGACGGGGACCGCCCGCCGGGGTCGAGGAGCAGGACGCGCCGGCCCGCGGCCGCCAGGACCAGCGCCGCGACCGCGCCCGCCGGGCCGCCGCCGGCCACGGCGGCGTCGACGGGCCCGGACGGGCGCGGGCGGACCGTCACCGGTGGCGCCGGAAGCGTTTGACCTTGTCGATGAAGCCCGCCGACACCTCCTCGTCGGGCAGCTCCGCCATGGTGACGGCGGTGGCCATCGCGGCCTCGCCGAGCACCGGGTCGGCGCCGAGCGGTACGTGCACGGCGACCAGGTTGCGCCGGGCGGGCGGAGCGGGCTCGGGCGGGAAGCTCACCTCGGACTCGACCAGCAGCTCCGCCGGCAGCCGGGGGTCGTCGGTCGGCCCGGGGCGGCGCTCGACCAGACCGAGCTTGCCGAAGTCCGTCACCATGGCGTTGATGGCGTCGACGTAGCGCGGGGGGAGCCAGCGGAGCCAGGCCCGCCGGTTCCCGAAGGCCGCCAGGCGCTCGGCCATGGGCCGGGAGGTGTCCATCACGATCGCGTACTCCTCCTCGGCGATCACGTGGTTGGGCACCCGGGCCGGCCAGAAGGTGGGGAGGTACGGGTCGTAGATGCCGAAGCCGGAGAGGTACTCGTAGCCCGAGCGGCAGCTCGCGGTGTCGGTCTGCCAGGGCACGGCCATCCACCGGGTCAGGTCACCCGGCCGCTGGGCGTAGAGCGGTCCGTCGAAGGAGAGGGCGGTCTGCGGGGTGAGCTTCGGTCCGTAGGCGGGCGGGGGCGGCAGGTCCGGATCGCGCCGGCGCACCCGGAAGGGGCTGCTGTACAGGGTGGTGTGGCGCATCGGCCAGGTGAGTTCGCAGCCGGGGTGGAAGGCGTCGGCGAGACAGAACGACAGCGCGGCCCGGTCGAGCGTCTGGGGCCGCTCGGCGAACGGCACCTGGTCGAGGGAGGCGGGCGGCGTGGCCTGCGGGTCGTGGTCGGCGGCGAAGTCCCCGCCGGCCCAGCGCTCCAGGAGGCGGTACTGGAGCGGGGAGAGCGTCACGTGCTGGCGTACCGACTCGGCCGGTACGTTCATCGCGTCGCCGTAGACCCCCGGCCACGGCACCGGGGACGTGCCGTCGCGGTCGTAGTTGCGGATCGTGAGCCAGACCTGCCGGCGCAGCTCCTCGTGGACGGGCGAGGGGTCCGCCAGCGCGGCGAGGGTGTCGGGGGCGAGGAGGTCCTCCCGCCCGCCGTGCCCCAGCTGGACCGCCACACCCTGGTTGACCCACTGCAGGTCGCAGAGGCGGCGCAGGACGGGCAGCACGTCGCGGGTGAAGGACGGCTGCCGCGGTTCGGGGAGGACGCCGGCGGTGACGAAGACGTCGCGGACCAGGTCGTACATCGTCCGCACCGAGGTGAGTTCGGGCGCGTAGTTGGGCGGTGCGGTGACCACCCAGCCCGGCTCGACCGGGATGGGCCGGCCGTCGATGCTGACCTCGGCGGTGACCGGGCCGTCGGAGACGTCGTCGTGCCAGCCGTCGTTGTTGGCGAAGGTGTCGGCGGGGGTGTCGGTGGCCGACGCGGACACGCCCCGGCCGCCGAGGAAGATCAGCCGGCCGCTCTCGTCGGTGCGCAGCTCGCCGAGGTAGACCGGCCGGTCCAGGAAGGTGCCGGTGTCGAAGAGGTGCTCGGGGCCGCCGGCCCGGTTGCGGCCGCGCACCGACCGGATGCCGGGGTCGATGACCAGCCGCTTGCGCCGGTTGGCGGGGACCTTGGGATTGCGCAGGTTGCTGTCCTCGGTCTTGTCCGCCTCCGGGATGTCGAGGGCCAGCTGGAACTGGTACCAGGCGGCCTTCGAGTTGACGACGTGCACGGTCCAGCGCAGGTCCGCGTTGTCGGCGGTCAGCTCGGCGACCGGTTCGCCGGCGGCGTTGTAGCCGTACACCCGGAACCGGACGGCCTGCCGCTTCAGGGCTCCGGTGGCGTCCTTGTAGCTCCCGGTGGGCAGCGGGGCCGGGTGGTCGACCTCGGGGGCGAGCACGTACTCGTCCGCGCTGTCGCCGACCCGGGCCACGCCGATCGCCGGGTGCACGGCGGCCCGGACGATCCGGGTGTCGCGGGCGGGCGGCGGCGTGATCTGCGGGCGGGCCGGGCCGGGCTCGGCCGCCGGGACGCCGTTGACGTCGCGGCGCTGTTCGGCCGAGGCCTGGTAGACCGTCCTGCGGACCTCGGCGATGCTGCCCACCGGTCGGTGCTCGGCGAGGCTGTGCCACGGGTTGTAGGCGAGGTTCTCGCCGTACGTGGACTGGCCCCGGGCGGTGACGTCCTGCTTCTGGAGGGTCAGCCGGGCCACCTTCACCGGTTCGCTCTCGGACTCCTCCCAGCGCACGGTGGCCTGGTCCAGCGGCATGCGTTGCGGGTCGGTGCGGAACTGCAGCAGCAGGTCGAAGGCCGCCGTTCCCGCCGAGAGGCGGTGGCGCAGGTCGGCGCCCAGGTACGCGGGATCCTCGTCGGGGGGCACCGCCGCAGGATCGCCGGGTTCACAACCGGCGGGCACCAGCTTGTACTTGACGAACCGCTCGGGGCCGAAGGCGTAGGGCAGCACACCCCAGTACGTCGCGGTGAGCACGCTCTCCTCGAACGTGGCCATCGCGTCGAGGATCTCCTGGGTGACCGGGTGGTCCCGCAGGTACGGCTCGTAGCTGCCGTCGACGACACCGGCCCTGGTGAACTCGCACATGTCCTGGGCGGTGTCGACGAAGAATACGTCGTGGTTCTGCAGCAGCAGGTCCTGGGTGCCGGCCTCGGTGTCGCCGTCCAGCAGCTTCGGGCCGGGCACGCCGAAAAGCTTGATGCCGATGCCGAGGGTGGTGTTGAGGTCGGGGCTGCCGGGCACGGTGTCGCTGGAGAAACGCACCCAGGTGGTCAGGCCGCCGGTCTGTTCGTGGGCGGCCTTGAGGAACCCGACGCGCAGGTCGGGCGGCAGGTCGGCGGAGACCGTCAGCACTCCGCGGGCCACACCGTGCGGCTTGAGGAACACCGGCCGCCTGACGGGGTCCTGGCCGCGGGAGATGCGGCCGCCCTGGGTCAGGTCGACGAACATCTGCTTCAGCGCGGCGGCCGCGTCCTCGGCGCAGCCCGGTAGCGGCGGAGGTCCTGCGTTCTCGTCGAAGGGTGCGGGGGTCCCGATCATGTTGTGCTCCGATCCGTGCAGCGGTCTGCCGGTCCGGAGGCCGTGCCTCCGTCCGTCCCCGGTCCAGCGTGCACAAACCTGTGAGGACCAGCGCGCCGACGTACGCCCGAACCGAGCACAGACCGGGCCGGCGGCGGGCCGGCTCACTCCAATCGGCCATCAGCGGTCGCATGTCCGGGTCCCGTGGTGGAAGCGTCGTCGGGCGCCCACCGGTCCGCGGTGGCGAGGCCGCGGCGGCCGGCCCGGCACCAGGGTCCGAGGGGCGGGGTCGTCGGGGCGGGGCCCGCGGGCCCCGCCCCGGGGCGGATCAGCAGGAGGCGGCGGCGGCGGGCAGCGCCAGCCCGGCGGTCACGATGCGGTCGCCCGGCACGATGACGTTCTGGTCGTACGGCGCGGTGGGCGGCGGGTTCGGCGTGACCATGGTGAACTTCGCCGGGAGCTCCGCCTCCCGGACGGCTTCGCCCAGGTGCACCACGGACAGCACGCCGGTGCAGTGCGGGGTCGCCGGGGGCACGCTGCCCGCCATGACGCCGTTGGCCCTACCGACCGCCACCCCGACCGGGTCCAGGGGCGTGTACGAGAACGAGAACTGCGACCCCGGCGCCGTGCCGGTGCGGGCGAGCCGCACCGAGAACCGGGTGATGGTGACGGCCACCGGACGGCAGGGCCGTTCGTCGGTGCGGGTGTCGAGGTGGAGGCCGTCCAATCGCATGAAGAGCCCGGGATCGATGATGCGCGCGGTGCCGGGAAGGCGGGCCAGATAGCCCCTGACGGTCGTGTCACCGACCATCGAGGTGTCGAAACAGGTTTCGCTCGGCGACGGTGCGGGCGCCGACGCCGTGCTGCCGGCCGCTGCGGCCGACGCCGTCGGCGAGGCGGTCCCGATCGCGGCCGGTGACGACGAACCGGCCCCCGCGGCGCCGTCGGCGGCGCCCGACGAGCAGCCGGTGACCGCCAGGGCCACCACCGCCACCGAGGCACCGAGCGCCCTCACGGACCGGCCGATGTGCTTGGTGCGCATCCCCACGCCCTCGTGGAACTACGCCGATCGTGCAGAAATCCGCTCCGGGGATGGGCAGTTCACCTCGATCCGGTGCATGCACCGGCGGGCGCCCGGCGTCGGTACCCCGGCGTGGGCCCGCTCCACGCGGTGACTCGACGGCACGCCGGTCAGACGCGGGTGAAGGTCACGTGCGTCACGCCGCTCGGGCTGGTCACCGACTCGGTGCGGAACCGCTCTTCGAGCCCTTCGAGTCCCTCCCAGAGCCGTTCGCCGCGGCCGAGGACGATCGGCACCACGACGACGTGCAGGTGGTCGACCAGGTCGGCGGCCAGAAAGGCGCGGACGGTGCTGGGCCCGCCGCCGATCCGGACGTCCAGGCCGCCGGCGGCCGCCCGGGCCTGGCGGAGCGCCTCCTCCGGGGTGGCGTCGACGAAGTGGAAGGTGGTGCCGCCCGCCATCTCCACCGTGGGCCGCGGATGGTGGGTCAGCACGAAGACCGGGGTGTGGAACACCGGGTCCGGCCCCCACCAGCCGGTCCAGTCGTGATTCTCCCAGGGGCCTCGCTGCGGGCCGAACTTGTTCCGCCCCATGATCTCGGCACCGATGCCGTCGCCCCAGGCCCGGGCCATCGCGTCGTCCACACCGGTGTCGCCGCCCTCCTGGCCCTGCATCCGGCGGAACGTCCTGGTGTGGAAGAACCAGCGGTGGAGGTGGTCACCGGCGTGGCCGAAGGGGGCCTCCAGGCTCTGCCCCTCGCCGGTCCCGTAACCGTCGAGCGAGACCGAGAAGTTGTGGACGCGGACCAGGGACACGGCAGGACCTCCGGCGTTCGGCACTCCGGCACGGGCGGGCCGCACCGGCCGGAGCCCGAGGCTATCCCGCCTGCGCAGGGTTTCCCGGCGACCGACCCGCCCACAAGGCTGCCGAGTCGGGGGCGATCCGGCGGGCCGCCCGGCTGCCGTCGTCGCCCGCCGTCGTCGCCCGCCGCACCGGTCGAACAGCACGCCGACCCATGACCGGCAGGCCCATGACCGACAGGCCGATGACCGGTCACATTACGTCGGCACGACTGATGCCTGTCGGTCGGCGCCGGGCCTACCGTCAAGGACGTCACCCCGCCTCCTCTGACCGAAAGCAGGTCGTGTGCGCCGTCTCACCTACTTCGTCGGCACCAGCCTCGACGGCTTCATCGCCGGCCCGGAGGGGCAGTTCGACTTCTTCCCCTTCGAGGGCGACCTCGCCGCCGTACTCCTGGCCGAGTACCCCGAGACCGTCCCGGTCCAGGGCCGCGGGCCGTTGGGCACCGACGGGGCCGCCGACCGGAGGTCCGACACGGTCCTGATGGGCCGCGGCACCTACGAGCCCGGTCTCGCGGTCGGCGTCACCAGCCCCTATCCGCACTGTACCGGCCTCATGAGGCCAGCAGCGTGGCGAGTTCGGTGCGGGAGCTGACACCCAGCTTGGGGAACGCGCGGTAGAGGTGGTGTCCGACGGTGCGGGGGCTCAGGAACAGCTGCGTGGCGATCTCCCGGTTGCCCGCGCCGGACGCCGCCAGCCGGACGACCTCGCGTTCCTGCGGGCTGAGCAGGCTGATCGGCTCGTCCCGGCGGGCGGTCAGCCCCGTCTCCCCGCCCGCGGCTCCGGGCCAGGGCGGAGAGGGCGGGCTGCCCCAGCGCGGGGGCCATTCCCCGAGCAGCCGGGCCGGCTCCGTCGCCCGTTCCGGGCGGCCGGCGCGTCCCGCCGCCTCGACGAGGTCCGGCAGCAGGGGCAGGGAGAGCAGCGGGTAGGCCGCCTCGCGCCGTGCCGACTCCAGTGGTTCCAGCGCGGCCTCCGCCCGGCCCAGGCCGAGTCGGAGCAGACCCAGCGCCCACAGGGCGTCCGCCGCACCGCGTCCCACCCCGCGCGGTCGCGTGTACTCCAGGGCTTCGCCGGCCAGGGCGCGGGCCTGCTCCTCCTGTCCCCGCAGGCCCGCCAGCATCGCCAGGGTGGTGCGCAGACGGGCGGCCCGGTGGGCCAGGTCGTGGTACTCGGCCAGCTGGAGCCCCTCGGTGGCGTGCGCGGACGCCTCGTCATGGCTGCCAAGGGCCAGTTCGGTCTGGGCGAGCAGGTGGAGCGTGGTGGGAAGCCAACCGCTGATGCCCTGCTCGCGGCAGTGGGCGACGGCTCAGGCGGCGGCCTCCCGCGCGGCCGGGTGGTCGCCGGCCAGCTGGCAGGAGATCCCGGTCATCAGCCGGTCCATGACGCCCGTGGCCGGCTCCCGGCAGCTCGCCACGAGCGCTCGCAGCGCGCAGAGCGCGCAGCACCGCCTGGGTGGCGTCGGGAAGCCGTCGGATCTGCTCCAGGAAGCCGTCCCGGATCCGGCTCGGCGGCCCGGCGGCCGCCTCGGGGAGCGCCAGCGGGCCCAGCCGTCCGGCGCGCTGGGCCGGGGTGAGCGCGGCCGCCAGCTCGACCCCCTGTTCCGATCGCCCCGCCCAGGCCCGGCGAGACCGTGTGACAGCAGCCGGGAGGCCGCGTCGATGATCCTCCCGCCGGGCATGTCGGAGTCATTATCGTTGGTCAGACGGAGTCGCCGGCCATGCGGGACTGACGCCGTGTGCGCCGCGACCGGGATCGGGCGCCGCCGTACCCGCCGCGCCGGTGGCGCCCGTCACGGGGCCGTGAGCGGCCGGGTCGTGGACGTGACCGGCGGGTCGGTGGGGTGACGGGGCTCCCGCGACCGCCCCGCGTGGTCGGCTCGGCCCGTCCCGGCCCCTCTCAGCCGGCCTCGGCCGGGAGGCGGCCCGCGTCGATCGCGTCGACCAGGGCCCGGTGGTCCCGCTCGTTCTGGTCGGCGTACGCCTCCGCGAACCGCACCAGGGCCCGGTCGAACACGTCCCCCTTCCCGAGGTAGGCGGCGATGGCGATGCGATCCCCGGACCGTGCGTGTGCCCGGGCCAGCGTGGCCCCGCACAGCTCGCCGAAGGCCCGCATGCCGCGCGGCACCATCTTCTCGGCGACCACGATGCCCTTCCAGTCGCGGAGCTGGCGGATGTAGAAGTCCCGGGTCCTGCCGTCGATCCCCTCGACGCGCTCCCAGCCGAGGAAGATGTCGCTGGTCGCCTGCATCAGACGCTGGCCGGCGACCACCCGCTCGCCCTGGTTGTGGTAGAGGCTCGCGCCGACGTACGGGGCCAGCACCGAGACGCCGGCCTCCTTGGCCTGGAGGAACAGCGGGTCGTCGCCGTCCCGGCCGAGCAGCAGGAAGATCCAGCACCGGGTGCCGACGCTGCCGACACCGACGACCTTGCGGGCCGCGTCCACCAGCCGGAATCCGCTGAGCAGGGCCCGCCGGTCGGAGGGGAGGGTGCGCGCGTAACGCTGGACCAGGCCGTGGAACAGCGTCATCAGGGCCGACCGTTCCACATCCGGCAGGAGGTCGGCGATCGGGACGAGCAACGGCGGATCGGCGGCGATCCGCACCCGGCCGTCCACCATCTCGGTGAGCTTGCCGAAGGCCTGCAGGCTGTCGCGGGTGCGCGCCTTCGACATCGCCTCGTCGAGGCCCTGGCGCGCCCGTTTGGACACCCGGCCGACCGCCAGCTCGCGCAGGCGCTGCGAGTCCAGCTGCGCGTACCAGACGTCCAGGTTGCGCATCCCCGCGAACCGCCGCATCGTCTCCCGGTACGAGCGGACCGTCGCGGCGACGATGCCCGCGCGCTCCGTCTCGTCGAACCCGTTCGCCCGGCCCGCGATCACCAGGCTCGACGCCAGCCGCTTCACGTCCCACTCCCAGGGGCCGGGCAGTGTCTCGTCGAAGTCGTTGATGTCGAAGACCAGCCGCCGTTCCGGTGACGCGAGCAGCCGGAAGTTCAGCATGTGGGCGTCGCCGCACAGCTGTACCCGGACGCCCGAGTCGGGGGTGCCCGCGAGATCGGACGCCATCAGCGCGGCCGCACCACGGTAGAAGCGGAACGGGGACTCGCTCATCCGCCCGTAGCGGATCGGCACCAGCTCCGGCACCCGCAGCGCCGACTGGGCCTGCAGGATCGCCAGCGGATCGGGCCGGTCCGGGCCCGGCCGGTACTCGCCGTGGGCGGAACGCGGCGTCGGGTGGCGCGCCGCCCGGCCGCCCGCCGCCCGCTCCTCGGGGGTGGCGCGCCGCACCGGGCGCGTCTGGTCGTGGCCCATTCGGTCCTCCCGTCCGACCGGGCCGCGCTCCCGCCCGCCCCGCCCTGCGGGGGAGCATCGGCCTGCCGGGGGAGCGTCGGCCGCCGTCCTCCGATCATCGCCGCCACCGTCCGATCCGGCCCGCCGGGGGAGAGGCGTGGGCCGCGGCCCGGAGGCGCCGGGGCGGTCGGCCGTCGCGGATGGGCGTCAGGTCCGCCGCGGTCCGCGGTCCGTGGTCAGCGGTGCGCGGTCCGCTGCACCGTGGCCCGCCGGACGGTCGGCGCCCGCGCGCAGCCGGCGCCGGCCGGCGCGGGCGCGGCCGCCCCGGCGCGTTGCGATGCGCCCTCCCGCACTCCCTGTACGGGACGGATCCCAGGTGCTGACATGGACGCGACAACCCGCTGAGGTCCGCACGTGGGGGTGCGACACCGGAAACGGCGGGCAAGTGGAAGGAAACACCCGTGACCGTACGCACCATGGCCGTCGGCGGCGCAGCCGCGGCACTGCTCGTCATCCCGCTCAGCGGCGTCGCCGCCGGCACGGGCTGGACGACGCCTCCGCCGGACAAGATCGTCATCGACGTGGCCACCGTCAACGGATCCGGCTGCCCGGCCGGCACGGCGGCCGTCGCCGTCTCCCCGGACAACACCGCCTTCACGGTCACCTACAGCGACTACATCGCGCAGGTGGGCGTCGGGTCCAAGCCCACCGACTTCCGCAAGAACTGCCAGCTCAACCTGAACGTCCACGTCCCGCAGGGCTTCACCTACGCGATCGCCTCCGCCGACTACCGCGGCTTCGCCCACCTGGAGAAGGGGGCGACCGGGACGGAGCGCGCCAGCTACTACTTCCAGGGCTCGCCCCAGACCACCTCGCGCAGCCACCAGTTCGCCGGAGCGCTCGACAACAGCTGGCAGGCGACCGACACCGTCGACGTCGAAGCCCTGGTCTGGGCGCCCTGCGGGGAGCTGCGCAACTTCAACATCAACACCGAGCTCCGGGTCGGCGCCGGCACGTCGGACCCGACCAGGACCACCAGCTTCATGACCATGGACTCCACCGACGGCAGCATCAACACCATCTACCACCTCGCCTGGAAGCACTGCCCCTGATCGTGCCCCGGTCCGGGGCGTCCGCCCGGCCGCGAAACCGCGCGGCCGGGCGGACGGGCGGTTCGCAGCCGGGGCCGGGGCGGGGGCCGGGAGCCGGGGCTGGTCGGCCCGGCCCGGCTTCCGCAGGCCTGCGCGGGCCCGGTGTGCGACGGTGGATAGCGGGAGCAGTGTTCCCGTCGCGAGAGGAGTGGCCATGTCGTCGAAGCGTCGTCGCAAGAAGAAGGCACGGGCGAGGCGCGGGGCGAACCACGGTCGTCGCCCCCAGTGCTGAGTTCCACCCTGTACGTCACCGGCAGCCCGGCGAGGGGCTG
Source organism: Kitasatospora sp. NPDC022785 (assembly GCF_055561295.1). Classification (NCBI taxonomy): domain Bacteria; kingdom Bacillati; phylum Actinomycetota; class Actinomycetes; order Kitasatosporales; family Streptomycetaceae; genus Kitasatospora; species Kitasatospora sp. NPDC022785. Next base: position 27,320 of record NZ_JBVHHB010000019.1, on the reverse strand, counting down.
CCGGTGGCTCTTCTGCCGCCTCCGGCGCGGTCCGGGAAGCACGGCCGCTCCCGCCGACCGGCAGGAGGGCCCCGCTGGGGGCGGGCGCCCGTTCCGTGCGTCACCGGCCCCCGGTGCCGGGCGTCCCGGGGCTGCGCGCCCGAGCAGAACCAGCCATTCCTGAGGGCGGTCTGACTCAACGCCACCAGGAACCACATTCCCGTAAGACCGTCAGTTCGCCGCCCCGGTAGGCATACCGCCCGTCCGCCACCGGGGCCGCCTCGTAGGATTTCGGGCATGACGACGGCACCGTCCCTGGCCTCGGGCCAGCGCTCCCTCGGCGACCCGCAGGTCCGCTATCCGCTGCTCCCCCCGCTGACCCGCGGCTGTCCGCGCACCAGCACCGAGACCGTCTCCTACCCGGTCGAGGTCGACTACGACTATGCGCGCGTGCCCGCCGACTTCCTCACCGCGCGGCCCGCCGGCCCCGGGCTCGACCGCTGGGCGGCGCTGCTGCCGCCGCTGGCCGCTCCCGGGCTCGGCGAGGGCGGCACGCCGCTGGTCGGCCTCGGTGACGGCGTGTACGTCAAGGACGAGTCGCGCAACCCGACCTGGAGCCACAAGGACCGGCTCAACCGCTGCACCGTCAGCGCCGCGCTCGCCACCGGCGCCCCCGGCGTGGTGGTGGCCTCCTCCGGCAACCACGGAGCCTCCGCCGCGGCCTATGCGGCCCGCGCCGGGCTGCGCTGCGTCGTTCTCGCCTCTCCCGACGTGCCGCCGGCCGCCGCCTCCTTCCTGAACGCGTACGGGGCCGTGGTCCTGCCGGTGCCCGTCGAGGCGCGGTGGCCGCTGACCGAGCGCATCGTGGCGGAGTTCGGGCTCTTCCCGGTCAGCAACCTCACCCCCTTCCACACCGGCAGCTCCTTCGGACCGGAGGGCTACAAGACCATCGCGTACGAGATCGCCGCCGACCTCGGCGTGCCCGCCGCGGTCTTCGTGCCGACCGGCTACGGCGAACTGCTCTTCGGCGTCGGCAAGGGCTTCGCCGAACTGCACCGTCTCGGCCTCACCGACCGCGTCCCGCGGCTGTTCAGCTGCGAGCCGGCCACCGGAGGGCCGCTCGCCGCCGCCGTCCGCGAGCGGCTTCCCGTCGCCCGGGTCGAGGTCGGGGCCACCGATGCGTACGGCATCGACTGCCCGGTCACCGGCTACCGCGGTGTCCTGGCCCTGCGCGACAGCGGCGGCCGGCCGCTGCTGCTCGACGACCGGCGGCTGCGCGAGGCCCAAGCCGAACTCGCCGCCCAGGGCCTGTGGGTGGAGCTGTCGGCCGCGGCCGGGCTGGCGGGCCTGCGAGCCCTGGACGAGCCGATCGACGGGCCGGTGGTCTGCGTCTCCACCTCCAGCGGCTTCAAGGACCGCGGCGTCGGCCTCAACCCGCCGGCCCCCGCAGACCCGGCCTGGGACGCCGTCCGCAGCCGCCTGCGCGCCGCGGGCCTCAAGGGCTGAGGCCACCGCGGCACCGGGACCCGGGCTGACAGGCCTGCGTGGTCAGCCGTGCTGCGCGGCCTTCGGCCCGGCCCCCGGCGGGCGCGTCCCGGTCGGGTGGTGCCGCCGGGTCGGCGGCGACGTGAGCCGGGCGACCAACTGCCGGGCGGCCTCACGTCCGTCGGGGCGGGGCGCCGGCACCCGGGGGCCGGCCAGGTGCCGCTCGGTGAGCGACTTGGCGCGGACCGCGGCCCAGTCCTCACGGCTGACGACGGCGACGTGCCCCTCGACGTGGGCCTTGGCGTCCTTCCAGTCGTCCGGCGGTGCCATCAGGACACGAAGGTCCCGAGATGGGCGACGACGATGGCGACGGCTTCTTCGGGGGTGTCGGTGAGTGCGACGACCTCTCCCCCGCCCCGGACGACGTACTGCCCGTCCCGGTGGGGGTCGACCGAGTACCCGACGCGCTCGTAGGGCTGCTCGACGGTGGTCGAGAACCAGAGCATGAAGTGGCTGGTGACCGGGGTCAGTCGGCGCAGCGCCGGCTGGGCGTGGGCCGCCTCCGCGAGCGCGAGACTGTGGGGGTGACGGTTCCACGGGGGCAGGAAATGGCGGTCGATCAGGTGCCGCCAGGCCAGCTCGACGGGGTCGAGCGGCTCGCGTTCGTGGGCGAGGGCCCAGTCCCTGAACTCGATGAACGGCGCTGCCTGCCTGGTCTCCTGGAGGCCCGCGCCACTCGTCCACGCGGCCGCGGCCCGGACGGCGGCGGCCGGGTCGGCGGTCTGCCCGGCGGCGAGCCAGGCCCCGAGGCCCCGGCAGCGCACCAGGTAGCCGGGTGTGTCGTCGTAGGAACGGACGGCGACCCGGCGGCCGTCGGCGCTGTCGAACTCGGCGGTGAAGTGGTACCTCTCCTTCCGCGGTGCGGGCAGGCCGATCCCGAGTTCCTCGGCGGTGCGGCAGAGGAAGGCCGTGAGGCTTTCGGTGGTGGCGCGCTCCGGGCAGCGAGATGTGTCCGGGGTGATGCCCGGTGAGGACGAGGTCATGTGATCAGTCTGCCCGCTGCCGGGCCACCCGCGCGGGCGATCCGCCGACGGCATCCCTGCTCCGGTGCACGCCGGGTGCCCGGCCCGAAGGCCATCGGCGTGCGATCCCTCCCGAAAGTCTCATTTGTGACACGTGGCTGACGCAGCGTAGGCATGTCCCCTACGGTGACGCCTGCCGTCGACCCGTACACGTCCGAGGGAGCAGCCTATGTCCCGGAGCCGGAAGCTCCACCGCCTCAGCAGCCCTGACACCGACGAGCGCCGCGCGCAGCGCATGCTGTTCCGCCACCTCCGCGACGACACCACCGCGAATCGCGGCCGGATGGCGAAGCGGGTTCGCGAGCTCCAGCTCCTGCTGGCGATGGACCCGGTGGAGTTCGAGCAGCTCATCGCCCGGTTGATGGAGGCGATGGGCATGAAGGTCGAGTTGACGGCCCGGTCGCGGGACGGCGGGGTGGACGTGCGTGGCGTCGACACCGACCCCTTCCGCGGCGGCAACGTGATCGTGCAGGTGAAGCGGTACCGGGACACGGTGACGCCCTCGGCCGTGCGGGACTTGTACGGCACGCTGCAGCACGATCAGGCCGCGACGAAGGCCGTGCTCGTCACGACCAGCAGGTTCGGCCCGAGTTCGCACCAGTTCGTCGCGGGCAAGCCGATCACCCTGATCAACGGCGCCGAGCTGGTCGGGCTGCTCAAGCACCACGGCCTCCACGACGTGTTCGCGGCCGCCCAGCACGGGGCCGACGGGGCCGACGGTTCCGGCGGCGTTGCCGACCTGCCCGGGATCGAGGTCGCCGCCGAGCCCGCCCGGCTTCTCCTCCACTGGACCGGTGAGGAGGAGTACGACATCGCCGCGCTGGTGTGCCAGGGGAACAGGGCCCTGTCGGACGAGCACCTGGTGTTCTACAACAACGCTTCGACGCCCGATGGTGCGGTGCGGCTGGTCACCGGCTACGGCGACGCCAACGCCTGCCTCATGGTCGACTTCGAGGCGCTGCCCGCCGCCGCGGACCGGCTCGTGATCGTCGCCGCGGCCGACACCGAGAACCACCCCGCGGCGACCATGGCGGGGTTCGCCGGGCCGGCGCTGATCCTGGAAGCCGGCGCCGACCAGGACCCGGCCGTGGCGCACCTGGCCGACGGTGCGGTGGCCAACACCGCGATGCGTCTGGGCCGGTTCGACCGCGACACCGCCGGGGACTGGGACTTCACGCCCGCCCTCGCCGGTTACCCGGGCGGACTGCGGCAGGCCGTCGTCGCCTACGGCCTGGAGGTCGACGAGGCGTAGGGACCGGCACCCACGAGGGCGTCGGCCCGGTCGCCTTGGTGGCCGGGGGCGGAAGCAGCGCCGACCAACGCCCGTACCCCCGCGGGGCCGGGGAGACCGGCCACCACGGGGGTACGGGGCGCAGGGCGTCAGTCGGCCAGGTTGACCGGGCGGTAGGCGTGGTAGCCGTCACCGGACTTCAGGCCGTAGCTGTGCGTGGTGTGGCGGGTGCCCACCTTGCCGGCCTGCTCGTAGGAGCGGTAGGAGTTGTGCTTGCCGTCCACCCAGCCGTCGAAGATGACGACGTGCCGGTGGTTGGAGTCGCTGCTGTTGGCCTTGATGACGAGGTCGCCCTGGCGCAGGTCGGACATCGCGATGGGCTTGGTCCAGCCGTCGTTCTTCAGCGACACCGTGTTCGGGCCCGACTTGGGGAGCTTGAGGGCCATCGAGGCGTAGCCGGAGCAGTCCTGACGGTAGCCGTCCTTCCAGTTCTTCTTCTGGCTGTAGGGCACGGGCTTGCCCGCGTTGTCGGTGAGCCAGATCTTGGCCCGCCGGATCTCCTCGGCGCGGGTGATCTTCGGCGCGGAGGCCCGCAGGTCGGCGTCGGTCCCGGCATCGGTGGCCTCGCCGCCGACCGCCTCGGCATCGGCCGAGGCGGCTGCGTCGTCGGCCGTGTCGGTGACGGCGGCGGCCGGCAGGGAGCCGGTCGGCAGCGCGGCGGCGGGCCCGGTGAGGACGAGCGAGCCGAGGACGGCGGTGGCGAGGGCGGTAATGGTCGAGCGGCGGATGTTCTTCACGGGTGCTGCCTCCTGTGGCATGCGGTGAGGGAAAGGGGTGGAGAAGGGGAGTCGTGGGCGGTCTCAGCCCAGGTGGGCGAGGCGGCGCAGGGCGGCCCGGTCGGCGTGGAAGACGCTGGCGTCGACCTTGCCGGGGGTGCCGGGGACGGACGCGTGGTCGGTGTACTGCCAGAAGTCCCACCCCGTGGCGCCGGGCAGGGGCCGGGGCGGGGTGTCGCCGTAGCGGGCGAGCCAGACCGGGTAGCCGCTCAGCTCCTTCGTCCCGCCGAGGCAGTCGTCCACGAAGCCCTTGCGGGTGTAGACGATCGGGGCGGCGCCGGTGACCGTCCGGACCTGCTGGAGGAAGGCCTTCACCTGGCCGAGCTGGAGCCGGTGCCCCGCCTTCTCGCACTGTTCGAGGTCCAGGACCGGCGGGAGCTCGCCCGGCTTGGTGCCGGTGAAGCCTTCGTGGCGCAGCACGTCGAGGAAGTGGTCGGCCTGGGCGGAGCCGTCCTCGTCGGCGGTGAAGTAGTGGTAGCCGGTGCGGATGAGATCCACCGAACGCGCGCCGGCGAGGTCCCGGGCGAACCAGCCGTCGGTGAAGCCGGTGCCCTGGGTGGCCTTGAGCATCACGAAGGACTGGCCGCTGCGGGCGATCGCCGGCCAGTCGAAGGCCTGCTTCTCCTCCGGTCCGTGGTCGCCGTGGTAGCTGTCGATGCCGCGCACGGTGTAGGTGTCCGGGCCGGCGCCGGCGGCCCCGGCGGGCGGCGCCGGAAGCAGGGCCGCCGCGCCCACGGCGGCCACCACGGCCGCGGCGACGGCGGTCACCCCGATCGCGTGCCGGAACGTGCCACCGGGCGTGCCACCGGACGCTGCGGACGTGCCGCCGGCCGTCGGACCGGCCGCCGTACGAGCCGCTGCCGTGCGAGCCGCCGACGTCGGGCGGAGTGCGGCGCGGGAGGTCGGGCGGGATCGGAGCTTCACGTCGGGTTCTCCTCTGCTGCGGTTCACGGGTGGTGACGGATCGTCCGGAACCGACGGTGTGTCGGCCGGCGATCCGCTGCCCGGTGAGAGCTTGGCCCGGGAACGGCGATGCTCGCACCTGTTGCCTGTTGTCGGCCGGGCAGGACATCTCGACAACCCCTCTGACCTGCCCGAATCACTCCTCCGAGGGGATTGCCCGACACCGCGTGACCAGGGCCGCACCGGCTCGTTGACCGATCGGGACCGAACGGAGCGGGGGCTGACGGTGAGCACGGAGAGCGACGTGACGGGCCCGGACCCGACGCCGGAACGGGCGCCGGAGCCGGACGGGGCGGGATTCGGGGCGGTCCTGCGCACGCTGCGCCGCGGGGCCGGTCTCTCGCAGGCGGAGCTCGCCGGTCGCGTGCACTACGACAAGAGCCACATCAGCAAGGTGGAGAACGGAGACAAGCCGGCGACCGCCGATTTCGCCCGCGCGTGCGACCGTGCGCTGCGGGCCGGCGGCTCGCTGGTCGAGCTGGCGACGCGTGGGCAGTGCCCGTACCCGGGGCTCGCCTCCTTCCGGGCGGAGGACGAACGCTGGTTCCACGGCCGCGACCGGGCCCGCGCCGCCCTGCTCGGTCTGCTCGCCGAGCGGCTGGCGGACCGCGGCGGGCCCGTGCTGGTCGTCGGACCGTCCGGCGCCGGCAAGTCCTCACTGCTGCGGGCCGGCCTGATGCCTGCTCTGCGGCGCGGCGGCCTGGCCGGGCTGGGACCGGCCCCGGCGGCCGTCATCACCCCGACCGGCCGCCCGCTCGACCGCCTCGCGAGCCTCGCCGACGGCCCGGACGCGGTGTGGATCGTCGACCAGGCCGAGGAGCTGTTCACCCTCTGCACCGACCCCGAGGAGCGGCGGGCGTTCCTGGACGCCCTCTGCCGGGAGGCCGGCCCCGGGGGCGGCCGGTTGGTGGTCCTGGGTGTCCGGGCGGACCTCTACGGGCACTGCCTGGCGCACGACGGCCTGCTGCAGGCCGTCCGGCGCGGCCAGCTGGCGCTCGGTCCGATGAGCGCCGCCGAGGTGGCCGAGGCGATCACCGGCCCGGCCCGCACCGCCCGACTGGAGCTCGAACCCGGTCTGCTGGAGCTGATGTCGACCGACCTCGGGCTGGAGGGGGCCGGCACCTCGGGCGCCTACGACCCGGGCGCGCTGCCGCTGCTCGCCCACACCCTGCGTGCGGTCTGGCAGCAGCGCTCCGGCCGCTCGCTGACACTGGCCGGCTACCGGGCCATCGGCGGGCTGCACGGGTCGGTCGCGGCGACGGCGGAGCGCGCCTGGGCACGGCTGGACGACGACGAGGCGCGTGCCACCGCCCGCCGGGTGCTGCTCCGGCTGGTCCACCTCGGGCCGGACGGCCAGACCTCGCGCCGCCGGGTGACGCGCGCGGCCCTGGCCGGCGCCCTGCCCGACGCCTGCCTGCCGGGCCAGTACCCGCCGGGCCAGTACCCGCCGGCCGCCCAGCCACCGGCCACGCATCAACCCCTCACGCCCGCACCGGACGACCAGGTGCTGAGCCACGTGCTGGCCTCCTTCGCCGCCGACCGGCTGCTCACCGTCGACGCGAGCGGCGTGACGCTCTCTCACGAGGCGCTGCTGCGCGCCTGGCCGCGCCTGTGCGGCTGGGTCGAGGAGGGCCGGGCCGGCCTGCGCCTGCACCAGCAGCTCACCCAGGACGCGGAGCACTGGGCCGCGGCGGGCCGCGAGACGGCGCTGCTCTACCGGGGGAGCCGGCTGGAGCTGGCCCGGGAGTGGGCCGCGGAGCCCGCCGGCGAGGAACTGCTCACCCGGGTGGAGCGGGACTTCCTGGCGGCGGCGGCGGCCCGGGCGGAGCACGAGCGGACGGCCGAGCGGCGCCGGGTGCGGACGCTGCGCCGACTGGTGGCGGGGCTGGCGCTGTTGCTGGTGTCGGCGCTGCTGGCGGCCGGGTCCGCCTGGCAGCAGCGGGACCGCGCGACCACGGCCAACCGGACCAACCTCGCCCGTGCCCTGCTCTCCGAGGCGCAGCGCAACGCGGCCCAGGACCCGTACGCGGCGATGCTGGCGTCGGTCGAGGCCCGCCGGACGGCACGGTCCGGTGTCACGGGCCTGGAGCAGGCGGCCGACGACGCGGTGCTGAGCACCCAGTCGCAGTACCTGACGGGGCGGATCCCGGGTTTCGCCTGGGGCGTCAACGCGCTCGCTCTCAGCCCCGACGGGCGGTTGGTGGCCACCGGCGACTCTCAGGGGCAGGTGGCGCTCTGGGACACGCGCACGACGGCCCTGGTGGCCGAGCTGCAGGACCACACCCTGGGCAAGCCGGTGCAGGACGTGGAGTTCAGCCCCGACGGCTCGCTGCTCGCCGCCGCGATCACCCGGGAGCCGAGCAGGCGGATCGTGCTCTGGCGGGTCGCCGACCGGCAGGAGCTGCCCTCGCCGGTGATGCCGCCGAGCACCACCGGGAGGTCCTCGGTGGCCAAGCGGCTCGCGTTCAGCCGGGACGGCGCGTTGCTGGCCGCGGGCAGCAGCGACGGCGACCTGCCGGGCCGGGTCTGGGTCTGGCGCACGGACGCCGGCGCGGCGCCTCCGGTACGGACGCTGACCGTCCACACCGGGGTCGTCCAGGGGCTGGGTTTCGGCCCCGGCCACCTGCTGGCCTCGGTGTCGACCGAGGGCGTCGTCCTGGTACGGGACCTCGACGCCCCGCCGGTCGGAGGCGGCCAGGAGGCGCCGGCGGTGTTCGCCGGGCGGGCCACCGCGCCCCGTTCGCTGGCCTTCGCGGCGGACGGCCGGCTGCTGGCGGTCGGCAGCGAGTACGGCGGCATCCGGCTCTGGCGCCCGCCGTCCGGCGGTCCCGCGTCGTCCGATGGTCCCGCGTCGTCCGACGGCGCCCCGCCGTCCGGCGGCTCTTCCACCAGCCCCTCCGCCGCCCCCTCCACGCCGCCGTCCGCCGACTCGTCCGAATCCCTGTCCGAAGCCGCCTCCGGAGCCCCGGCCGCGAGCGCGTCCGCCGCCCCGCCCGCCGGCTCCGACTGGTCCGTCACCGACCTGACGCCCGCCCACCTCGGCTCGGTCAACGCGCTGGCCCTCACCCCGGACGGGTCCACCCTGCTCTCGGCGGGCGCCGACCAGTCCACCCGGGTCTGGGACCTCCCCACCGGCCGGGTCACGGCGGAGCTGCGCGGTCACCCGACCTTCGTCCTCGGCGTCGCGGCCGGCGGCGACAACCGGACGGTGGTCACCTCGGCCGGCATCAGCTCCCCGCCCGGCAGCATCCTGATCTGGGACCTGCGCCGTGGCACCGACCTCGCCCCCGGCCCGGACCGCCCCCGCGTGACGGCGGTCGCCGCGGCCGGCGACCGCGCGGCGGTGGGCACGGCCGACGGGCGGATCGCACTCTGGGACGTCGCGGGCGCCGCGCCGCGTGCGGTGGCGGTCTCCCCGGCCAGCGGACGGCCCGTCACCGGGCTGGCCTTCGACCGGGGCGGCCGCACGCTGGCAGCCGCGTTCGCGGGCGGCACCGTCCGGCTGGCCCGCGCCCGGGACGGCGTGCAGTCGGCCGTCACCGACGTGGGCGCCGAGCCGACGGCGGTGGCGCTCAGCCCCGACGGCACGATGCTGGCGGTGGGGACGGAGAACGGGCGGCTGCTCACCGGTGCCCCGGACGGCTCACCGCTGCGGGCCCGCCCGCACACCCCCGGCGGCCCGGTGCACGCGCTGGCGTTCCTCGGGGACGGCGCCGAACTGGCCTTCGTGTGCGAGTCGCAGGCGGTCTGGCTGCTCACGGTCGCCGACCCGTCCGCGGATGCCCGGGCGAGCACCATGAAGCACCTGGACCACATCCGCCACCTGGCCGTCAGCCCGGACGGCCGACGCCTGGCCACGGCCGGGAACGACCGCGTCGTCCTGGTCTGGGACGCCAGCACGGGCAAGCGTCCGGACGGCGGGGCCCACGCGGACGCCGATCCCGGCGGCGACGCCCGCACCGTGGGCTCCGACACGGTCCGGGCCCTCGCGTTCGCACCGGACGGCAGCGCCGTCGCGGACGTCGGCCGTCAGGGCGTGCTGCGCCGGTGGGGGCTGACCGCCGCGGCTCCGACCGCCACCCTCACCGGCCCGGGGCAACCGCTCAACGGGCTCGCGTTCCTGCCCGACGGCCGCGTCCTGGCCGCGGGCGACAACGGCTCGGCGCCGCTCTGGAGCCTCGACCCGGCCAGGGTCGCCCGCGAGGCCTGCGTGGTCCTGCGCCCACCCGTCCCCAGGCGCGACTGGCTCCGTCTGGCCCCCGGCGCCCCCTACCGCCCCGGCTGCCCCTGACGGTGTGCCCCGGGAGCCGTCCGGCGGGGGAGGGCACACCGGCAGTGGGGCGCCGACCGGCCCCGCCTCCTCGGACCGGCCACGCCTGCGGCCGTTTGAGTGTGGGTCGGCCGCGCGCGCGTGTGCGGTGGTCGGGTGACGGCCCTCCTGGGCGAGCATCACGACGGTGAATGACCTGAACGGTCATTCGTGGCCGTGGACGGTGAGGAACCATGCCGCGGCCCCTGTCGAGCGAAGGGAACCGACGCATGAGGGCATGGCAACGAGCCATGGCGGTGAGTGCACTGGTCACACTGGTCGCCATGGCGCAGCCGGGGACGGCAGTCGCGGGCGAGCCGGGCGGCGGCGGGGACCACGGGAGTCACGGCGCGACGCCGTGCGCACCGGGCGTCCGCGTCGGCCCGAGCGGTGCGGACTTCTACGAGCCGCCGTCGCCGCTCCCGAAGGGCCGCCACGGCGACGTCATCTGGGCACACCGGGTGCCCGCGCCCGAGCACGCCCACGCCTGCCGGGTCCTCTACCTGTCCACCCTGCACGACGGCACGCCGGCCGCCGTGTCCGGCCTGGTGATCTGGCCGGACGGCCCGGCGCCGAGCGGCGGCCGTGACGTGGTGGCCTGGGCGCACGGCACGGTCGGCGGGCCCCGCCAGTGCGCACCCTCGGCGGTGCCGGACCCCGCGGTCGACCTCGTCGACTACTTCACCTACCAGAGCCCTTACCCGATCGACGTGGGCGTCCCCGCGCTGACGGACTTCCTCGACGCCGGGAACGTCGTGGTGGCGACGGACTACCAGGGTCTGGGAACGCCGGGCGTGCACCAGTACGTGGTCGGCGCGACGGAGACCCGCAACGTCCTGGACTCGGTTCTGGCGGCCCGCCGGATCCAGTCGGTGCAGGCCGGCCGTGACCTGGCCGTGCTGGGCTGGTCGCAGGGCGGGGGTGCGGGGCTGTTCATCGGCGAGGACATCCGGAAGTACACGCCGGACCTGAACCTGGTCGGGGTCGCGGCGTTGGCCCCGGCCGCCGACCTCGGACCGGAGCTTGACGGGCTGGTGCTGCCCGGCCCGCGCAGCGACAGCTCGGAGTCGCACAACGCGGCGCTGCGGGTCAACGTCTACCGCGGCTTCCTCGCGGCCTACCCCGAGCTGAAGGCCCCGGAGGTGCTGAAGCCGGCCGGCCTTCAGGCGCTGGAGGGCGACGGGGTGGCCTGCATCGAGCACTTCGCCGACGTGATCCAGAACAACGTCGGCGACGCCCACCAGCTGGACACCCTGTTCCAGCCGATCCGGGACGTGCCGCAGACGTGGCGCAAGCGCTTCTACGAGAACACCCAGGGCTACGAGACCAGCGTCGCGCCACTGCTGGTGATGCAGGGCACCGCGGACACCGTCATCAACCCGCACTCCACCGCCCAGTACATCCGGCGCGCCTGCGGTTTCAGCGAGCCGGTCGAGTACACCACGTACGAGGGCGCCGGCCACAACACCATTCCCTTCGTCGCGCAGCAGGAGTACCTGGGCTGGATCGCCGACCGCTTCGCCGGCCGTCCGGCACCGTCCAACTGCTGACCCGCCGCACCAGGTGAACCCTGCTGCTCGCCGGGCCGCACGGACTCCGCACTCCGCGGCGCCGTGCGGCCCGAGGCCCCGTCCGTAGGGGGAGACCATGCGCGCCCGCGCCACCCGGACGGCGGTGCCGTCCACCTCGCCTCCTGCACCAACGTCCAACCCGCCCGGGCCCCGGCCGCAGGCTCGCGTCCGTGACGACGTCAGCGGTGGCCGCCGGCCCGGCGGAGGCGGTGCAGGGCGGTCTCGGCGGCGTTGGCGCCGCACATGCCGTGGACCCCGGGGCCGGGCGGGGTGGCGGCGGAGCAGAGGTAGTGGCCGGGGACGCCGGTGTCGTAGGGGTGGAGGGTGATGCGGGGACCGAACAGCAGCTGGGGGATGTCCTTGGCCCCGGTCATGATGTCCCCGCCGACGAAGTTCGGGTTGTCGGCGGCGAAGCCGGAGGTGGTGCGGACGGAGCGGCCGATGACGCGCTCCCGGAACCCGGGGGCGAAGCGCTCGATCTGCGCCGTGACGGCCTCGGTGGCGTCACCGGTGTAGCCGTGCGGCACGTGCGCGTAGCTCCAGACGGGGTGGACGTCGCCGACGGAGCGTTGCGGGTCGGCCAGGTACTGCTGGCCGACGAGGACGAACGGCCGCTGCGGCATGCGCCCGGCGGCGATCTCCCGTTCGGTGGCGGCGACCTCCTCGAAGGTGCCGCCGAGGTGGACGATGCCGGCCCGCCGCGCCGGCTCGGCGGTCCACGGGACGCCGCCGGCCACGGCGAAGTCGACCTTGAAGGCGCCCGGTCCGTGCCGGAACCGACGGTAGGCGCGGGCGACGCGGGGCGGCAGCCGGTCGCCGAGGATGCCGGCCACGGCGCTCGGCGCGAGGTCGAACATCGTGATGTCCGCGGGCGGGAGCTCGGCGGCCGAGCGGATCCGCCGGCCCGTTTCGATCGTGCCGCCCAGGTCGGTGAGCAGCGCGGCCAGCGCCCGGCTGATCGAGCGCGATCCTCCGGCGGCCACGGCCCAGCCGTACCGGTGGCCGGCCGCCAGGATGCCGAGACCGACGCCGGAACTGAGCGGACGCTCCAGCGGCTGGTAGGCGTGGGCCGCCACACCGCCGAACAGCGCACGGGCCTGGTCACCGGTGAACGCGCGTGCCAGGACCGTGGCCGGCAGCAGGGCCGGGGCGCCGAAGCGGGCCAGCCGCAGCGGGTGGCGGGGGAGGCGCAGCAGCGGACGCATGATGTCCTCGGCGAGTTCGTCGTAGGCCGCGGCGGGTGCCGCGAACAGCCGGCGCCAGCGCGCACCGTCCGCGCCGAGCCCCGCCGCGGTCTCGTCGACGGAGCGGTGCAGGACCCCGGCGGTGCCGTCGTCGAGAGGGTGGACACAGTCGATCTCGGGCAGGCACCACCGGAGCCCGTAGCGGTGCAGGCCGAGGCCGCGCAGGAAGGCCGAGCCGACGGTGATCAGGTGGACGGCGGAGCAGTGGTCGTGCAGGAGTCCCGGAAGGATCGCCTCGCCGCTTCGGGCGCCGCCGCCGATCTCGTCGGCGGCCTCCAGGACGGTGACACGGACACCGGCCCGGGCGAGCCGGACGGCGGCGGCCAGCCCGTTCGGGCCGGCCCCGACGACGGCGGCGGTGGTCTCGCCCGCCCGAGCGGCGCGTGACCGCCGGCCACGCCCGTCACCTGCTCCAGGAGTGCTGTCCACGGCACCAGTCTCCCGTGCGGGACCGGCCGAGGCCCGTGCACCACGGCGAGGACGGCCGACGCGACGGGGCGGCGACGGGCGGGCGACGGGCGCGGTGCGTCGTGCCCCTGCCGTCGGACGGGCGGCATCCGGGGCGTCCTGTGCCCGGCCGCGCACACCGACTCCGGGAGCCGTTCCGAGCCGTGCAGTGCGACCGGCGGCGTCAGCCCAGCCCGCCCGCCCAGTCGGACAGGAGAGCGAAGTCGTCGGCGGTGAGGCCGGTCCGACGATCCACCCGGTGCAGGAGGGCCGGACCGTCGTGGTGAGCCCGTGCCCAGGCCCGGTCCGCGTCGGTGATCTCGTCGTCGACCCAGGCGAACGGGCGCCCCCGCGCCCACGCGACGATCTCCGGTGTCTTCCAGAACACCCCGTCCGTCGTCTGAGGCCTCGGCTCGGACCAGGCGATGAACGGCAGGGCGGACAGCCCCAGCAGGGGCGCGATGAAGGTGTTGGCCTCCTCCTGCCAGGTCGTCGCCCAGACCAGGTCGAAGGGGAGCGCGGACAGGGCCGCCCCGTGGTCGGGGTTGAGCCAGACCCGAAGTGGTTTGACCGGCTTGTGCGGCAGCCCCCAGGTGTTGAGGCGATGCCGCTCGGCGGCCTCCCACCGCGGCGTCAGCAGTCGGTGCGTCTCGTAGCCCTCTGGCCGCCTGTACGGCTTCGCCGCATACGGATTCAGTGGTCCGTCGACATCCACCAACAGCACCGGCCGCACCGGCCCACCCCCCCGAGATCGTCCCCGCACGTTACCGGGCGGTGCCCCGCAGCCCAACCGCATTTCCCTCCCAGAGCCCGCGCCCCCGCGGCCGTGGAGGAGTGAGACGACCGGGCGGGTCGTTCATGGCACCGGGACCGGCCGGGCCGCCCCGCGCCAGCGGTGCCGTCGTCAGGCCTCGGTAGTCTTGCGGGCACCGTGGTGGCCGGTCGGCCCGGGAGCCGGGTGTGGGAGAGCGGTGGTCGTGCGAGGACGGGCGGAGGACGGGGCCGAACAGCCTTCGGCGGACGAGGAGTTGTCGCTGTACGAGCTGGCCTGGCTGGCGGGCGGCGGCTGGCGGGTCGCCGAGACGGCGCTGCTGCGGATGATCCTCACCAACCGGCTGGAGATGGACCGCAACGGGATGCTGCGGGTCATCCGGCCCCGGCCCCGGGACGAGGTCGAGGCCGTTCTGCTGGCGGCGATCGGCCCGTCCGGTACCGCCTTGATCGGCGCGCCACGGGCCGCATTCGGTTCGAGCGCCCCGGCCGAGGGGCTGGAGGCGGGCCTGCGGGCCCGGGGTCTGCTTGCTGGTGGGCGCTCTCGGTTCGGCGCAGGCCCGGCGTCCGCGGCGGGTACTGGCCGGGTGTGTGGTCCCCGTCCTGGTCACCGTCGAATCGACCGCTGTCGCCGTCCTCGCCGCCCGGGCGGCCGTGGCCGTGCTCGGCGTGGACGCGGGCGCGGCGGTGGTGCTGGGCGGGATCGCCGCACTGGTGGTGGCCGCGTCGTCGGCCCGCCGTCGTCGGCGGCGGCAGGAGAGCGAGGGGAGCGGGGAGAGCGAGGACTACCAGCGCCCGGCCGACCGTGCCCGCCCGCTGCTCGCCGCGCTGGAGGCCGGGGAGGCGGTCCCGCCGGGTTGGCGGCTGGCGGAGGACGTGCTCGCCCCGGTGGGGCGGACGTCGTGGAGTGCGGTCGCCGTGGTCGGTGTCGACGCACTGGGAAGGGACCGGCTCACCGGCGCCGTCCGCGGGCGCCAGGCGCTGTCCGGCCGCCGTCGCCGGGCGTGGACCACCCGGGCCGAGGACGCCGACGCCGCCGGTGGGCCGGACGGGCGCGGCGCCGGGGCCAGGCGCCAGGGCCCGGACGTGACGTGAGCCGATCCGACGCGGCCCTACCCGACGCCGCCTGACCAGGCCCGCCGGTCCGGCGGGCCCATCCCGCGGAATCCCCTGCGCCGGGGGCCGGCCTGGTGCGAGAGTGGTCGTCGTGCACGAACAGGACACCGAAACCACCGAGCCGACCGTCCCTCAGCTGCTCGAACAGCGCTGGGGGAGCGCCCTCCCGGCCGAGGGCCTGCTGCTGCGCTTCACGGAACCGGGCTGGAGCTACCAGGAGCAGGTGCCCCGCCCGTGCCCCGACTGCGGCGAGCCGTTGCACTCGCTGCGCCGCCCGTACGAGGCGGGCGGACGCCAGTACCGGTACGTGGCCGTGGTCTGCCCGGCCTGCCCGCGCGCCTACACCCTCGCCGAGCTGGGTGTGAAGACCTACGACAAGCTGCTGCGCCCGGCCGCGCCGGCGTCCGACCCGGTGCCCGCCCAGAGGACCGTGACCGTGCGCACCGCCGCCCGGATCATGGCGGGACTGGAGCCCTGCGACCTTCCGGAGGGGACGGGACCGGGAGTGACCGTCACGCCGATCACGGTGTGGCGCCCGCCCGGCGCCACGGCCCGCCCCATGCCCGCCCCCGACTGGCCCGAGGACCTCCCCAGGCCCACGCAGCCGGAGACCCGGGCGCTCTGGTGGGGCAAGGTCACCGACCCCGCCCGGCCGCTTCCCGAGGCCGCCCTGCGCGCCGCCGACGACGCCCGGGTCATCCTCCCGGCCGGTGAGGACTTCGACGCCCTGGGCCGTGAACTGACCGCCCTCGGCGCGCAGGTGCGCCGCGCCGCGCACTGGGCCGAGGCCGAGTACGTGGCCACCGTGTCGGACCTCGGCGGGCGCACCGACCTGGTGGCCTGGCCGGCCGGCAGCGTCACCCCGGCCGCAGGCCCCGCCGCCCACGCGGCCCGGGACGCCTTCGCCGCCCAGTGGGACGCCCTGGACGACCTGCCCGCCGACGACGCGGACGCGTTCGTACCGGTCCAGGCGCTGGTGCCCGAGGCGTGGGCCGGGCTGCTGCCGCACCCCACCTTCAACCCGGTCCAGGCCGCCGCCGTCCCGGCCCTGCTGGACGGCGACGAGCACGTCATGGTGGTCGCCCCCACCGGGGCCGGTAAGACCGCGATCGGCGTGGTCGCCGCGCTCACCGCCTGCGAACGCGGCCGCAAGGCCGCCTGGCTGGTCCCACAGCGCTCGCTGACCGACGAGCTCGACCGCGACCTCGACGCCTGGCGCCGGGCCGGGCGCCGCGTGGTCCGGCTGACCGGTGAGGCGGCGGTGGACACCGACCTGATCCGCGAGGCCGACCTCTGGGTGGCCACCACCGAGAAGTTCGAGGCGATCTGCCGCACCAGCTCACTGCGTGCCGCGCTCGCCGAGGTCGGCTGCCTGGTCGTCGACGAGATCCACCTGCTGGGCGACCCCACCCGCGGCCCGGTCCTGGAGGCCCTGCTCGCCCGGGTGCGGGAGGACGCCGCCCGGGTGCGGATCGTCGGCCTGTCCGCCACCGTGGCCAACGCCGAGGAGACCGCAGCCTGGCTGAACGCCCGTCTGATCCGCTCGCCCTGGCGGCCCACCCGGCTGACCTGGCAGCTGCCCGCGCTGCCCCCGGACGCGGACGCCCCCGACTGGGCGACCCGCAATCAGACCCGTACCCGGGAGGCCGTCCGGCTGGCCCGCCGGCACGGCGCGGACGGCGGCAGCGTGCTGGTTTTCTGCGGCAGCAAACGCTCGGTGCGCACCACCGCGCTCGCCCTGGCGCACGACCGCGGCGTCGACACGGCCGGCGTCGATGCGGACGACGTCGACCTGGTGGAGCGCCTGTGCAGCAAGGCCGGAGTGCAACTGCACTACCGTGACTGGCCGTTCAAGCGCGAGGCCGAACACGCCTTCCGCACCCGCGGGGCCGACGTCCTGGTGGCCACCTCCACCGTCGCCGCGGGCGTCAACCTGCCCGCCCGGGCCGTGATCGTGCGGGACACCCAGATCGGCCTGGACCGGATCGAGGTGTCCATGGTCCAGCAGATGTTCGGCCGGGCAGGCCGGATCGGCGCCGGCGAACGCGAGGGCTTCGCCCACCTGCTCACCGCCCCTGGCGAGCGCCACCACTGGCAGGCCCGGCTGGCCGCCGGGTACACCGTCACCTCCCGCATCCGCGACCGGCTCTCCGACCACCTGCTCGCCGAGGCCGTGCAGGGCCGGATCGCCACCCTCGCCCAGGCCGAACAGTGGTGGACCCGCACGTTCGCCTTCCACCAGGGCCAGCACCCCTTCGACCCGCTGTACGACGCCACCGAGTTCCTCACCGCCACCGGTTACCTCAGCCGCGCCGAGGGCGCCGACGGCGCCGAGACAGCCGAGGGCGACGCCGGGCTGGCGGCCACCGAGCTCGGCAAGCTCACCAGCCGGTTCATGGTCGAGGCCGAACTCGCTGCCGCCCTCGCCGAGGCCGCCCACGCGCTGCCCGTCCCGGACGACCCGGACACCGCCGAGGACGCCCTCATCGCCATTCTGGCCACCCGTCTGCCCGCCCTCGAACAGGCCCCCTTCACCGAGCGGGCCAAGCGGGCGCTGTTCCAGGTGCTGCGCACCGCGGGCCGCCCCGACGCCCCCGAGCAGCCTGGCGACGAGGCCGCGGAGGACGCCAAGCCCGTGGCCGGCGACCTCGCCCGCGCCGTCCTGCTGCTGGTCGCCCACAGCCCCCACGCGTTCCGCGGCCGCAGCGCCTACGTCCTGGGCATCCCCACCGACTCGATGACGCCCGTGCTGGAGGAGGCGCAGCGCTACCTCGCCTGGCTCGGCGCCCAGGGCCACCTCGGCACCGTCCATCCGTGGATCGCCACCGTCGCCGCCGACCTCGCCCAGCGCATCCGCTGGCGCACCCTCGGGCCGCGCCGCGGCGCCGGCCGGCTGCTCTGGATGTGCGAGCAGATGGCCACCCCCGCCCACACCACCGCCCTCGTCCCGGCCATGTGGAAGGCGGCCCGGGCCCGCGGCCTCGACTCCCCGGACTGGTCCGGCACCACGCCGCCCAGCAGCTGCCGGCTGTCCGCCGGGGACTACCAGGGTCTGCTGGCCGCCCGTGCGACCCGCACGACGATCATCCTGCACGCCGGCCACGCGGAGGTGCACGCCCCGCGCGGTGCCACCGTCCTCACCTGGAACGGCGCCGCGACCGCCCGTCACACCGGCACCGGCACGACCGTCGATCTCACCTACCCTGCTCCCGCTCCGGACGACCCGGCTGCCGGCCGCACCGGCGCCGCCGTCTTCACCCGCGGTGACCACACCGCGGGTGGCTGGGCCGCTGCCTACCGCACCATCAGTTGATGGAAGGTCAGGAGCGGGGTGCCGGCCGAGCGCCCCGCCCGGACGTCGTCCGGATGCCGCCCGACCGCGGTTCGGTCCCGACGGGCGCGGGCCGGCCCGACGGCCTCAGTGGGTTGCCCGGGTCACCACGCCGACCAGGTGGACGATCGCCTGGCCCCACGGTGTGGCGGCGATCAGGACGCCGAACACGGTGCAGAGGAGTGCGGTGAACCTCTCGTCGGCCCGGGAGCGGGCCTCGGTCCGGCGGCCCAGTCGGATGAGGATGATGATGGCGAGGGCCGCCGATGCGCTGACGGTCAAAGGAAGGTCCCGTTCCTGAGAGCTGTCTGACGTGGTGTCCGGTCCGGTGGTGGGCTCCGGCCGCGGCCGGTCCGCGGGGCCGAGGCGTGGCGTGGCGTTCGGGGGCTGGTCAGTGGCCCCGGCCGGACCGCGGTGCAGGGATGCGGGGCAGGAGGTCCCACAGCGGGCGGCCGTCGGCGGCCCAGCGGCCGAGGAGTTCGCGGTCGACCAGGACGACGTCCTGCTCGCGGCCCCACTTCACCGCCGGGGCGGTGAACTTGCCGTTGGTGACGACGACGGGCACCTCGGCCCGGTGCACCCGTTCGTTGGTGCCGACCAGCGCGTACAGCACGCCCACCCCGACCGCCGCGCCGTGGGCCGGGTCCTGTTTGTGCTTGCACTGCAGCACCCAGCGGCGGCCCGTCGGGTCCGTCGCCAGGACGTCCGCACTCTGGTCGCCGCCGCCGCCCACCTGCTCCGCACGGCACCCGTCGCGACGCATCAAGTCCCGTACGGCGAACTCGAACGCCCGGTGCCCCATGTGGTCCAGGCCGCCGGGCCCGGTCAGCGCGAGCCGCAGCCGGCGCTGCCGCTCGCGCGCCGCGGCCTCCCGGGCCCGGCGGCTCCGGACCGCCACCACGGCGATGGCCGCGCCAGCCGTGAGCAGGACCACCAGCACCCACCAGTGCGCGAACAGCCACCGGAGCAACGCCAGGACGAGGCCGGCCACGACCACGCCACCGACCAGCCACAGGACGGCGGACTCCCCGCCGCCGCCCTTCCTCGAACCCCCGCGCCGTGCCGGCGGCCTGCGTGATCCCACCCGTTCTCCCCGCGACTCGGTTGTCAGGCGACGCACCTATGACACCAGCCGCCACGGGCAGCACAGCAGCCGCGCACGGGAGCACACCGACGGCGCCCGCCGAGGTCCTCATGCACCGATCAGGCCTCGGGGGCGGGAATGCCCGCGACGGTACCGCTCGCGCCGCGGCCGGTCAGGCCCTTCCGTCGGCCACGTGACCGACGGGGCGAACCCCTCCGATCCGACCGCCGGCCGTTCCCGACCTCGGCGTACCCCGACCGTTCCCGACCTCGGCGTACCCCGACCGTCGCCGCGGGCCCTACTCCGGCTGTCAGCCCCGGTCGCACCCCGGCCGTCGGTTTCGGCCGTACCCCGACCTGGGCCGGGCGGTCAGGCGGTCGGGTCGGAGAACGGCCCGTCGGGGCCGAAGGCGAGACGGGCGAAGTTCTCGGCGATGCGGCGGTGACCGGCCGGGTCGGGGTGGATCTCGTCGGGCAGGGGCAACTCGTCGTAGTCGGCCGGGCCGTAGAGCGCGCGGCCGTCGAGGTGATACAGGTGCGGGTCGTCGGTGGCGCGCCCGGCGACGATGCGGGAGAGCGCGTCGCGGATGACACCGAGCGTCAGGCGCCCGGCCGCGCGCTCGGCGGGATCGCCGGTGGCCCGGAACTTCAGCGTGCCACTCGTGAAGTCCGGTGCGAGCGGGCCGGGGGTGTCCTCCTGGACCGGGCAGAACACGGGGGAGACGACCAGGAGCGGCGTGCGCGGATGGCCCTCGCGGATCGTGTCGAGGAACCCGTGGACGGCCGGACCGAAGGCGCGCAGACGCATGAGATCGGCGTTGACGAGATTGATGCCGATCTTGAGGCTGATCAGGTCGGCGGGAGCGTCGCGCATCGCCCGCGCGGTGAACGGGTCCAGCAGGGCGCTGCCGCCGAAGCCGAGGTTGACCAGCTCGACGCCGCCCCGCGCGGCGGCGAGGGCGGGCCACGTGGCGGTCGGACGGTCCGCGTTGGAGCCGTGGCTGATCGAGCTGCCGTGGTGCAGCCACAGCCTGCGCCCGCGGTCCGGCGCGGCCGTGACGGGGGCGTCGGAGCGCAGGGCGATCAGCTCGGTGATCTCGGTGTGCGGGAGCCAGATCTCGACCGTCTTGTCGCGCGCGGGCAGGCCACGGAACCATGCGGTGCCGGGCGGGCCGGGGTGCAGCTCGGCGGAGCCGGTGGTCATGTCGATCACCCGGGTGTTGCCGCCGGGAACGCTGGCGCGGGCGACCGGGTCACCGTCCACCAGGAGGTCGTAGACACCGGACGCCGGCGCGGGCACACCCCGGTAGGCGCGCTTGGTCGGCAGGGTCTCCAGGCCGATCGCGGTGGCCCGGGTGCGGAAGACCAGCCGCACACCGGAGGGCTGCGCCTCGGCCATGGCGAGCTGCTCGTCGGGGATCTGACGGCGGGCCCGGGCGGGCAGTCGGTGCGGCAGCAGTCCGTGGGCGGTGCGCTCGACGTCGAGATGGCCGCGCAGCAGGTCCGGGGTGACGGGTGTGGTGATCAGGTCGTGCTCGGTGCTCGTTGCTTCCAGCCTGGTGATCAGGGGTGACCGGAGTGCGCGGCGTTCGGGGAGGGGGCCGCTCAGTGCGCGGCCCGGGCCCGCAGCACCGCGTCGAGGGAGTCGACGATCCAGTCCCACGACTCCTGCGGGTCGACGGCGGTGTGGCCGAAGCTCCCGCCCAGCTCCAGGCTGACGTAGCCGTGGAAGACGCCGCCCAGCATCCGGACGGCGTGGGTCTGGTCCGGCTCGGTCAGGTCGTAGCCCCGCAGGATCGCGCGGGTCATCTGCGCGTGCCGGACGCCGGCACTGGCCGCCGCCGTCCCGGGGTCGAGCCGGTACTGCGTGGCGGCGTAGCGCCCGGGGTGTTGTCGCGCGTAGCTGCGGTAGGCCTCCGCGAAGGCGGCCAGGGCGTCCTTGCCGGCGCGCCCGGCCAGGGCGTCGGCGGCCCGGTCGGCGAGCTCCTCCAGGGCGAACAGGGCGATCCTGGTCTTGAGGTCGTGGGAGCTCTTCACGTGCGAGTACAGGCTGGCGACCTTGACGTCGAACCGCCTGGCGAGCTCGGATACGGTCACCTGCGCGAAGCCGACCTCGTCGGCGAGTTCCGCGCCGGCCCGGGTCAGCCGTTCCGCGGTCACCCCTGTTCTGGCCATCATGCGCACCTTTCCTCTGCCTGCACCGATCATGCTCTTACCTAAAGCATTTAGGCAAATTCTATGGTTGGACTCGGTGTTGGCTAGGCCGGTCGAGTCGGCAGCCCTCGGCTGACGGCCGGGCCGGCCAGACCGTGCGCGGGCCGAGGACGCTGGCGCCGAGCGCGGTGACGCGGCTCCGCAGGCCGCGGTCCGCGGTGACGACCAGGCAACTCCGCCGCGGCCGGGCGGCCAGAGCCTCCTCGACCAGATCGACGATCCGGTCGTCCCCGGAGCCGGGCGCGTCCACCACCCGTACCAGCGGCACCCCCGCCACCCCGCGGGCGGCACCCTCCACGACCAGCACCACCTCCACGGGCCCGGTGGGCGACGCAGCGGGCGGCCCTCCCCGATCCGCCGGTCCCTGCTGCGCGACGCCGACCAGCGCGTCCCGCAGCCGCTCGGCGGCCCCGCGCCGGTCCCGCCACCAGCCGTCGGGCACCGAACCCACCACGTTGGCGGCGTCCACCACCAGCAGCGGCACCTGCCCCGTGTCCCCGCCGCCCGCCCCGCTCTCACGCATGCTCATGGCCCGCAGCCTGCCACGCCGGGGCCCGGCCGTCGGGCGGTGCAGTTTTCGGATGGCCGACTGAACGGTGGCCGGGGGCGGCGGCCGACCGGGTTCGCCGTGCCGGTGAACGGCCGGGCCCTCCGAGGCGGACCCTCGCCGTGCTGGGGGCCGACCCCGACGGTCGGCCTCCAGCACGAGGAGACCTGCTCAGTTCCGCACGAGGAGACCCGCTCAGTTCCGCGCGAGGAGTTCGAGGGTGTCGATGACGCGGTTGGAGAAGCCCCACTCGTTGTCGTACCAGGCGACGACCTTGACGTGCTTGCCGTCCACGCGGGTCAGGGCCGCGTCGAAGATCGAGGACGCGGGCTCGCCGGTGATGTCACCGGAGACCAGCGGCTCGTCGGCGTAGTCGAGGATGCCCTTCAGTCGGCCGTCGGCGGCCTCGCGGTAGGCGGCGAGGATCTCCTCGCGGGTGACCTCGCGGGCCACGGTGGTGTTCAGCTCGACGATGGAGCCCACCGGGACGGGCACGCGGATGGAGTCGCCGGACAGCTTGCCGTCGAGGTTCGGGAGGACCAGGCCGATGGCCTTGGCGGCGCCGGTGGTGGTGGGCACGATGTTCACGCCGGCGGCGCGGGCGCGGCGCATGTCGCGGTGCGGGCCGTCCTGGAGGTTCTGCTCCTGGGTGTAGGCGTGCACGGTGGTCATGAAGCCGTGCTCGATGCCGGCCAGTTCGTCCAGCACCGACGCCAGCGGGGCCAGCGCGTTGGTGGTGCACGAGGCGTTCGAGACGATGACGTGCTCGGCCGGGTCGTAGGCGTCGGTGTTCACGCCGTAGGCGAGCGTGACGTCGGCGCCGTCGGCGGGGGCGCTGACCAGGACCCGCTTGGCGCCGGCCTTGATGTGCGCACGGGCGGCCTCGGCCGAGGTGAAGCGGCCGGTGGACTCGAGCACGAGCTCGACACCGAGCTCCGCCCACGGCAGGGCGGCGGGGTCGCGCTCGGCGAGCACCTTGATGCGGTGCCCGTCGACCACCAGGTCGGTTCCGTCGACCGAGACCGGGCGGTTGAGACGCCCGAGCGAGCTGTCGAACTTGAGCAGGTGGGCAAGGGAGTCGGGCGCAGTGAGGTCGTTGATGGCGACCACTTCGAGGTCGCTGCCGCGCTGGAGCAGGGCGCGCAGGCTGTTGCGTCCGATACGACCGAAACCGTTGATGGCGATGCGGGTCATGGAGGTCTTCCCTTCCGTTCGTTTCGCCATCCATGCTCGGCGTTCGAACGAGGCCCGGACAGGGGCTTGATCGACAGGGTGCGCAAGTATCCCGCCACACTTGCTGCCACCGACCGCAAGGATCTCGCCAACGCCCCCGGGGGCGGGCGTCAGGGGGCCGGGGCGGCGAAGGTGTGGCGGTACTCCGTCGGCGAGGTGCCGAGGATCCGGTGGAAGTGCAGCCGCAGGTTCGCGCCCGTGCCGAGCCCCACCCGGTCGGCGATCTGCTCCACTCCCAGATCCGTGCGTTCGAGCAACTCGCGCGCCAGGTCCACCCGCGCCCGCAGCACCCACTGCATCGGCGTGTAGCCGGTGTCCTCCACGAACCGCCGCGAGAACGTACGCGCCGACACCCGCGCGATACCGGCGAGCGTCTCCAGGGTCAGCGGCTCGGCCAGGTGCTCCAGGGCCCATTCGCGGGTGCCGGCGAACAGGTCGCCGAGCGGCTCCGGCACGCTCCGGGGGACGTACTGCGCCTGCCCGCCACTGCGGTACGGCGCGGCCACCAGGCGCCGCGCGACGTGGTTGGAGAGCCCGACGCCGTGGTCACGTCGCACCAGGTGCAGGCAGAGGTCGATGCCCGAGGCCGCGCCCGCCGACGTGAGGACGTCGCCCTCGTCCACGAACAGCACGTTCTCGTCCACCGAGACCAGCGGGTGCTGCTCGGCGAGGGCCTTGGTGTAGTGCCAGTGGGTCGTCGCCTTCTTGCCGTCGAGCAGCCCGGTCGCCGCCAGCGCGAACGCCCCCGTCGAGATGGCCGCCAGCCGCGCCCCCCGCTGGTGCGCGGCGATCAGCGCCTCGACCACCGCCGCCGGCGGCTCGGTGGTCGACGGATCCCGGTACCCGGGCACGAACACGGTGTCCGCCTGCTCCAGGGCGTCGAGCCCGTCGGCCACGTGGTAGGCGAGCCCGTCGCCGCCGGTCACCAGCCCGGGCGCCGCGCCGCACACCCGTACCTCGTAGGGCATGCTCGGCCGGCTGGAGAACACCTGCGCGGGAATGCCGACGTCGAGCGGCTTCGCACCCTCCAGCACGAGCACGGCGACGCGGTGTCTCCTACCAGCCATCGGACCCTTCCTTCCCCACCGGCCCGGCGGTGCGGGCGCCTTTCGTCGTGCCCGTGACCGGGACCTCGTGACGGGGGCGCCGTGACCCGGCCCCCGTGACCGGGACGCCGCCTACCGCAAGCATCCTGCCACTGCCGGGCAGGCGCCCGAGCGCACGCCCCCGGGTGGGGCGCGGTTCGCACGGCGGCGACACCGGCTCAGCGCAGCAGCCGGTCCAGAACCCGGCCGAAGACGAGCCTCCCGACGCGGGCCACAGCCGGATCGAGCACGGCCGGCAGGCCCGCGATCACGACCTCCTCCGCCCAGGTCACCTCGCTCCGTTCGCCCCGCGCGCCCACCGCCCGTACGCGGAGCTCAGCGCCGCCACGGATCGGGCGCCCGCGCTTCTCCAGCCTGCACACCCCGTCGCGCCCCGGCAGCGGTCCGGCGATCTCGACGATCTCCATCGGATCGTCGAACAGCCGGAACGCCCCGACGGCGGTCCGAGCCACGATCGTGTCACCTGACTGCCGGCCGTTCCCCGAGCCGACCGACACCCGGGTGAACGGCACGCGGTCGCCGTGCCGGGGCCAGTCGGTCAGCCGTGCCCAGCAGACGTCGGGAGGCAGGGGCGAGCGGCGGGTCAGGACGAAGCGGGCCATGCCTCACCGTACTGAGCGGCCGCCGCCTACTCCCCGGCGCCGGGCCGGGGCCGTGGCCGGCCGTTTGCGAGCCCGCGATACTCGTCCGGTGTTCCAACCGACAGGTCGCATGACCGCCTTCCGGCCCGAGACCGTTCGCACCGACCGCCTGCTCCTCCTGCCTCTCACCGTCGAGCACGCCGAGGAGATGGCCAGGGTGCTGTCCGACCCCGGTCTGCACACCTTCATCGGCGGTGCGCCGGAAACCGCCGCGGCTCTGCGGGCCCGCTACGAACGCTGGGCCGCCGGCTCACCCGACCCCTCCGAAGTCTGGTGCAACTGGGTGATCCGGCTGCGCGACGAGGAGTGTCTGACCGGCACCGTCCAGGCGACGGTCACGGCCGACGACCGCGGGGCCGCCGCGGAGATCGCCTGGGTGGTGGGGACCCCCTGGCAGGGGCGCGGCATTGCTGCCGAGGCGGCCCAGGGTCTCGTCACCTGGCTCCGCCGGCGCCCGGTGCACACCGTCGTCGCCCACATCCATCCCGACCACCGGGCGTCCGCCGCCGTTGCCGCCGCGGCCGGTCTCGCTCCCACCGACCAGTGGGACGACGGTGAGGTCAGGTGGCAGCTGCAGGTCGGCTGACCGCCCCGCGGGATTATTCGTACCCGCCCGGATCCGGCGGGAGCAGGTTCGCTAGGGTCGAGGCGCCGGCACACGGCGGGGGACACCGCGATGTGGTGCGCCGGCGATCCATCAGGTCAGGGGAAGAAGTGCGTCGTTCCACCGTTCTCGTCACCTCCGTGCTCGTGCTGCTGTCCGGGGCAGGTTGCTCGGCCACGTCCGCCAAAAGCGTGGCCGGGCCGCCGGCCGCCGCCACGGTGACGGCGGGCGGCTCCACAGTCGGCACGTCGTCGTCGGCGACGCCCGGGGGTGCGACGGGCACGCCGGCGACGCCCGTCACCGATCACGCCGAGACGGTGCGCGCGGCAGCGGCTGCCACGGGCCGCACCAGCGCGCGGATCGACCAGAGCGTGGAGCTCGGCGACGGGGAGACGACCTACCACCTGGCGGTCGCCGGGGATTTCGACCTCGCGGCGGACCGGGGGCAGCTCGGTGTTGACCTCCCCGGGGGCGCGGTCAGCCACGTCGACGAGATCTTCGCCGACGGCCAGGTGTACGTGCGCGGGTCCGCGAGCCTGCCCGAGGGGACGTGGGCAGCGATCGACCGTGACCGCACCATCGCCCACGCCCTGCTCCGCTCACCGGCCAACGACCCCGAGCACCTCCTCCAGCAGATTTCCACCCTGACCCGCGTGACCCGGGGCACCGAGGAGGAGGTGAACGGGGTCCGCGCCGTCCGTTACGACGGGATCCTCGCCGACGACGCCGTCACCCTGCGCCTGGCACCGGACAAACGGGCCAAGGTGGAGCAGGTCCGGGCCGCGAGCACCGCCGGGCTGCAGATCCCTGCCGAGGTGTGGGTGGATTCACAGGGGCGGATCGTGAAGGTCCGACTGACCCTGGCCATGAGCTCCATCCGCTCCGTCACCACCGTGGCCTTCACGGAGCTGGGCAAGCCGGTGAAGATCACCCCGCCGGCGACCGCCTCCACCGTCGCAGTCACCGAGCTGTCCGGAGTTCTCACCGGCTGACCTCCGTACGTCTCTTCCGCCGGGCGGGGCGTCAAGCGGTGACGAGGGCGAGAGTGAAGCCGTCGTAGCCCTTGGCGCCGACGGTCTGGACGGTGGTGGCGGTCAGCCGGGGGTGCGCGGCGATGAGTTCGGTGAAGCGGCGCACGCCCTGGACGCGGGGATCGGTCTCGGCTTGGTCGGTGACGGCGCCGTCGCGTACGACGTTGTCGCCGAGGATGACGCTGCCGGGGCGGGTGAGCCTGAGCGCCCACTCCAGGTAGTCGGGGTTGGAGGGCTTGTCGGCATCGATGAAGACCAGGTCGAACGGGTCCGCACCCTCGTCTGCGAGTACGGGCAGGGAGTCCAGTGCCTGGCCGACGCGCAGGTCGACGACGTGGGCCAGTCCGGCGCGCGCGAGGTTGGCGGCGACGGCGCCGCACGTCGGCGGGCTGGATAAGTGCCTTGGAACGCCGCGACGCCGCTGTCCCGGACCGTGGGTGTTCGGTCGGGTGCAGCGGCGTTGTCGTGGGGGTGGCGTCGGGTGGACGTCGGGGTG
>NZ_JBVHHB010000018.1:134215-193410 GCF_055561295.1 Kitasatospora sp. NPDC022785 | reverse complement strand
GTCATCGCTCTCGTAGAGCGCGATCCCGTCCTCCCGGGTCAGCCGCTCACCCGCGTAGACCTTCGCCTCCAGCTCGCGCTTCAGCCCTGCGTCCAATGCCAGAACCCCCTAGGTAGGTGCCCGTGAGGCACGGTGCGCCCTCATCCTGGCGAGGTCTTTCCAGGGAAATCCCCAGACCGCAGCCGCTTCCCTGGAGAGGTGGGCCCGGCCGCGGCCCGACGCGCCGTCGTCCGACAAGGAAGGGTGAGCCGGTGCCACCGCTCTCCATCGCGTACTCGCCCTGCCCCAACGACACCTTCGTCTTCCACGCCTGGTCGCACGGCCTGCTCCCGGGCGCGCCCGCCCTCGAGGTCCGGATCGCGGACATCGACGTCACCAACGGGCTCGCCGAGCAGGGCTCGCTGGACGTCCTGAAGATCTCCTACGCCGCCCTTCCGTACGTCCTCGACGAGTACGCGCTGCTGCCCAGCGGCGGCGCGCTCGGGCGTGGCTGCGGGCCGCTGGTCCTGGTCAGGGACGCGGCCGAGCCGGCCTCACTGGTGGGACGCAGGGTCGCCGTGCCGAGCAGCCGGTCGACGGCGTACCTGCTGTTCCGGCTCTGGGCGGCCACGGCCGTGTCGCCCGCACCGCCCGGCAGCCCGGGCGGCATCGGTGAGGTCGTGGTGCTGCCGTTCCACGAGATCATGCCGGCGGTCCGGGACGGCCTGGTGGACGCGGGGCTGGTCATCCACGAGGCGCGGTTCACCTACCACGAGTACGGCCTGCGCAGCCTCGCCGACCTGGGCGAGGTCTGGGAGCGGGAGACCGGGCTGCCGATCCCCCTCGGCGCGATCGTGGCCAGGCGGAGCCTGGGCGAACAGGCCCTCGGCGTCCTCGCCCGGGCAGCCGCCGACTCGGTGCGGTACGCCTGGGACAACCCGCAGGCCTCCCGGCCGTACGTGCTCCGGCACGCCCAGGAGATGGCGCCGCAGGTGGTGGACCAGCACATCGGCCTCTACGTGAACGGGCACACCGCCGCGATCGGGGACGAGGGCTACGCGGCGGTCCGTGGCCTGCTCGGCCGGGCCGCGGCCGCCGGCCTCGCCCCCGCGGTCGCTCCCGGCGCGCTCGACTTCCCGGTCCGGACCGGCCGCTGAGCCGCCGGACGGGAGGCCCGGCAACACGGACGGCCCTACAACGACGCCCGCCCGGCGGCCTCGTCCG
Organism: Kitasatospora sp. NPDC022785; assembly: GCF_055561295.1. Lineage (NCBI taxonomy): Bacteria > Bacillati > Actinomycetota > Actinomycetes > Kitasatosporales > Streptomycetaceae > Kitasatospora > Kitasatospora sp. NPDC022785. The sequence continues at coordinate 192,207 of NZ_JBVHHB010000018.1, read as the reverse complement.
GCTCACGGCGGGCGGCACCCCCGTCGTCCTCGATGAACCGGGGCAGGACCCGGGGCGGCCAAGTCCCCTCCGCGAGAATCCCGAGGAAGTGGGCGCGGGCGACCAGCGAGGCCCGGTTGGAGGCCCGCAGCAGGCGCAGCATCCGGCCGACCCGGTACTCGATGCCCTGGCGGCTGAGGTAGAGCTGGGTGGCCAGCTGGAGGTTGGAGTGGCCGCGGGCTATCCCCTCCAGAATCCGCACGTCGACCGGGCAGAGCACGGTCCGGCTGCGCGGGGAGGACGGACGGCGGGAGGCTGCCTGCTCGGAGCGGGACGTCATGGAGGTGGTCCTTTCCTCCCCTCACTCATCGCCGGGAGAACCCGTGCCGGGTGTGCCCTCGATGAATGAGGTACCTGGCTGGACGAGGTACGGGGGGAGCCTAGGCAGGGCAGCGGGCGAATCCGCCGTCCGCTGCAGGAAGCTGCCATCCGACGGGTCCCGGGTGCGGCGTCGTGGCCGGACCCTGCCACCGCAGGCGTCCGGCGGTCCCGACCGTCCGCGGGGAAGCCCGCCCCGCCCGGACGGGCACCGGCGTCGTCCTCACCAGGGACGGTCCCCGACGGGGGCGCCACCGCGTCGCGAACATGCGTTTGGGGAGCCGGCGATCGTCGGCGGCCTGCGGTCAGGAAGCGGTCCGCTCGCGCCGGGAGGCCCGCCAGAGCCGCCAGAGGTCGGCTCTGCCGCGCCATGTCCGCCGGGTGTCCACTAGGAGGGTGAATCTCGGGGTGTTGAGGCGGATTCCGACCGGCCTTGCCACTAGAGTGCCGCGTGGGCCTCGGGCATGTGTGCAGGCCGGCCCGACCTTCCATCGGACGATCTGCCACGTGTTCGAGGTGGGGCGGGTGGGACTCGAACCCACGACCAAGGGATTATGAGTCCCCTGCTCTAACCGGCTGAGCTACCGCCCCGGTTCGCCGCGCGCACCGGTCACCCGGTCGCGGCAGCAGCAGACGGCCCCGCAAGGCCGTCCCGGGCAGCATAGCCGGTCGATCACCCGTGGTGCGCGCCGGGGGCGCACATGGGTGCGCACGGAAGCGCGCCTCCCCACGCGGAGCAGTTCCGGTGGCGGGCCCACGGCCGCAGCGGGGAGCCTGGGCCGATGACGGTACGTGAGCTGGTGGCGGCCGGCGCCGCGCTGGCGGTCCTGGCCGCGGCGGGCTGCACCACCGCGGCGGGCCCCGGCGGCGCCAGCCCGACGGTGCGTTCCCACCCCGCCTCGGCCGCCGGCACGACCTCGGCCTCCACCGACAACCACGGTTGGAGCCCGGAACGGCTGCGCGGCGCGCTCGGCCGGCAGACGGGCGTCACCCGCACCGCCAAGCCCACCGTGCTCAACGGCCTGGTCGGGGCCGTCTTCACCCGGAACGCGGACGGCGACCACTTCTGCACCGCCAGCGTGGTCGACAGCGCCGGGCTCAACCTGATCGTCACCGCCGCGCACTGCGTGTGGGACCCACAGCTCGGACAGCGCAGCGACCTCGTCTTCGTCCCCGGCTACCGGGACGGCGACACCCCGAGCGGCGTCTGGCCGCTGCTGGCGGTCACCGTCGACCAGGCCTGGAAGGACGACGCCGACCCGGACGTCGACGTCGCCTTCGCGGTGGTCCGGCCGCAGAACGGGCAGCAGGTGCAGCAGGTGCTCGGCGCCAACCGGCTGGGCGTCAACCGCGGCTACCGGCTGCCGGTGAAGGTCACCGGTTACCCGGGCACCAGCGAGGTGCCGATCACCTGCAGCAACACCACCTCCGAGCAGAGCCCCACCCAGCTGCGGATCGACTGTCCGGACTACACCGGAGGCACCAGCGGCAGCCCCTGGGTGACCGACTTCGACGCGGACACCCGCACCGGCACCGTGGTCGGCGTGATCGGCGGCTACCAGGAGGGCGGCGACTCGCCCGACACCTCGTACAGCAGCTACTTCGGGGACAAGGTCCAGGCCCTGTACGACCGCGCCACCGGGTGACCGTGCCGGGCCCGGCACGGCACGGCACGGCGCCGTCCGCCCCAAAGGGAAACCGCCGGGCTCGGAGGTTGGCGCCGCCGGGCGAGGACTGGTAGATCTTCCTCACGAAAGGCGGTCCGCACGACCCGCAGGGGCCGCCCCCGAGGACGAGACGGAGCCCCGATGGCCCCCCGCCCGGTATGGCCCGGCCGCGCGGCCCAGGCGGTCGCGCTGGCGGCCCTGCTGCTCACCTCCGGCACTGCCTGCGGCAGCGGGGACAAGAAGCCGCCGACCGCCGCGGTGGCGCCGCAGAGCCCGACGGGCGACCGGATCGGCACCCTCTCGATCCACACCGCCCAGGGGCCGCGGGCCTGCACGGCGAGCGTGGTGCACAGCCCGCGACGGAATCTGCTGGTGACCGCCGCGCACTGCGTGCAGAGCCGCCGGATCGGCCTGCTGGACGGCCTGGTGTTCACCCCCGGCTACCGCAACGGCTACTCCCCGTACGGGAGTTGGCCGGTGCAGGCGGTCACCGTCGATCCGCGCTGGGCGGCCGACGACGACCCCGAGTACGACGTGGCGTTCATCACCCTCCGACCGGTGGACGGCCGGGAGATCGAGGATGCCGTCGGCGGGAACCCGCTCGGCACCGGCCAGGGCTTCGGCCTCGCCGTCTCGGTGACCGGCTACCCCAACGAGCGCGACGAGCCGATCACCTGCGCGGTCCGGACCAGCCCGCAGAGCCCCACCCAGGAACGCTTCGACTGCGGCGGCTACACCAACGGCACCAGCGGCAGCCCGTGGATCACCACGGCCGGCAACGTGATCGGCGTGATCGGCGGCTACCAGGAGGGCGGCGAGAGTCCGGGCACCTCGTACAGCATCACCTTCGACAACCGGGTCGCCGAGCTGTACCGCCGGGCCACCGACTGACGTCCGCCCGGGCGGGCGGCGTGGGCAGGGCGACACCGCCGCGAGCAGGGCGAGACCGGTGTGAGCAGCACAACACGAAGGCCCCCCGGTCGACCGGGGGGCCTTCGCTCTGAGCAGTCACCGGGCGCACCCGGTGAAGCTCCCGCATTTGGACTCGAACCAAAAACCTGCCGGTTAACAGCCGGCTGCTCTGCCAATTGAGCTATGCGGGATCGCGGTGGACAAGCGTCGCACCACGGGCAGGACGGCCGCCCCCGAGAGGACCGCCACCTGAGCTCCCCCAATTGGACTCGAACCAATAACCTGCCGATTAACAGTCGGCTGCTCTGCCAATTGAGCTATGGGGGATCGGGCTTCCGCTTCGGCCCCCGGTCTCCCGGGCTCCTCGGCGCTCGCTGCGGGACATACATTAGCGCACTCGGGGGGGTGGTCCGCCAATCGCTTTCCCCGGCCGCCCCGGCGCCCCCGCCCGGCGTGCCCGGCGCGCGCCCGGCACAGCGCACGGGGATGCTGGGGGCACGGACGGTTCGCCGCCCCGAAGGACGGGTAGGGCAATGCGGCAGAGGCCGCCAGGAGAGGGTGGAATCCGATCATGTGGAAGCTGTCGTTGATCGTCGGACTCGCGGCGGGCTACGTGCTGGGCTCGCGGGCCGGACGCCAGCGGTACGAACAGATCGCCAGGGTCACCCGGCAGGTCGCCCAGAACCCCAAGGTGCAGACCGCCGCCGACAAGGCCAAGCAGCAGGCCGGCGCCGCCGCCGTGAAGGCGGCCGACGCCGTTGCGGGCAAGGTCGGGGACCGGCTGCCGAACGCGGTCACCGACCGGGTGTCGTACTTCAACCGCCCCCGGGTGGAGGACGACAGCTGGGGTACCTTCCGGCCGTGACCGGGCGGTGACGGCCGGGCGTCCGCGACGGCTCCGGAGCGGTACCGAACGGGCAACACTTGCCCGGACGGACCGCGCCCGGACGCCCGCTGAGGCATGATCTCGACATGGCCATCGTCGCGGGGATAGACAGCTCGACCGGTCGCACCAGGATCGTCGCGTGCGACACCGAGACCGGCGCGGTGCTGCGGTCCGGCAAGGCCCCGCACCCCTCGCCGGAGGGCCAGGACACCCGGGCCGGCGAGGCCGACCCGCAGATCTGGCTGCACTCGCTCGGCGACGCGGCCGCCGGCGGCCTGCTGGAGGGCGTCCGGGCGATCGGCGTCAGCGCGCAGCAGCACGGCATGATCGGCCTGGACGCCGGCGGCGTGCTGGTGCGGCCCGCGATCCTCTGGAACGACCCGCGCTCCAGCGGCGCCGCGGCCGCCCTCCTGGACGCGCTCGGCGGCCCGGCCGCCTGGACGGCCGCGATCGGCGCCGTCCCCGGCCCGACGTACACCATCGCCAAGCTGCGCTGGCTGGCCGAGTTCGAGCCGGCCAACGCCCGCCGGGTGGCCGAGGTGCTGCTGCCGCACGACTGGCTGGTCTGGCAGCTGCTGGGCCACCCCAAACGGCGTACCACCGACCGGGGCGACGCCTCCGGCACCGGCTACTGGTCGCCGATCACCGGCGAGTACCGGCAGGACCTGGTCGAGCTGGCGCTCGGGCACGAGCTGAAGCTGCCGCACGTGCTCGGTCCGGCCGAGCCCGCCGGACACACCCCCGAGGGGCTGCTGATCTCGGCCGGCACCGGCGACAACATGGCCGCCGCGCTCGGTCTCGGCCTCGAACCCGGCGACGCGGCGGTCTCGCTCGGCAGCTCCGGGACGATCTTCGCCGTGCACGAGCAGGCCGTGGTGGACGCCACCGGGCTGGTCTCCTCCTTCGCCGACGCCACCGGCCGCCACCTGCCGATGGTCGCCACCCTGAACGCCGCCCAGGTGCTCCGCTCCACCGCCGCCCTGCTCGGCCAGGACCTGGAGGGCCTGAGCGAGCTGGCCCTGCAGTCCTCCCCCGGCGCGTACGGGATGGTGCTGCTGCCCTACCTGGACGGCGAGCGGACGCCCGCGCTGCCGCACGCGGCCGGCACGCTGACCGGGATGCGGGCCGAGTCGATGACCCCCCAGCACCTGGCACGGGCCGCCGTCGAGGGCATGCTCTGCAACCTCGCGGACGCGCTGGACGTGCTGCGGGCCCGGGGCGTCGAGGTGAGGCGGGTCTTCCTGCTCGGCGCGGCCGGACGGCTGCCGGCCGTCCGGCAGATCGCCCCGCTGCTGTTCGGCGTCCCCGTGGTGGTGCCGCCGCCCGGCGCCCACGCGGCGCGCGGCGCGGCCCGGCAGGCCGCCTGGGCGCTGGCCGGCACCCCCGAGCCGCCGCGCTGGGAGCTGCCGGAGACGGTCACCGTCACACCGGACGCCGAACAGGACCTGCCGGTCGGCGCGGCGGTACGCCAGCAGTACCGGGCCGCCCGGGAGCAGATCCATCCCGAGACGGCCGGCTGAGACGGGCCGCGGGGTGGCGAGGGCGAGGCTCGTGAAGATGCGTCACCCCACGCCCGGTGGCAGCGTGGAAGGCGACGCGGCTACCGGACCGAAGGGCGGCAGGATCCCATGGCTCTGCACAAGGGAGCCGGCGACGATCGCCGGCTGACCGTAAGCCCGTTCGTCGGCACCGCCGACCCGCTGGGCGCGATGGAGCTGGCGCCGCCGCTGCACCGGCTCGGCGACGGTCCGGTACCGGCCGACACCGCCTACCAGCTGATCCACGACGAACTGATGCTGGACGGCAACGCCAAGCTCAACCTGGCGACCTTCGTCACCACGTCGATGGAGATCCAGGCCACCCGGCTGATGACCGAGTGCCTCGACAAGAACATGATCGACAAGGACGAGTACCCGCAGACCGCGGAGCTGGAGCGGCGCTGTGTGGCCATCCTCGCCGACCTCTGGCACGCCCCCGACCCGGACGGCGCGGTCGGCTGCTCCACCACCGGCTCCAGCGAGGCCTGCATGCTGGCCGGCCTCGCGCTCAAGCGCCGCTGGATGAGCCGCAACGCCGAGCGCTACGCGGCCGGTGCCCGGCCCAACCTGGTGATGGGCATCAACGTGCAGGTCTGCTGGGAGAAGTTCTGCAACTTCTGGGAGGTCGAGGCGCGCACCGCCCCGATGGAGGGCGAGCGCTACCACCTCGGCGCCGAGCAGGCCGTGGCCCTCTGCGACGAGAACACCATCGGCGTGGTCGGCATCCTCGGCTCCACCTTCGACGGCTCCTACGAGCCGGTGGCGGAGATCTGCGCGGCGCTCGACGAGCTCCAGCAGCGGACCGGCCTGGACGTCCCGGTCCATGTGGACGGCGCCTCCGGCGCCATGGTGGCGCCCTTCCTCGACCCCGAGCTGCTCTGGGACTTCCGGCTGCCGCGGGTCGCCTCCATCAACACCTCGGGGCACAAGTACGGCCTGGTCTACCCGGGCGTCGGCTGGGCGCTCTGGCGCGACCGCGAGGCGCTGCCCGAGGAGCTCGTCTTCCGGGTCAACTACCTGGGCGGCGAGATGCCGACCTTCGCGCTCAACTTCTCCCGCCCGGGCGCCGAGGTGATCGCGCAGTACTACACCTTCCTGCGGCTCGGCCGGGACGGCTACCGGGCCGTCCAGGGGGCCTCCCGGGAGGTGGCCATCTACCTGGCCGGGCAGATCGAGGCGCTCGGCTGCTTCCGGCTGCTGACCCGCGGCGAGGATCTCCCGGTCTTCGCCTTCACCACCACCGACGACGTCCCGTTCGACGTGTTCGACGTGTCGCGGCGGCTGCGCGAGCGCGGCTGGCAGGTGCCCGCGTACACCTTCCCGGAGAACCGGGAGGACCTCTCGGTGCTACGGGTGGTCTGCCGCAACGGCTTCTCCCGGGACCTCGCCGACCTGCTGCTCAACGACCTCACCCGGCTGCTGCCGGAGCTGCGGCGCCAGCCCGGCCCGCTGAAGGACCTCGGGGTACCGCCCCGCATGGGCTTCCACCACTGAGCGTTCCCCGGGCGCGTTCCCCCCGGGCACCGCGCGGCGGCGGACAGGGGAAGTGATCGCGGCGGGGAGGGCGGCATGATGCGCCCTCCCCGCCGCGCGTCCCTGCGCTCGGGGCAGCCTCCCCCCGCGAGGCTGCCGCGAGCGGTGTGGGGGATTCGGGACGTCAGGAGCCGGCCTCGGAATCGGTGCCCGGACGAAGGATCCCTGCGCCCGAAACGGACCGGCCTGAGAACTCTGCACGATGGACCTGTGGATGTTCGAGCGGCCACCGGGGGTGTGAGACACTTCCGTCCGTCTCAGCGCCATGACCTGGGGTTTGAGACGGCAGGCCGGTGAGGTTGGAGACGCGGAGACGCCCCCAGGCCCCGGGCCGGTGCCCAACTCGGCCCTGTCCTCGATCCCGCGTTCCCCGTTTCTGATGTTGGGAAGGCCGCATGGCATCCGCTTGGAAGCAACTCCCGGACGAACTGTCCGACCCCGCCCGACGCCTGACGGAGGAACTTCGCGCCGTCAAGGACGCGACCGGGCTCTCACTGTCCGAGCTGGCGGCCCGGACCCACTACAGCCGCGCCTCCTGGGAGCGCTGGCTCAACGGCAAACGGGTCGTCACCGACCAGGCGCTGGACGCGCTGATCGGGGCGGTGGAGTGCGACGGCCCCGCGCTGCGGGCGCTCTGGGCCGGGGCGACGGCACCGGAGGGCACCGCGGATGTCGCTGCGGAGGGCACCGCGGATGTCGCTGCGGAGGGCGCCGCGGAGGGCAGCGCGGAGGCCGCCACGGAGGGCAGCGCGGAGGACACCGCCCCACCGGTGGCCGGGCTCGTGGTCGTGTCTGCCGCCGAGCCCGTGGTGGAGTCTGCCGCGGACCCTCTGGCAGAGGCTGTCGCAGGCGCGGTGGAGGGCTGGGAGCCCGCCACGGCCGCGCCGTGGTGGCGGCGGCCGGCGGCGCTGGCGGCCGGCGCCCTGGTGACGGTGGCGCTGCTGGTGCTGGCCGGGGTCCGGTACACGCACGGCTCCGGGCAGGAGCCTGCCGCCCTCGCGCAGCCCGCCACGCCCACGACCGCGACCACCAGCCCGGCTGCCAAGCCCGCCCTGCCCGGCTCCGCGTGCCAGGCCATCGGCTGCTCGCACAAGGACCCCAAGGCCACCGGCTGCGGTAGCGACGCCCGGACGCTCCAGACCAGCAACATGGGCAAGGTGGTCATCTACCTGCGCTACAGCCAGAAGTGCCAGGCCGCATGGGCCGCCATCACCGAGGGCGAGCCCGGCGACTACTCCACCGTCACCAGCAGCACCGGCGAGACGGAGACGGCGCTGATCCACTGGGGGTACGACAACTACTCGCTGATGGTGAACGCGGCGGACCCGGCCGCGACCTTCCAGGTCTGCGGGCACCAGCCGGCCGGGGACGCCTGCACGCTCGGCGCCTCCGACCTGGCCCACCTGGTCGCCTCCACCCCGATCCCGATCGGCCCGGCCTCGCCGCCGGCGACCCCGAGCGCCACCGCGTCCTAGTCCAGGCAGGACTCCCTAGTCCAGGTAGCCACGGAGTTGCCCGGCGAAGGCGTGGTCGCGGAGTTTGACCAGGGTCTTGGACTCGATCTGGCGGATCCGCTCCCTGGTCACCCCGAACAGCACGCCGATCTCCTCCAGCGTGCGGGGGCGACCGTCGTCCAGGCCGTATCGGAGGTGGACGACCTGGCGTTCCCGCTCGCCGAGCGTCGCCAGTACCGCGTCCAGGTGCTGGCGCAGCAACAGGAAGGTGGCCGACTCGGCGGGCGAGGCGGCGTCGGCGTCCTCGATCAGGTCGCCGAGCGCCACGTCGTCCTCCTCGCCGACCGGGGTGTGCAGCGAGATCGGCTCCTGGGCCAGCCGGATCAGCTCCCGCACCCGCGCCTCGGTCAGCTCCAGTACGACGCCGATCTCGGCCGGGGTCGGTTCGGTCCCGCGCTCCTGGAGCAGCGCGCGCTGCACCCGGACCACCCGGTTGATCAGCTCGACCACGTGCACCGGCACCCGGATCGTCCTCGCCTGGTCGGCCAGGGCGCGGCTCATCGCCTGGCGGATCCACCAGGTGGCGTAGGTGGAGAACTTGTAGCCGCGCGTGTAGTCGAACTTCTCCACCGCCCGGATCAGGCCGAGGTTGCCCTCCTGGACCAGGTCCAGCAGGGTCAGCCCGCGGCCGATGTAGCGCTTGGCGACGGAGACCACCAGACGCAGGTTGGCCTCGATCAGCCGCCGTTTGGCGATCCGGCCGATCACCACCAGGGTGTCCAGCTCGACGGCCAGCGGGTCGGGGGGCGGCGGCACGCGGTTCAGCCGCTCCTCGGCGAAGAGACCGGCCTCGATCCGGCGGGCCAGCTCCACCTCCTCGGCGGCGTTCAGCAGCCGGATCCGGCCGATCTCGCGCAGGTACTGGCGGAGCAGGTCCGCCGCGGGGCCGGTCGCGCCGACGGGGCCCGGGTCGGCGTCGAGGTCGGGTTCGGCGTCATCGGGCGCCGCCTCGGCTTCGGGATCGGTGTCGGGTTCGGTGTCGGCTTCGGCGTCGGATGCGGCTTCAGGTTCGGTGTCGGTTTGGGTTTCGGGGGCCTCGGGGTGGCCCTCCGGGAGGCCCTGCGCGGGCACCCGGGCACCGCCCGGCGGCGGAGAGCCGGCCCGGCCGTGGTCGTCGTGGGGGGCGAGCGGGTCGGTGGTCGGGCGGGTGGTCGCGGCAAGGCCTTGGTCCACGGGCATCCCCTCGGGGCGGGCGCGACTCTGGCGGACCCGCGCTGTACGGAGCTGGGACGCCCTCCAGTGTGGGGTACGCCACACTCCGCGGCCGAGACTCGTGCGCGGACTTTCTCCGACCGGGTGTGGCGGCCCGGTCTCCGGGCGGGCGGGGCGGCCGCGTCTCCAGCCGGGGCGGCGGCGCGACTACAGCGCCGCGGCGCCGCGGCTGCGCAGCTGCTGACCGTACTGCTGGAGCTGCCACAACTCGGTCTGCACCGCGTGCAGCTCCTCCGCCGAGGCCCGGGTGCCCAGCCGCTGGAGGTGGCCACGGACCTCGTTGACCCGCCGCTCCACGGCCAGCAGCCGTAGCTTGACCAGGAACTCCCCCGCGTAGACCGCGTCCGCCTTGCGGCGCGACCGCACCGGCTCCACGGTCAGCTCGGTCACCAGCGACCGCACCTGGTCGTCCGGGGCCGCCTCGCGCACCGCGCTGGTGAAGTCGGCGAGGGTGACCCCGTACGCCGCCCCGCCGGCCTGGCCGATCGCGCGGCGCACGGCGGTGTACGGCGGGGTCGGGAACTCGTCCTCGCCGTAGTGGTCGAAGGCCGGGGCGACCAGGTCCGGGTGCTGGAGTGCCAGCTTGAGCAGCTCGCGCTCCACGAACTGTGCCGGGTCGCGCGGGTTGAGGCGGAAGAGCGGGGTGACGGACCTCGTCGGCTGCGGCTGCTCGGGGCGCCGCTGCTGGCCGTTGGCCCGCGGGTTCTGCTGGCGCTCGCGGTCCCAGCGGGCCAGCTGGGAGATCCGGCGGACCACGAACTGCTCGTCCAGGATGCCGAGCATGCCGGCCAGCCGGACGGCGTACTCGTGCTGGATCGAGCGGTCCTTGATCTTGGCGACGATCGGCGCCGCCTCCTCCAGCGCCGCCGAGCGGCCCTCCGGGGTCTCCACCCGGTGCCGGGCGACGGCCGAACGCAGCGCGAACTCGAACAGCGGGACCGGGTTGTCGATCAGCTCGCGGACCGCGTCGTCGCCCTTGGCCAGGCGCAGATCACACGGGTCCATGCCGCCGGGGCTGACCGCGATGGAGGTCTTGGCGGCGAACTTCTGGTCGTCCTCGAAGGCGCGCAGGGCGGCCTTCTGTCCGGCCGCGTCGCCGTCGAAGGTGAAGACGGTCTCGCCGCGGTACTGGGAGGTGTCCATCAGCAACCGGCGGATGATCTTGATGTGGTCCTCGGCGAACGCGGTCCCGCAGGTGGCCACCGCCGTGGTGACGCCCGCGAGATGGCAGGCCATCACATCGGTGTAGCCCTCGACCACCACCGCCCGGCCCGACTTGGCGATCTCCTTCTTCGCCAGGTCGATGCCGTACAGCACGTGGGACTTCTTGTAGATCGGCGTCTCGGGCGTGTTCAGGTACTTCGGGCCGTTGTCGTCCTCGCGCAGGCGGCGGGCGCCGAAGCCGACCGCCTCGCCGGCGATGTCGCGGATCGGCCAGACCAGCCGGCCCCGGAAGCGGTCGATCAGGCCCCCGCGCTGGCCCTGCGAGGCCAGACCACCGAGCAGGATCTCCTTGTCGCTGAAGCCCTTGCCCCGCAGGTAGCGGACCAGGTGCTCCCAGCCGGCCGGGGCGTAGCCGACGCCGAAGGTCTGCGCCGCCTGCTCGTCGAAGCCGCGCTCGGCCAGGAAGCGTCGGCCGATCTCCGCCTCCGGCGAGGCGAGCTGCTCCTGGTAGTAGGCGGCGGCCACCTTGTGCGCCTCGACCAGGCGGGTGCGCTCGCCCTGCTGGTGGCGGGGGCTGTAGCCGCCCTCCTCGTAGCGGAGCGTGATGTTGGCCTGGGCGGCCATCCGCTCGACGGCCTCGGCGAAGGTGAAGTGCTCGATCTTCATCAGGAAGGCGATGGTGTCGCCGTTCTCCTGGCAGCCGAAGCAGTGGAAGACGCCCTTGGCGGGGTTCACGTAGAAGGAGGCGGACTTCTCGTCGTGGAAGGGGCAGACGCCCTTGTACTCGCCACCGCCACCGTTGGTGAGCTGAACGTAGTCGCCGACCACCACGTCGATGGGCAGTGCGCTGCGCACCGCCTGTACGTCTTCGTCCCTGATCCGCCCGGCCACCCCGGAAGTCTACTGGGGTGGCGCGGGTTACCGGCTGCGCCGGGGCGAGCGGGGCGGCCCGGGTGGAGTGGGAGGCGGGACCGGGGCGGCTTTCCGGCCGTGGGCTTTCCGGCCGGGCCGGGCATCGCGCGGCCCGGCGCGGCGGCAGCGCGGGGGGCTACGTCCAGGCCGCTCCGACCAGCTTGCCGTGCAGGGCGGTGGCCGAGGCGTCGGTGAGGGTGGCGATCTGGTCGATCACCGCGCGGAGGGCGGCGCGGTCGTCGTCCGCCTCCCGGTAGAGCGCGGCGAAGACCGGGTCCAGACCCTCGGGGGCGCGCTGGTTGAGCACGTACGCCAGCTCGGCGATCACGATCCGCTGGCGCGCCCGCAGCTGGGCCTGCTCGTCGCGCTGCATCACGAACCGGACGGCGACCGCCTTCAGCACCGCGCACTCCAGCCGGACGTCCCGCGGCACCACCAGCTCGGCCGCGTACCGGGTGAGCCGGCCGGGGCCGTAGCGAGCGCGGGTGGCCTGCTCGGCGGCCAGGCAGAAGCGGCCGATCAGCTGGCTGGTGAGGTCCTTGAGGGCGGCCCGGGACCGGGCCGAGCCGTCGTAGGAGCGGGGCCACCACTCCTGGGCGAGCAGCCGGTCCAGGGCGTCGGCCAGCTCCTCGGGCTCGGCGTCCCGGGCGTAGCGCTCGGCGACCTTGAACAGCTCGGCACGCTCGCTCGGGGCGCGCAACACGTCCGGGTCGATGTGGCCGGCCTGGAGGCCGTCCTCGACGTCGTGGGTGGAGTAGGCGACGTCGTCGGCCCAGTCCATGACGGTGGCCTCGAAGCACTTGCGCCCGGCCGGGGAGCCGGCCCGCAGCCAGCGGAAGACCGGCAGGTCGTCGGCGTAGACGCCGTACTTCGGCGAGACCGGGTCGAGGGGGTGGGAGCCGTGCGTCCAGGGGTACTTGGTGGCGGCGTCGAGGGCGGCGCGGCTCAGGTTGAGGCCGACGCTGCGGCCGGGCCAGGGGGCCAGCCGGGCGGGCTGCTCGTCCTGCGGGGCGAAGCGCTTGGGCTCCAGGCGGGTGAGGATGCGCAGTGACTGCGCGTTGCCCTCGAAACCGCCGCAGGCCTCGGCGGCCTGGTCGAGCGCCTCCTCGCCGGTGTGGCCGAACGGCGGGTGGCCGATGTCGTGGGCCAGGCAGGCGGTCTCGACGAGGTCCGGGTCACAGCCCAGGGCGGCACCCAACTCCCGGCCCACCTGGGCGCATTCGAGGGAGTGGGTGAGACGGGTGCGGGGGAAGTCGCTGCGCATCGGGGCGACCACCTGGGTGGTGCCGGCCAGCCGGCGCAGGGCGGCGGAGTGGAGCACGCGGGCGCGATCGCGCTGGAACGCCGTCCGGCCGGGGCGCTTGTCCGGTTCGGGCACCCAGCGGGCCTCGGCGGCGTGGTCGTACAGGGTCGGGGCGGCGGTGAGGCGGTGCGCGGTGTCGTCCATCCATCTCCTTGCGTAGTCGTCCGCTTCCGTCACGTGACATACGATCAGTCACCTGTCCTCGGACAGCGGTCAGGGCTTGGCCGTCATGAGGCTCCCGGAGCCGAGTGAGAAGCCTCTCCGTCTCTCGGAGAGGAGGAGTCACATGCCAATTACGGTACGCCGCCCCTCTGACACGCGAGGCGTGCCGCGCTTGAGAGGCACTGTGTGGATCGATGCATCCACGACCGCGTGCCAGCGGCCTACCGGCCGGCGGCACGGTCCGTGCCAGCGGGACAGGCCAGGCGGGGCGATTCGGAGCGCGGGACCGGACACGCCCGTACGCCGGCTCCCCTGGCGGGCCGAGGGGGAGCCGGCGGGTCGGCCGCCCATGGGCGGCGGGGGGGTCAGACGATCGGACGGCCGCTCGCGGTGGTGGCGGGGACCGCCTCGTTGAGGTCCCAGTGCTCGGCGATCAGGCCGCCTTCGAGGCGGAAGACGTCGATGACGGCCCGGCCCTCGTCGCCCGGGGCGGCGGTGAACAGCGAGTGTGCGAAGACCAGGTCACCGTCGGCGGCCAGGCGGCGCAGCTCGAAGCGGAGCTCGGGCAGCTGGGCGCGCAGGCCGTCGACGAAGGCCGTGAGCGCCGCCCGGCCGTCGGGGAGGTTGGGGTTGTGCTGGGCGAGGTCCTCGGCGAGGTAGCGGTCGGCCAGGTCGGTCCGGCCCTGGTTCCAGACGGTCTCCAGGTAGTCCCGGACCAGCGCGCGGGCGGCGCTGAGGTCGGTCGCGGTGGCGAGGTCGGTCGCGGCGCTGAGGTCGGTGGCGGCGGGATCGGTGATGGCGTTCATGGGACGGCTCCTGTTCAGGGCTGGGTGGTACGGGACTTGACGGTGACGGCGGTGACGGGCCTGCTGCGGCCCGGGCCACGGACCGAGAGCAGGTGGGCCAGGCCGGCCAGGGCGAGCGCGGCGAGACCGACGGCGGGCAGCGCGCGGGCGCCGAGGGCGGACAGCAGCGCACCGGCGAGCAGGCTGCCGAGGCTGATGCCGACGTAGAGCATCGAGGCGTTGAGGGCGAGCAGCACGCCGCGCTGGCCGGGGCGGAGAGCGATCAGCCGGGCCTGCTGCGGGGCCTGGTAGAGCTGGCCAAAGAAGGCCCAGACGGCGAAGAGCAGCAGCGCCGCGGCCAGGCCGCGCGGGGCTGCGAGCAGTCCGAGGAAGGCCGCGGCCAGGCCGGCCAGGGTCACCGTGACGGTGACCGCGCCGCCGAGCCGCGCGGAGAGCCGGACGCCGCATGCGTTGCCCAGGACGCCTACCGCGCCGAAGGCGAACAGCACCCCCGTCACGGCGCCCGGTCCGACCGCGAAACGGGCGGCGAGGTAGGCGCCGGCGACCCCGTAGACGGTGAACTGGGCGGCCATGCAGAACAGCGTGGTGAGTACGGTCGCCGCGGCGCCCGGGGTGGCCAGCACGGCCCGGTAGGCGGCGGTGGTCGGCGGCTCCCCCGCCGGAACGGCCGGGACCAGGGCGGCCACCAGGGCCAGCGCCAGCAGGCTCGCGCCCGCCACCCCCGCCAGCGCCCAGCGCCAGCCGACGGCCTCGCCGAGGTAGGAGCTGAGCGGCACTCCGGCGACCGCCGCCACCGTCATACCGGCGAACACGGTGGCCAGCGCCCGGGACCGGCGCTCCTCGGGGACGATCAGCGAGCCCACCGCCGAGGAGGCCGGGCCGAACACGGCGCCACCGAGCCCGGCCACCACGCGGGATGCGGCCAGCACCCCGTAGGAGGGGGCGAGGGCGCCGATCACACCGCCGGCCGTGAGCAGCGCCAGGCCGACCAGGAGCGCCGTCCGGCGGTCCAGCCGGCCGAGCAGGGCGGGGGCGAAGGGCGCGGCCAGCGCGAAGCTCAGCGCGAACACGCTGACCAGGACGCCGACGCTGCCGGGCCCGGTGTGCAGGTCGTGGCCGATCGGCGTGCCGAGGCCGACCACGGCCAGCGAGCTGGTGCCGAGGGTGAAGTAGCCGAGCGAGAGCGCCAGCAGCGCGGCTGCGGCGCGACCGGGGCTTCCAGGCTGCCCAAGCCCGTCGGACCGCCGGGACCTCTCGGATGTCTCGGATGTCTCGGATGCTTCGGATGCCTGGGCTCGCTCGGATAACTCGGGGTGGGTACGCATCGGATCCCCCTTTCCAATACGGTCCGTTGCGTATTGCTATTCCAATACGAGACGCACCGTATGTCAACCCCTTAGGGTGGGCGCCATGACTGGACGACCACGCGACCCCGCCGTCGACGCCGCCATCCGCGCGGCCGTCACCGAGATCGTCGAACGCGACGGCTACCGGGGCCTGAGCATGGAAGGCATCGCGGCACTGAGCGGCGTCTCCAAGCAGACCGTGTACCGCCGTTACCGCAGCAAGGGCGAGGTGGTGCTGGACACCCTCGGCAGCTTCGCCGCGACCGAACTGCCGACGCCGGACACCGGCTCACTGCTCGGTGACCTCACCGTCCTGCTCACCGCGACGTTCGAGGCGCAGCGGACGGTCAGCGGCACGCTGAACCGGGCCCTGGCCGCGGAGGCACTGCAGGACCCGGAGTTCGGCGCCCTGCTCTGGGAGCGGTTGATCGCGGTACGGCGGACGGCCGTACGCGAGTTGCTGGCACGGGGCCGGGAGCGCGGGGAGGTCGTCCACCCGGATGACGACCACCTGATCGACCTCGTGTTCGGCCCGATGTGGTACCGGCTGCTGTTCGACGTTCCGTCACTGACCTGGGACTACGCCGCCGAATTGGCGCGCAGCGTCACCCTGGTGGCCCGGAGCGGCGCGGGGCGTTCGGGGCGTTGAACGCGCCGGGCTGAAACGGCCGGGAGCGGAAGAGTCCGGAGCCGAGAGGCCCGAGGCCCGGGGCGGTCAGCCGCGGACGGCCTTGAGGACGGCGGCGGCCACGCCCTCCTGCCCCTTGGCGTTGGGGTGGATCGCCGCCAGGCCCGACGCCGGGAAGGGCGGCTCCACCCAGCGGTCGGCCGCGCCGGCGCACATGTCGTGGCCGGCCGAGGGGGCGGCGGCGTCCACGAAGACCGCGCCGGCCGACTCCGCGCGGCCCTTGAGCATCGCGTTCAGCTGCTGTTCCTTCTCCGCCAGGAACCCCAGGTCGGCCGCGGCGACGGTACTGCCGAGCACCGGCACACAACTCGCCGGGTCGGCGGGCAGCAGCGCCGGGTAGCCGACCACGTACACCCGGGCCTGCGGGGAACGGCGCTTGACCTCCTGGAGCACCCGGCCCAGCCGCTCGCCGGCCGCGTCGACCTTGCGCTGCACCTGGTCGCCGGCGCCGCCGGGGGTGGAATAGTGCTCCCGGCACGGCGCCTCGGCCCGGGTCGAGCCGATCAGGCCCTTCACCGCGTCGGCCAGGTTCTCCTTGGCGCACTGGCCGACGACCTCCATGAACCCGGCGTCATTGCCGCCGATCCCGACCGTGACCAGCCGGGTGGCCGGGGAGAGTGCGTCCAACTGGGGCGGGTTGGCCCCGCCGTCGGTCTGCTGGGAGTCCGTCAGGTCGCCGGTGCGGGCACCGCTGCAGCTGACGTCGCGGAACTGGCCGTCCGCCAGTCCCAGCGACTTGGCCACCAGAGACGGGTAGTTGACCGCCGAGCGGGCGCAGCCCTTCGGCTCCCCCACCTGCGGGGCGATCTTCAGGCCCGAGGTGTAGGAGTCCCCGAGGGCGACGTACGGGCCGGCGGGTGTCGGGGTCGGGGTGGGCGTCGGGGTGGCCCGCACCGGGCGCGGGGCGTCCGAGGCAGCGGCGCCGGAGCCGTTCACTCCGCCCCCGCCGCTGCAACCGGCCAGCAGCACCGCCAGCCCGGTGGCAAGAACAGCGGCCCGCCCGGCCGCCGGACGAGCGGCCGAACGTGGACGAGCAGCCCAACGTGCGGGCACCGGCATGGAATCCCCCCGGGGGTCGGAACGGCGACGTCTCTCCCTGCGGCGGCCCGTCCCCCGGGCACCTCACTCGCCAACGAACGGGCGGTGTCGGATGACTCCCGCCCGTCCGGTGATTCTTGCAGCCCGAGGCGCGCCCGGCATGCGTCCCGCCCGGGGCCGTACCCGTTCCGCCCGGGGCCGCGCCCGTCCTACTCGGGGCCGCGCTCGTGCTCGGCGAGGAACTGCTCGAAGCGCCGGCCCAGTTCGTCCGCCGACGGCAGGTCGACCGGCTCGGCCAGCAGGCTCTCCCGGCCCTCGGCGCCCGCCACCGCGTCGTACTGGCCCTCCATACCGCGGATCGCCGAGCGCATCTCCCCGTCCCCCTGGGCCAGCTGCTCCTCGATGTCTGCGTAGACCTCGCCGACCCGCTCGCGCAGCCGGGTGCCCGGCAGCACCAGGCCGGTGGCCGACTGCACCGCCTCCAGGATCAGTACCGCAGCCGCCGGGTACTCCGAGCGCGCCACGTAGTGCGGCACGTGCACGGCGAAACCCAGCACGTCGTGCCCGGCCTCCGCGAGCCGGTACTCCAGCAGCGCCTGTGCGCTGCCGGGCACCTGGGCCTGCTCGAACCACTGCGGGTACCCGGCCGCGAGGTCCAGCCGGTTGCCGTGCGGCGTCAGGCCGACCGGGCGGGTGTGCGGCACGCCCATCGGGATGCCGTGGAAGTCCAGGGTCAGCCGGACCTCGAACTGCTCGACCAGCCCGCGCACGGCCGCGGAGAAGCGCTCCCACTCGACGTCCGGCTCGGGCCCGGTGAGCAGCAGGAATGGCGCGCCGGCCGCGTCGTGGACGAGCTGGAGCAGGATCTCCGGCGGGTCGTAGGAGGACCAGTGCTCACGGTCGAAGACCATCGCCGGGCGGCGGGCCCGGTAGTCCACCAGGCGGTCGTGGTCGAAGCGGGCCACCACCTGCGGCGAACCCTGCTCCAACAGGTGGGCCACCACCTGGCCGCCGGCCTCACCGGCATCCATGAAGCCCTCGAAGTGGTGGAGCAGCACCAAACCGGCGCCGGTGTCGGCCAACGCGGCGTTCGCCGCGGCCACGGCGGCCACGCCCTGCTGATCCAGCTCGTACAGCGCCTGGGGATCACGCACCGCGCACCCACACCCCGTTCTCTACTCGTCGACTCGTACCGGCTTCTCCTCGTCTGCAGCGTGCCGGGCCCCGCCGGAATTCCCGCCCTGGCCCTGCCTCGGACCGCCACTGCACCGGTGAACGCCCGGCGGCCCGTCGGAGTGCCCTCCGCGGCTCGCCGGAGTGCCGTCCCGACCATGATCGCACCCGGACGGAAAAGCGCTGGTCACGGGCGCCCACAGGCCCTTCCGGAGGTGTCGGCGGCAGACCGGCGCGCCCATTCGTGTGCTGCGAAGTGACGCACCGCCTTCTGGCGGGTATCGTCCTCTCGCTGCCTCGCATCGTCGCGTCGTCGTCACGTCGTCCGTAACGCCGTCGATCACGACCCGGCCCGGTGTTCGGCCAGCCACCCACGACGCATCTTGCCTTCATCTGGCCGCCTGCTTCCCTTCGCGCTCTCGTTTCCTCCTCGGCCATCTCGCGGACGCACACTGTCCCCTCGCTCATCCCGCCGGACCGGTCCGTCGACCCGTGTCCGTTCCGGCACCGCGCTGCCCGCCTCCGGGCCGCCGCCCCCACCCCGCTCGACCGGCCTCCGGCGTGCACGGGCATGGACGGGCGGTCTCCGGAGCCGGGGCGAAGTCCCCGCAGCCCGCGCCGTACCCCGGCACGGGACGCACCCTCCGACCGATGAAGGACCGAAGGTTCCGTGCCCGTACCTGTCATCCTCACCGGCCGCACCGTGCGGCTGGAGCCCCTCGCCGCGCACCACGCCGAGGCCATCGCCAAGGCCGGCGCCGAGGACCGTACGACCTACGCCTTCACGCCCGTCCCGCACGGCCTGGAAGCGGCCCGCGACTACATCGCGCGCGCCCTTGCCGACCAGGCCGCGGGCCGGTCGCTGCCGTTCGCGACGGTGAGCGTCGCCGACGGCCGGGTCGTCGGCTCCACCCGGTTCCTGGAACTCGACTACTGGCAGGGCCCGGTCGTCTGGCCGCCGGTGCCCGGCGTGCCGTTCGGCGACCCCGCCACGGCCGTCCCTGACGCCGCCGAGATCGGCAACACCTGGCTCTCGCCGCGCGCCCAGGGCACCGGCATCAACACCGAGGCGAAGCTGCTGATGCTGCGGTACGCCTTCGAGGAGTGGGGCGTGCAGCGGATCTCGATGCGCGCGGACGCCCGCAACATGCGCTCCCGGGCGGCCATCGAGCGGCTCGGCGCCACCTCCGAGGGCGTCCGCCGGGCGCACTCGCGCGGGCTGGACGGGGTGGTGCGCTCCACCGCGTTCTACTCGATCCTCGACTCCGAGTGGCCCGCCGTACGGGACATCATCGAGCTCCGGATCGCCGCCGCCACCTCGCCGAGCGCCCCGGACCGGGCGATCAACCAGGAGTGCCTTAGACACGGCGGCGGCGCCGGGCAGCTGATCACGGCCTGAGGGCCACGGGCCGGGGGCACCTCCCGGCGGGCCGTTCGTTCACCGGTGGCGGCGGCCCGCGGGCGGCCGCCGTCCGGCGCGGGCTCAGTGCGAGCAGCCCTCGGCGGCCAGGGCGAGGACCGTCGCCAGCTGCCCGGCGTCGGGGCGACCCTCGTACCGGCCGGGGTGCGCCTCGACCAGCGCCGAAACGGGCCGCCAGCCGCCGCGCGGCACCGGAGCCACCCGGACGTCCCAGACCGCGGAACCGGTCCGACTCCGGTGCAGGTGCAGGACGCCCTCGGTGGTGTAGGACTCCCACATCTGCTCCGTCCCCCCGGGGCGCAGTCCGGCCCTGATCCGCCGCCACTGCTCGTCGGTCCAGACCACGTCCGGAACCGGGCACCGGCGCGGCAGCAGGAGCGGCTTCAGGTGGGTCCGGTCCACCGGCGCGGGGGCCACGCCGCCCGGCACGGGGAAGGCCCACGCGGGGAGCGGCTCGCGGGCGGCCGTCCAGGCGGCCGGAATGCCGACCGTGCCGGTGTGGGCGGCGACCACGCCGCCGGTGATGGCGGCGACGGTGTCCATGTCCCCGCCCGCGCCGATCGCCTCCCAGACCGCCGCCGGGTAGTCGGTGAGCCGGCGGGCCGCGCACCAGAGCGCGAAGGGGACGGTGTCGGCGGCGCTGGTCCGGCTGCCGTTGCCGAGCGCCTCGGCGGCGACCTTCAGGTCCGGCTCGGCGAGCAGGCCGATCGCCTCGGTCAGGCCGTCGCGCACGGCACCGCGCGGGGTGAGCGCGGCGACCGCCGCCAGGAAGGCGTCCGGCGTCATGGTCCCGGTCCGGGCCCGGACCGCGTACGCGGCGGCCACCGCGACGGCGATCGTGCCGTCGACGGCCTGCGGATGGGTGTGGGTGGTCATCGCGGTCTCTGCGGCGGGCAGCACCGCCCCGGCCGGATCGTCCGCGTACAGCGCGCCCAGCGGCGCCACCCGCATCGCGGCGCCGTTGCCGTACGAGCCCTGGCCGTCGAAGAGTTCGGCGGCCAGCGCCCTGGCGTCGCCGCCCTCGCGGATCAGCCGGAGCATCCGGTTGGCGGCCGGGCCGTAGCCGCGGTCGAAGTCGTGCCGGCGGGCGAAGGAGTGGGTGAGGTCGAAGGTGTCGATCGCGCCTCGCTCGGTCCGTGCCGCGTACACCGAGCAGGCCATCTCGGTGTCGTCGGTCCACGGCCAGGGGCCGGGCGGCGCGGTACGGGCGGCGAAGTGGGCCGCGGCGGTGTCGGGAACGAAGAACTGGGCGCCGAGGGCGTCGCCGACGGAGAGGCCGTTGAGCGCGTCGAGCGCGGGGCCGGTGTGAAGGGTCGTCATCGTGCCCCAGCACAGCGCCCGACCGGCGCCGCGTCAACACCGTTTCCCGTCGGTGAAGCGGCGGGCAGGCCCCTGGCCGAGCAGCCTCCCGGGCGCCGAAGCCAACGCCATTCGACGGGCGAAAGGCGGCAGGCGGCAGGCGGCAGGCGGCAGGCGAAAGGGGTAGGCGGTAGGCGACGGGCCGGCGAACTCCCCCTACCGGCCCTCGTGTTCGGCTCCGGCGGCCTCCGCGGCGGCCACCAGGCGCTGGAGTTCGGCGAGATGGCCGGCCAGGGCCGCACGCCCGGCCTTGGTGGCGGCGAGCCAGGTCCGCGGGCGCTTGCCGACGTAGCCCTTCTTCACCGCCACGTAGCCTGCCTCCTCCAGCGCGGCCGCGGCCTTGCTGAGCACCGAGTCGGAGACCTCGCAGTGGTCCCGGACGGCGCCGAACTCGGCCTCCGCGCAGGCGCTCAGGAAGGCGAGGACGGTGAGCCTGGTCGGGTGCTGGAGCAGCGGGTCGAGAGCGGCGGGCATCAGCGCGCCCCGAGCTCGCGCCGGATGCGGGCGTTCAGCCACACCGCCGTCACCCAGAACACCGCGCCGGCCGTGATCCCCACCGCCGCGCCCACCCAGCGGGCGTCGCCGCCGAGCGCGAAGGCGAGCCCCGCCGCCGCCAGCGCCGCCCCGACCAGCTGCAGGAACGCCCGGCGGACCAGATGCCCGAAGACGGGCTCCAGCCGGTGCACGATGCCGCCGCTGCGGGCGGTGACCGCGACCAGGCAGCCGGTCAGCGCGGCGAAGGCCACGGCCAGCACGATGCTCAGCCAGGCCAGGTGCGCGTGGGCGGCCTGGCCGACTCCCGTCCCGTAGAGCGCGAAGGAGACCGCGAAGGCCGGGCCGAACCACGCGGGCAGGGAGCGCGGCGCCTGGGCGGCAGCCCGGGCCCGCAGGGCGAGGCGCAGCGCCTCGGCGGCGGGAAGGTCGTCGGGCCGGACGGGTTCGGCACTGCTCATGGAGTCCCCCTGGAGTCTGCGCGAGGGCACCGCGCTCTCGCCGGTTCCACTATGGCATCTACATTCCAACTTGGAAAGTACTCTCGAAACCGCAGGACTTCCGGCACCGCAGGACTTCCCGTTCGGCAAAGCTCCCGGTTCCGCGGGGCTCCCGGTTCGGCAGGCCAGCCGCACCGGAAACCCTCAGTCCGACAGGGCCCTCAGCAGCGCGCGTCGATCTCCTGGAAGGTGCCGTAGTGGTCGGCCGTCCAGTACTGCTCGCCGGCGTCACCCGTGACGACGCGTCGGGTGCCGCGGTCGCCGGAACCGGGGGTGACGACGGTGAACTCGTGGTAGTAGCCGGAGCCCTTGCGCGGGAGGCGGTTCTCGCGGTTCTCGAAGACGATGCCGTCGGAGCGGTACGGGTACGGGCCGCCCTTGGCGATCAGGCCGAGGGTGTCGCGGGCCTGGCTGGGCAGCTTGGTGCGGCAGACGTCGGCGAGCGCGGGGTCGGTGGGCACCCAGGCGGCGGCCGGCGACGACGGCCCGGGTGCGGACGATGCCGGGGCGGACGGCCGGGGTGCCGAAGGCTTGGGAGCACCCGGGCTCGCGACGGAGGCCGGGCTCGTGGAGGCGGCCACCTTCGGGTGGCTCGTCCCGTTGCCCGAGAGCGCGCACCCGCCCGCGGCGGCGATCGCGCAGATCAGGGCGGCCACGAGGACGAACAGGCGGTTCTTGCTGGTCATGCGCTCCAGCTTGGCAGCAGGCCCGGCCGCGGCCGGGCGGCCACACGCGTGGCCACGGCCACCGGGCGCCGCGGGAAGGGCGCCACGAAAGAAGCGGCCGGGGCGGGAACGGACGCCGTTGTCCGTTCCCGCCCCGGCCGCGTTACGTACGCCGGTTCTCCTGCGCCGAGCTCCGGTGTACGCCCTCCCGAGCGGGAGGGATGCGGTCAGCGACGGGACCGCGCCGTGGTCGGACGGGCCCTCCCCGCCGATGCCTGGCGAGGAGGGCGCCTACCCGCCTCAGCGCGAGTCGCTGCCCGCGGTCTCGATGGCGGCGCGGCCGGCCTCAAGGCGCGCCACCGGGATCCGGAAGGGGGAGCAGGAGACGTAGTCCAGCCCCACCTCGTGGAAGAAGTGCACCGACTCCGGGTCGCCGCCGTGCTCGCCGCAGACGCCGAGCTTGAGGTCGGGGCGGGTGGCCCGGCCGGCCTCGACGGCGTGCTTGACGAGCGCGCCGACGCCGTCGCGGTCGATGGTCTCGAACGGGGAGACCCCGAAGATGCCCTTCTCCAGGTAGGCCGTGAAGAACGAGGCCTCCACGTCGTCCCGGGAGAAGCCCCAGACGGTCTGGGTCAGGTCGTTGGTGCCGAAGGAGAAGAACTCGGCGGCCTCGGCGATCTGGCCGGCCGTCACGGCGGCGCGCGGCAGCTCGATCATGGTGCCGAGCTTGATGTCCAGCTGCACACCGGTGGACTGGGCGACCTCGGCGAGCACGCGCTCGCACTCGTCGCGGACCAGCTCCAGCTCCTGGACGGTGCCGACCAGCGGGATCATCACCTCGGGACGCGGGTCCCCGCCGGCCAGCTTGCGCTCGGCGGCGGCCTCGGCGATGGCGCGGACCTGCATGCCGAACAGGCCGGGGATGACCAGGCCGAGGCGGACGCCGCGCAGGCCGAGCATCGGGTTCTGCTCGTGCAGCTTGTGCACCGCCTGGAGCAGGCGCAGGTCGTTCTCGTTCGGGTCCTTGCGGGCCTCGGCGAGGGCGACGCGCACCGACAGCTCGGTGATGTCGGGCAGGAACTCGTGCAGCGGCGGGTCGAGCAGGCGGACGGTGACCGGCAGCCCGTCCATCGCCTGGAAGAGCTCCAGGAAGTCGCCCTTCTGCATCGGCAGCAGGGTGGAGAGCGCGAGCTCGCGGTCCTTGTCGTTGTCCGCCAGGATCAGGTGCTCGACCTCCTTGCGGCGCTCCTCGCCGAGGAACATGTGCTCGGTGCGGCAGAGGCCGATGCCCTGGGCGCCGTAGCGGCGGGCGCGCCCGCCGTCCTCGGCGTTGTCGGCGTTGGCCCGCACGGCGAGCCGGCGGCGGCCGTCGGCGTGCGACATCAGCCGGTGCACGGCCTGGACGAGGCCGCCCTGGACGTCGGCGCCGGCGTGCAGGGTGCCCTCGAAGTACTCGACCACCGGGGACGGCAGCACGGGTACCTCGCCGAGGTAGACCTTGCCGGTGGCGCCGTCGATGGAGACGACGTCCCCCTCCTCCAGCACCAGGCCGTCGGAGGTGGTCATCCGGCGGCGCTTGGTGTCGACCTCGAGCTCCTCGGCACCGCAGACACAGGTCTTGCCCATGCCGCGGGCGACGACGGCGGCGTGCGAGGTCTTGCCACCGCGCGAGGTGAGGATGCCCTCGGCGGCGATCATGCCGTCCAGGTCGTCCGGGTTGGTCTCGCGGCGGACCAGGATGACCTTCTCGCCGGAGCGGGACCACTTCACCGCGGTGTAGGAATCGAAGACGATCTTGCCGATCGCGGCGCCGGGCGAGGCGGCGAGGCCCCAGGCGATCTGCTTGGAGGCGGCGTCGGGGGCGAACCGCGGGAACATCAGCTGCGAGAGCTGGCCACCGGTGACCCGCATCAGGGCCTCGTCCAGGTCGATCAGGCCCTGGTCGACCAGCTGGACGGCGATCCGGAAGGCCGCGGCGGCGGTGCGCTTGCCCACGCGGGTCTGGAGCATCCAGAGCTTGCCGCGCTCGATGGTGAACTCGATGTCACAGAGGTCGCGGTAGTGGTTCTCGAGCTTCTGCATGATCGCCATCAGCTCGTCGTACGACTTCTTGTCGAGCTGCTCCAGGTCGGCGAGCGGCAGGGTGTTGCGGATGCCGGCGACGACGTCCTCGCCCTGGGCGTTGGAGAGGTAGTCGCCGTAGACACCGACGGCGCCCGTGGAGGGGTCACGCGTGAAGGCGACACCGGTGCCGGAGTCCTCGCCGAGGTTGCCGAAGACCATGGAGCAGACGTTGACCGCCGTGCCCAGGTCGTTCGGGATGCGCTCCTGACGGCGGTAGAGCCGCGCCCGGTCGCCGTTCCAGGAGTGGAAGACGGCGTGGACGGCGAGGTCCATCTGCTCGCGCGGGTCCTGCGGGAAGGCCCGGCCGGTCTCGCGCTCGACGATGCCCTTGAACACCTCGACCAGTTCCCGGAGGTCGGAAGCGTCCAGGTCCAGGTCGTTGGTGGTGCCCTTGGCGTGCTTGGCCTCGTCCAGGGCCTCCTCGAACAGCTCGCCGTCGACGCCCAGCACGGTCTTGCCGAACATCTGGACCAGGCGGCGGTAGGAGTCCCAGGCGAAACGCTCGTTGCCGGACTGCGCGACCAGGCCGACCACCGAGGCGTCGGAGAGGCCGATGTTCAGGACGGTGTCCATCATGCCGGGCATGGAGAACTTGGCCCCGGAGCGGACCGAGACCAGGAGCGGGTTGTCGGCCTGGCCGAGCTTCTTGCCCATCTCCTGCTCGAGCGCGTCCAGGTGGGCGCTGATCTCCTCGTGCAGGGAGGCCGGCTCGCTGCCGGTCTCCAGGAAGACCTTGCAGGCCTCGGTGGTGATGGTGAACCCCGGAGGGACGGGGAGACCCAGGTTGGTCATCTCGGCCAGGTTCGCGCCCTTGCCGCCAAGAAGATCCTTGAGGTCCTTGTTTCCTTCGGTGAAGGAGTAAACAAACTTCTGCTGCGACGGCACGGGTCGGTCTCCTCGCACACGGTTGGCCTGACGCCGGAGAACATACCCATTTCGAAGGCGCTTTTGCGCCGCCAATAGGCCGTACGAGGCCAGTACTCGGTGGTAACCCGGCAGATCGAATGCACATAAAGGCGTTCACCTCTGTTGGTGAAATCGTCCGGATGACGCGAGCTTGCCTTCAACTCTTGAAGGCAAGGAAACCGGAAGATCACACTAACGGGACGGAGGGTAGCGGTCGGCGGTCCACCGCGTTGCCCCGGCTTGATTTCCTGCACCCGGACCGGCCGATCCGTGCCACTCCCCTTCGGGAAGCGATTCACCGCCGATGTGGCCATTTCGTCCCCTGAGTGACCGTCAGTCGCCACCGTATGTGGCAAGCGTCACGAGCGCATCTCGCGGGTCGGGCGTAGTCCTCCTCCGCCGATCGTCGCACTACGTGCGGACGTCCGCTCGTTTCCGTGACATTGATGCACCAAAAAGGAGCCCTCTTGGCCAGATAGGACAAGAGGGCTGGGACGCGGCGGCAATCACCGGTCGAGGGGCGTTTTCGCCACTAAGGACAGATCATCCGCCGGAGGTGTCCGATTCGGCGTCCGCACTGGGCAGAGCGCAGTCGTACGGATCGTCCAACCAGCCTTCCGGGAGAACCACCCGGTTGTTGCCGCTGGTGCGCCCGCGGGGGCCGTCCGCGCCGGCCGGCCAGAGCTGGGACTGCTCCACCTGGGCGAGGGTTTCGGCCAGTCCGGCCAGCGAGGAGGAGTTGGCCAGCCGCACCCGCAGCTCGGAGCCGACCGAGAAGCCCTTGGTGTACCAGGCCACGTGCTTGCGGAAGTCGATCACGCCGCGCGCCTCGTCCCCCAGCCACTCGCCGAGCAGCTGCGCGTGGCGCACCATGGCCCGCGCCACGTCGGCGAAGCTCGGGCGGGCGTAGTCCGTCTCGCCCTCGAAGATCGCCACCAGGTCCTTGAACAGCCACGGCCGGCCCAGGCAGCCGCGGCCGACCACCACACCGTCGCAGCCGGTCTCGCGCATCATCCGCACCGCGTCGTCCGCCGACCAGATGTCCCCGTTGCCGAGCACCGGGACGTGCGCCGGGACGGATTCGCGCAGCCGGGCGATCGCCGACCAGTCCGCGGTGCCGCCGTAGTGCTGGGCCGCGGTGCGGCCGTGCAGGGCGATCGCGGAGACGCCCTCCTCCGCGCCGATCCGGCCGGCGTCGAGGAAGGTGAGGTGGTCGTCGTCGATGCCCTTGCGCATCTTCATGGTCACCGGGAGGTCCCCGGCGTTGGCGACGGCCTCGCGGAGGATCTCGCGCAGCAGGTTGCGCTTGTACGGCAGCGCCGAGCCGCCGCCCTTGCGGGTCACCTTGGGGACGGGGCAGCCGAAGTTGAGGTCGATGTGGTCGGCCAGGTTCTCGTCGGCGATCATCCGGGCCGCCTTGCCGACGGTCACCGGGTCCACCCCGTAGAGCTGGATCGAACGCGGCTTCTCGCTCGCGTCGAACCTGATCAGCTGCATGGTCTTGGCGTTGCGCTCGACCAGGGCCCTGGTGGTGATCATCTCGGAGACGTACAGGCCCTTGCCGCCGCTCTGCTCACGGCAGAGCGTGCGGAACGGCGCGTTGGTGATGCCGGCCATCGGTGCCAGCACGACGGGCGGCCACACCTGCATCGGGCCGATGGTCAGCGGCGCGAACTCGGCGGCGGTCGCGGTGGGTGCGGGCGTGACTGTCATGCGCGGCTGACCTCGGGGACGGGGATTCGGGACTCTTCATTGTCCCCCACCCGCGGATCGGCCCTTCGGCCGTCCGCCCGGCCCGTCCGTTCAGCCCTCGACGGGGTTCACGCTCAGCGCCCCGGAGGTGGACGTGACCTGCACGGTGTCCGGGCTGGCGGGGTTGGACAGCCGCGGATCGATGTGGCCGTTGCCCGACCCGCGGTCGACGCCGAAGCGGTAGCCCGAGCCCTGCGGCAGGGCCAGCGACACCTCGCCCGAGGTCACCCCGACCGCCACCACGTGCGGCGGGCGCGCGAAGCCCAGGTCGACCGCGCCGGAGGTGGCGTGCACCTCGACCCGGGCGGAGGCGAGGCCGGTGGCCCGCACCTCCCCGGACGTCGTCCGCGCGTACACCTGCCCGGAGAGCCCGCTCAGCCGGACCGCCCCCGAGGTGGCCGCCACCCGGACGTCCCCGCTCAGGCCATTGATGTCGATACTCCCGGAGGAGCCCCCGCCGTCCACCGCGGCCGTCGGCGGCACCTCCAGCTCGATCACGGCACCACAGCCGAGGTCCACCACCGGCACCACCTGGTTGCAGCGCATCCTGACGTTGAACACGTCACCGTCGAAGACGGTCTCGACCCTGGGGCTGCGGACCGTCCAGTCCAGATGCTCGGTCACCAGCACCCGGCCGGGCTGCCCCGGCCTGATCTGCACCGCCGCGGAGCCGGTGTCCAGGTGCACCCTGGTCGCCGCGACCGGGTACGAGCGGTCGGACGTCCGCTGCTGCTGCACCACCAGACCCCAGGTCTGCGCGCCGCCGCACACGACGGCCAGCGCCACCACCGACGTCCCGGTGATCCGCCAGGCACGGTGCCCGCGGATCGCCGTCCGGTCCTCCGCCACCGCTACCCGACCTCCAGGAACCGCAGCACCGCGAGCACCCGGCGGTGGCTGGCGTCGGCGGGCG
The DNA here is from genome assembly GCF_055561295.1 of Kitasatospora sp. NPDC022785. NCBI lineage: Bacteria > Bacillati > Actinomycetota > Actinomycetes > Kitasatosporales > Streptomycetaceae > Kitasatospora > Kitasatospora sp. NPDC022785. The sequence goes on along the minus strand of NZ_JBVHHB010000018.1, from coordinate 163,865 downwards.
GCAGGTCGAGCTTGGTGAAGATCGAGTTGATGTGCTTGGCAACCGCGCTGTCGCTGACCACCAGGGCGGCGGCGATCGCCGCGTTCGAGCGGCCCTCCGCCATCAGTCCCAGCACGTCCCGCTCGCGCGGGGTCAGCTTCTCCAGCGGGTCCCGGTGGCGGCGGACCAGCAGCTGGGCGACCACCTCCGGGTCCAGCGCGGTGCCGCCCTCGGCGACCCGCTGCAAGGCGTCCACGAAGTCGTCCACATTGGCCACCCGCTGCTTGAGCAGATAGCCCACCCCGCTGGTGTTGGTGGCCAGCAGGTCGGCCGCGTACCGCTCCTCGACGTACTGGGAGAGCAGCAGCACCGCCACCTCGGGCCACTGCCGGCGGATCATCAGCGCCGCCCGGACGCCCTCGTCCGTGAAGCCGGGCGGCATCCGGACGTCCGCCACCACCACCCCCGGCCGGTGCTCCTCCACCGCGGCGAGCAGCTCCTCGGCGTCCCCCACGGCGGCGGCCACCTCGAAGCCCACCGCCTCCAGGACCTTGACCAGACCGACCCTGAGCAGGACCGAGTCCTCGGCGATCACAGCACGCACGGCAACTCCACGGTGATGGTGGTGGGACCCCCGAGGGGGCTGAGAACGGACAGCGAGCCATCGACCGAGGCGGCGCGCTTGCGCAGGCCGGTCAGACCGGTGCCGCGCGAGGCGTCCGCGCCGCCGACACCGTCGTCGCTGACGACCAGGAGCAGCCGGCCGCCGACCGTCCGCACCGAGAGGTCGACCCGGGTGGCGCGGGCGTGCTTGGCGACGTTGGTCAGCGCCTCGGAGACGGTGAAGTACGCGACCGCCTCGACGGTCGGGGCGATCGGCTCGACCAGGGCGACGTCCAGCCGGACCGGCAGCGGGGCGCGGGCGGCGATGCCGGAAAGCGCCGCGTCCAGGCCGCGGTCCTCCAGGACGGCCGGGTGCAGGCCGCGGACCAGGTCGCGCAGTTCGTCGATGGCGGCCTGGGCCTCCTCGTGCGCGTCCACGATCACCTGCATGACCTCGGGGGCCGCGTCCTTGAAGGTGCGCCGGGCCAGACCCAGGTTCATCGCCAGCGACGTGAGCCGCTGCTGGGCGCCGTCGTGCAGATCGCGCTCGATCCGGCGGCGCTCAGCGTCGACGGCGTCGACCAGGCCCGCCCGGCTCTCGGTGATCTCCTCGACCCGGCGCTCCAGCGTCTCCGTCCGGCCCGGGCCGAGCAGCCGGTGGGCCGCGAGCTCCTCCAGTCTGGCCAGCAGGGCCACCACCCACGGCGTCACGGCCAGCAGCAGCACACCGCTCACGGTGTACAGGGCGTTCGCCCCGGCCCACTGCGACCGCAGCGGGTTGCCCGGCGGCATCAGCCAGACCCAGCCGTACACGGTCGCCATGACCAGGCCCGCGCCCCACGCGTACAGCGCCCCCAGCGCGCCCAGCGCCAACAGCGGGCCGGCCAGCAGGTGGTAGCCGACCTGACGCCAGCTCACCCCGGTGCGCAGCCTGGTCAGCAGGCCCGCCGGGGTGTCCGCGGACTGCAGCAGCACCGGCACCTCGACCCCGCGCAGGGTGCGCAGACGGCCGCGCTGGGCCGCCGTCAGCAGCCGCAGGCAGAGCAGCACCAGGGCGGTGACCGGCAGGAAGGCCTTCGGGGTGAGACAGGCCAGCCAGATCGGCACGGCCAGCGGGATGCCGGCGGCTATGAAGCGGGTGTCGCGCCAGGCGGCGGCCGACCACGGCGGCCGCTCGGCGCTCCTGGCGAGCGCACGGCGCAGCGGGGTGGAGGGCATGGCCGACAGCGTAGAGCCCGAAGATCGACTGACGCCATGAAGGGAGCTGGAGAGCGGGGGTGTACCCAGGTACACCCCCGATTCGGGGCGGCGCACTACCGACGCCGGGGGGTGGTGCGCGGAAGTCTTGACGGCATGACGAGCACTGAACCGCACTCCGCCACGCCGCCCCCCGGGCGGCCCGCCCCGGGCACCGGCGCGGCCGACGCCGAAGGTCCGCTGCCGGTCGGTCCGTCCGACCCGGCCGGGCCCGCCGGGCCGCGCGGGCCGTGGGCGGTACGCAGCGTCCGGGCGACGCGGGGGCGCGCGGCACTGGAGGTGTACGAGCACGGCGAGCTGCTGGACGTCCTGGTCGCGGCCCGGCTCACCCCGCAGCTGCTGCGCGGCGCTCGGCGCTGCGCCGTCCCCGGTGCGCGGGTGCGGTACGGGCTGGCCTGGGGGCGGCTGCCGCAGGGCGGTGCGGCGCCCGCCGTGCGGTTCACCGGCGGGTGGCTGCGGGGGGCCGGCGGCCGGGCCGTCGAGGTGCCCGAAGTCGTCACGGTGGCCGGGGAGTTCTGGCTCGCCTGGGCGCGGGGGCGGTTCGGCGGGGTGCTGGTGGAGCATGCGGGCGGCCGCGAGCGGCAGCCGCTGGCGCGGGTCCGCGGCAGTCGGCGGGGTGTGCCGGTCGGCACGGCCGGGGGTCAGCGATGAGCACCGCCGTTCTGGGGGCGGTGCCGTGCTCCCCCACCCGCCCTGCCGCCCCGGCACTGCCCGCGTGGACCGAGCGGGTGCCCGCCTTCGCGGCCCTCGCGCTGCTTCCCTGGCTGGCGGTGCTGGCCGTCAGCCACGAGACCTCGTGGGTCGTCCTCGACCTGCTCGAACTCGCCGCCCTGGTCTCGCTCGACGCGCTGCTGCGGCGCCGCAGCCCGGCCGCGATCCGGCCCGCCTGCGCGGTGGCGCTGCTGCTCGCCGGCGACGCCCTCGCCGACGTCGGCACCGCCGGCACCGGCCTGCCACTGCTCGCCGCCGTGGTGATGGCCGGCTGCGTCGAACTGCCGCTGGCCGCCCTCTGCCTGGCGCTCGGCCGCCGGGCATCGCGCGCCTGACCGGCTACCGCCCGCCCGGCAGCCCCCGCGCCATCAGCTCCATCCGCTCACGGGTCTCCTCGTCCCTGGGCGTGTAAGCGACCAGGCGGGTGCTGGGACGCGGCCCGAGCCAGAGGCTCGTGTAGTCGCAGTGCAGCAGCCCGATGCCGGGGACGAGGAACCGCTTGAGCCCGTTGCCCGGCTTCATCACGTCGTGCCGCTGCCAGGCCGCCTCGAAGTCCGGCGAGGCCTTGCGCAGCCGGGCGAGCAGCGCCTTCCACGCCGGTTCGGCCCTGTGGTCGGCCATCCCCGAACGGAACCTGGCCACCATCCCCTCGCGCCCGTCCTCGTGGTCGACCAGCACCTCCCGGAAGCGCGACGGCGTGAACGCCATCCACATCAGGTTCCTGTCCTCGAAGGGCAGTTCGTCGAGGTTCCCGACGATATGGGTGTACGAGGGGTTGTACGCCAGCACGTCGTACCGGGCGTTGATCACCGCGGCCGGCATCGGCGACATCTGCTCCAGGAGCAACCGGATCGCCGGCGTCACCGTCAGGCACTCCACCACCGGTGACGGATCGTCCGCCGCCGCCAGCGCGAACAGGTGGGCCCGCTCGGCCGGGTCGAGCCGGAGGGCGCGGGCGACCGCGTCCAGCACCTGGGCGGAGACCTGGATGTCCCGGCCCTGCTCGAGCCACGTGTACCAGGTCACCCCGACCGCGGCGAGCTGCGCCACCTCCTCCCGGCGCAGCCCCGGCGTCCGGCGGCGTCCGGTCATCGGCAGGCCCATCTGCTCGGGCGCGATCCGCTCGCGGCGGCTGCGCAGGAAGGCGGCCAGCTCGTGCCGCCGGGCCCCGTCGGGGGAAAGGCCTCCGCGGCCGGTCGCGCGGGACGCTGGGGCGGGCGTGGTGGTGAGGCTCATGCACCCAGCATGCGGCACCCGGAAGCCTGTTGCCAGGTACTTCTTATACCTGGATAACCACACTCTGGTACCAGGTTGTCGGGTGGCGGATCGTATGACCCGTGACCCCACAACTCGCCGTCGCCAAGACCACCGTCGCCGCAACCACCCGGCCCGCCGCCACCACCCCCGGCGTCGCGGTCCAGGGCACCGCCTCGCTCGGCACCGCCGGGCTGGTCACCGTCCTGCTCGGGGCGTTCCTGCCGATGCTCGACTTCTTCATCGTCAACGTCGCCCTGCCCACCATCGACCACGACCTGGCCGCCGGCCCCGCCGTCCTGGAGCTGGTCGCCGCCGGATACGGCATCGCCTTCGCCGTCCTGCTCGTCCTCGGCGGCCGGCTCGGCGACATCTTCGGCCGTCGCCGGCTGTTCGTCGTCGGCGCCGCCGCCTTCGCCCTGACCTCGCTCGCCTGCGGGCTCGCCCCCGGCGCCTGGACCCTGGTCGCCGCCCGCGCCGCCCAGGGCGCCTCGGCCGCCCTGCTCATCCCCCAGGTGCTCGGCACCATCACCGCCGCCACCCACGGCGCCCGGCGCGGCCAGGCGCTCTCCGTCTACGGCGCGGTCGGCGGCATCTCGGTGGTCATCGGGCAGGTGCTCGGCGGGATGCTGGTCGCCGCGGACCTGTTCGGCACCGGCTGGCGCTCCGTCTTCCTGCTGAACGTCCCGTTCGCCCTGCTCGCCCTCGTCCTCGCCGTCCGGTACGTCCCCGAGAGCCGCGCCGAGCGGGCCGCCCGCGTGGACGTCCCCGGCACGCTGCTGCTCACCGCCACGCTGCTCGCCCTGCTCGTCCCGCTGATGGAGGGCCGCGCCGCCGGCTGGCCGCTCTGGTCCTGGCTGCTGCTCGCGCTCTTCCCTGTGTTCGCGGTGGCGTTCGGTGTCGTCGAGCTGCGCGCCGAGCGCCGCGGCGACACCCCGCTGGTGCCGCCCACCCTGCTGCGGATCCCCGAGATGCGGCGCGGCCTCGGCATCGCCCTGCCCTACTTCGGCGGCTTCGGCGGCTTCATGTTCGTGATCGCCGTCGCCCTCCAGCAGGGCCTCCACCTCGGCCCGGTCGCGGCCGGCTGGGCACTCGTCCCGATGGCCGTCGGCTACTTCGCCGCCTCGCTCTCCGGCCCCCGCCTGATCGGCCGCTTCGGCAGCCGCGTCCTCACCGCCGGCGCCGTCGTCCAGGCGATCGGCCTCGCCACCCTGGCCCTCACCGTCCTCGCCGACTGGGCCCACTTCTCCCCGCTCCGGATGGCGCCCGGCGTCGCCCTCGCCGGCATCGGCCAGGGCCTGATCGGCACCCCGCTGTTCCGCGTCGTCCTCTCCAAGGTCCCCGCCGACCGGGCGGGCGTGGGCAGCGGCGTCCTCGCCACCGGCCAGCAGTCCAGCCTCGCCCTCGGCGTCGCCACCCTGGGCACCCTCTACCTGGCCCTCGCCCCGACGCTGGGCATGGACCGTGCCCTGGCCCTCTGCCTCGGCATCCAGCTCCTGGGCTCCTTCACCGTCCTCTACCTGACCACCCGTCTCCCCCGCTCCATCGGCTGACGGCCGCGGACGGCCCGGGTCACACCGGCACGAAGGCGTCGCGCCCGCCCGCATCCTGTGCGGACGGGCGCGACGCCGTTTCAGCCGGGCCCGCCGACGGAGAGCCGGCACCGGCCGTCCGACGTGCAGGAGCGCTTCAGACGGCCCCGCGAGACGGTCTGCGCCAGCCCGACCGCCCAGCACATCGGGCACCCGCGCAGGGCGAGCACGCCGACCGGCAGGAGCAGCAGGGAGACCGGCCCGGCCAGCGGAACGAGCGCGAACGAGCCGGCCAGCGCGCCGAATCCCACCGCGCCACGCGCCAGGTGCCGGGGCAGGGAAGTGCTGGAGAAGTCGGGACGGTCAGTCATCTCTGCCTCCGAAAGCCGGATCGGTCCTGTCCCGCAGCGTCTGCCGGACGGTCGCGCGGGCGCGGTGCAGCCGCGACTTCATCGCGGCGCTGCTCAGGCCCAGCGCATCGGCGACCATCCGCCCGCCGAGGCCCTGCACGTCCCGCATCACCAGGACGCGGCGCTGGTCCGCCGGGAGGGCCGCGATCGCCGCCGCCACCCGCCCGGCCTCCAGACGCTGCAGCGCCTCGTCCTCGGCCGACGGCCCGGCGTCGTCTCCCGCCGGCGGGTGCTCGCGCAGCAGCGTGCGCGCGCGGCGCAGGCACTCGTTGCGCACGATGCGGAACATCCACGACGCCAGGGCACCGGAGGCGCGCAGCATCCCGATCTTGCGGTACAGGATGATCAGTGCCTCCTGCGCCGCGTCCTCGGCGTCCTCCGGCGACGCGCACAACGAGCGGGCGAACCGCTGCACATGCGGGTGCGCGCCCGACACCAGTGCCGCGATCGAGTCGACATCACCGCGCTGCGCGGCGACGACCAACCGCTCGCCCGGCCAGGCGGTGGACTCAGCCACGGCCCCGCCCCCGCCTGCGCAGCACGACCACACTGCACGTGCACAGGAGCACCACGGTGACGGCGACAGCGATACCGACGATCACGACAACCTCCAGATCCGTCCCGACGTTCGTCGGAGACATGTATAGGAGGCACGGGCATCGCCAAAGGATTCACCCCCGGGCCGGTCGGCCGTCGGACGGCCGAGCCGGAGCCTGAACCGGCCTCAGCCGGAGCCGCCGGAGCAGGGGAGCCACGGCGGGAGGGGCGTACCGGTTCAGGTGGCCGGTACCCGTTCCGCGTCGAGCCGGGCGGCGCTGAGGTACTCACCGTCTCCGTGGAGGCGGACGGTCGGGGGAAGGCCGTCGCCGAGGGCGTCGAGGACCTCGCTGCGCGGGTAGCCGAAGAGGTCGATGCCGTGGAGGACCACCGGGCAGGCCGACGGGCCGGCCCCGGTGGCCGGGTCGCGGGTGAGGCTGATGCCGCCCAGGCCGGGGGTGTCCCGGTACCGGCCGTAGCGGTCCACGACGTCGCCGAGGGCGTCGAGCTCCAGCCCCTGGTAGCGCGCGGTGAAGGACCAGCCGGCGCCGCAGACCCACCCCGCGCGCACGTCCGCGACGGTGGCGACGGCCCACTGGGCGGTGCGCTCGTCCGCACCGAGGCGGAGCGTGCCCGCGCGGCCCGGGAGCCGGAGACCCACGCCGGGGAGAAGCTCGAACATGTGGCGATGATCCCGATCGCACGCTCCGCACCGCAAGCGCGTATCAAAGCGTTGGCGCCCCCATGACCCTTTGTGTCAGTATGACGATATGAGCGACACGTACACGGGGGACCCTCTCGACGCCCGCAACCGGGCCGAGCTGGTGGCATCGATCGCCTCCGGCGCGCAGCCGAAGTGGCTGATGTTCTGGGGGCACCGGCCGCAGCGGGACGGGTCGGTCGGGCCGGGGTCACTCAGCCAGTGGTGGCCGTCCGCGTTCACCGTCGACGGGGTGACGTACACCAGCGCCGAGCACTGGATGATGGCCGGGAAGGCCCGGATGTTCGGGGACGACGCGATCGTGCCGCGCATCCTGGCCGCGCGCACGCCCGCCGAGGCGAAGAAGCTCGGCCGGCTGGTCAAGGGCTTCGACGAACCCACCTGGACAGCAGGGCGGTTCGAGCTCGTCGTCCGGGGCAACGTCGCCAAGTTCGGGCAGGACGAGGCCCTGGGCGCCTACCTCCTCGGCACGCAGCAGCGCGTCCTCGTCGAGGCCAGCCCGGTGGACCGGCTCTGGGGCATCGGGCTCGCCGCCGCCGACGACCGCGCGCAGCGGCCGGCCGACTGGCGCGGGGAGAACCTGCTGGGCTTCGCACTGATGGAAGCCCGCACCAGGCTGGCGAAGTGAGCACCATCGCCACCGTCCTGGACGGCACGGTGGCGGTGTCGACGGTCGCGGCCCTGGCCGTCGCGCCACGGGCGTCGAAGCGGGAGCGGCGGCCGGGGCGCGGGGGGTTCGGGCCGGACGCCGTGCTCGCGGTCGTCGTGGCGCTGATCCTCCTCAACCAGCTCGCCTTCGCCGTCTACGTCCAGCGGGTGCACGGCGGCGACCCGTCCTTCATCGCGCGGTACCTGCCGCCCGGCTGGTTCGCCGTGCCCCGCGGCAATCCGGTCGTCGACGGCCTCGCCGCACACACTCCCGCACCGGCGGTGCTCGCGCCGTCCGTCCTCCGCGTCCAGGCGTTCCTCGAACTGCCGCTCGTGCTCCTGACGTTCGCCGCCGTGCTGCGCCGGCTGGACGGATCGCTGTACCGAAGGGTGTTCCTCTCACCGCTGGTCCCGCTCGCCGCCTCGTCGTACACCGTCGCGTTCTGTGCCGTCGAGTGGGACCTGCGCAACCCGTACACGACCGACGACCTCCTCGTCCGCGCGGTCTCGGCCCTCGTCACCCCGGTCCTGCTGGCCAGGCTGGCCGCACGGGAGAAGGAGCCCGAAGGACGGCACGTCACCGCACCCCGCCTCCTCCTCTTCGCCCTCGAACTCTGGGCGTACGACGCCCTGATGCTCACCCTCTACGACACCGCGCTGCTCTACAACCTCGCCCGCCTCGCCGACCGCCTCCCCACGGCCCTCGCCGCGCTCACCGTCCTCACGGTCACACGCCTCACGGTCACGCGCCTCGCACCACGGCCGGCCCACCCCACCGGCCCGCGCACAACGGCGCTCGCGGGCGCCCTGCGCGCCGGGCTCGTGCTCTTTCTCGCCCCCGCACTCGCCGTCCGGTACGCCGGGAGCTTCGGCACGCCCCAACTCGCCGCAGGAGCCGGTGCCGTGGTGCTCATCGCCGCCACCGCCCGCTTCGCGATCCGGCTGGCACTGCCTGCCGTGGCGGGTATCGCCGCAGGCTGGGCGGCCGTGCACTGGTCCGTGTCCGCGTACTACGAGGCGGCCCTGCTCCAGGCGGCGACCGCCGCACTGCTCGCCACCGTCGCCGTCTGTGTGCTCCTGGACACCATTCGCAAACCATTGGATGCACTTTCGTAACTCAGTTGCCGTATACCGACGCCAGGATGACTCGCAGTCAGGGTCTAGATGGACAGGGTGCGGCGATCATGCGAATACGGAACACAGAACAACCCACAGCTCAGCGGGCCGGCGAGAGCGAGCAGGACGCTCTGGAACTCAGCGCGGAGCTGGACGAGTTACTGCGGGCGAAGCAGTACGCCAACCAACGCGAACGCCGGCTCATGGAGTCCGTCCGCTCCCTGCCGGAGCGGCAGCGCCCGGACGGGGAGCTGTTACGGCAGCTGGCCCAGGCACGGACGCTGCGCGAGGGCCTCGGCGCGCGCTGCCTCGAACTGAGCGATCAGCTCACGGCGTTGGAGGACCGGCTGCGCCAGCCCGCCCCGCGGCAGAGCGGCCCGACCCCCCGTCAGCCCACCGGGGCCCGGTTCGCGGACGGCGCGTACGAGGAGGCGCCCGCCCCCGCAGTGCCACAACCTGCTCCCCCGGCGCCCGCCGCCACCGGGGCCCGCTTCGGCAACCCCAGGCCCCTGGCCAGGGCCCAACCCCGGTCCACCTCCCAGCCCCGGCTCCGGCCTGCGGACACCGCGGCCGCACCCCCGGCGCCCCCACCACCTCCGCCGGCACCCCAGGCACCTCAGGCGCCCCGGGCCTCTCAGGCCCCCGAGGCACCCCAGGCCCGCCGCCGCTCCCCCGCCGAACTCGCCGCCCTCGCCGAGCGGGTCACCACCCTGCACCGCCAGGGCGCCACCCACGAGAGCACCGCGCTGCTGAACGAGGCGGCCGCCCTCCTCCTGCCGCCCGACACCGCCCACCTGGCGGGCCTGCTCGCCAGGAGCGGCCCGCCCGGCGCCTCCGTCCGGCTGGCCCGCGAGGCGGCGCAGAGCACCCCCGCACAGGCCGCCGGCACCCTCGCCGAGCTGCGGCAGGCGGGCCTGGCCGCGGAGGCCGCCGAGCTGTTCCACGCGCTCTGGAACTACCCGGCCGCCGCCCTGCCCGCGCTGCTGGCGGCACTGGAGCGGGCCGGGCAGCACGCGGACGCCGCCACCCTGCTGTGGGAGTGGGGTTCCGCGCCGGCCGCCGAGCTGGCCTCGCTCGCCACCGCGCTGGAGCGGGACGGCCGTTCCGGCGACGCCCGGACGCTGCTGCGCCAGGCCGCGGGCCGGCCCACCGGCGACCTCACCGCGCTGGCCACCGCCCTCCCCGCACCACTGCCCGCCGTCCTGCTGCACGAGCTGGCGGCGCTGCGCCCGCCGGCCGAGCTGGTCCGGCTCGCCGCCGCCCTGGAGGCGCACCGGGAGCTGTACGCCGCGCTGCTTGCCGTCCTGACCGAGGAGGAGGGACGTCACCGCACCACCCTCGCCGCCCTCCGTGCGGCCGGCCTGCCGACCACGACCGCCCCGGCGCGCTCCCGCTGGGGACGCCGGTAGGCGGCAGCCGGCCGGCAGTGGACAGCAGGGAGCCCCCGCCCGCCCGAAGGCGGACGGGGGCTCCCCGTCGGACCGGCGTCAGCAGCCGATCAGCCGCGCGGCCAGGTACGACTTCACCTGGTCCAGCGAGACCCGCTCCTGCGACATGGTGTCGCGGTCGCGCACGGTCACCGCGTTGTCCTCGAGGGTGTCGAAGTCGACGGTGACGCAGAACGGCGTGCCGATCTCGTCCTGACGGCGGTAGCGCTTGCCGATCGCGCCGGCGTCGTCGAACTCGACGTTCCACGCGGTGCGCAGGTCGGCGGCGAGGCCGCGGGCCTTCGGCGAGAGGTCGGCGTTGCGCGAGAGCGGCAGCACGGCGACCTTGACCGGGGCCAGGCGCGGGTCGAGCCGCATGCCGACGCGCTTCTCCATGACGCCCTTGGCGTTGGGCGCCTCGTCCTCGAAGTAGGCGTCGATCAGGAAGGCCAGCATGGCGCGGTTGAGGCCCGCCGCCGGCTCGATGACGTACGGGAAGTACCGCTCGCCGGACTCCTGGTCGAAGTACTTGAGGTCCTGGCCGGAGGCCTCGCTGTGCACCGTGAGGTCGTAGTCGGTGCGGTTGGCGACGCCTTCGAGCTCGGAGAACTCCTGGCCGCCGAAGTTGAAGCGGTACTCGATGTCCACCGTGCGCTTGGCGTAGTGGGAGAGCTTCTCCTTCGGGTGCTCGAAGAAGCGCATGTTCTCGGTCCGCAGGCCGAGGTCGACGTACCAGTCCCAGCGCTGCTGGAGCCAGTAGTCGTGCCACTGCTCGTCCTCGCCCGGCTTGACGAAGAACTCCATCTCCATCTGCTCGAACTCGCGGGTGCGGAAGATGAAGTTGCCGGGGGTGATCTCGTTGCGGAAGCTCTTGCCGGTCTGGGCGATGCCGAACGGCGGCTTCTTGCGCGAGGTCGTCTGGACGGCCTTGAAGTTGGTGAAGATGCCCTGCGCCGTCTCCGGGCGCAGGTAGGCCAGGCCACCGGCCTCCTCGGTGACGCCGAGGTGGGTCTTCAGCATGCCCGAGAACTCACGGGGCTCGGTGAAGGAGCCCTTGGTGCCGCAGTCGGGGCAGTTGATGTCCTTGAGGCCGTTCGGCGGCGGGAAGCCGTGCTTGGCCTCGTACTTCTCCTCCAGGTGGTCGGCCCGGTGGCGCTTGTGGCAGGAGAGGCACTCGGTCAGCGGGTCGTTGAAGGTGGCGACGTGGCCGGAGGCCTCCCAGACCTCGCGGGCCAGGATCACCGACGAGTCGAGGCCGACGACGTCCTCGCGGGCCTGGACCATCGCACGCCACCACTGGCGCTTGATGTTCTCCTTCAGCTCGACACCCAGCGGTCCGTAGTCCCAGGCGGCACGAGTGCCGCCGTAGATCTCGCTGCAGGGGTAGACGAAGCCACGGCGCTTGCTCAGGCTGACGATCGTGTCGATCTTGTCGGCGGCCACAGTGCTCTCTTCAGTACGACGGCACGGTCAGGGCACGGCTGGTTGCGCGTACCCGAATACCTCAGGTTACCGGCCATACGGGTACGAGGTTCAAATCGGTATTGCCCACCCTCCCCCGCCCATCGGAATCCCCCGTCCTCTCCCACTCATCGCCACCCCCTGTTCACCCGTCCGAGTGATTTGACAATCATTTCCATCTAACCTGAGAATGGTTGTCATGATGATCCGACGACCCGCACGCACCGCCATAGCCCTGACCGCCACCGCCCTCTCGGGCACCCTGCTCCTGACCGCCTGCGGCGGGGACAGCAGCGCCAAGGGCACCGGCGGCAAGCTGGACGTCGTCGCCTCCTTCTACCCGATGGAGTACCTCGCGTCGCAGATCGGCGGGGAGCACGTCAAGGTCACCGACCTCACCGCGGCCGGCGTCGAGCCGCACGACCTGGAGCTCACCGCCAAGCAGGTCGGGAGCCTCCGGAAGGCCGGCGCCGTCGTCTACCTCAAGGGCCTCCAGCCCACCGTGGACAAGGCCGTCGCCGGCTCCGGCGCCAAGCACGTGATCGACGCCACCGCCGCCAGCCCGCTGGTCGACCACCACCTCGACGAGGGCCACTCCGAGGGCGACGGTCACGACCACGCCGAGGCCGCCGGCGACCCGCACATCTGGCTCGACCCGACCCGGTACGCGGCGGTCGCCAAGAGCGTCGGCGCCGGGTTCGCCGAGGCCGACCCGGCGCACGCGGCCGACTACCGGAAGAACACCGACGAGCTGGTCGGCCGGCTCACCGCCCTGGACCAGGAGTTCCGGGACGGCCTGAAGGACGCCGGCAGCAGGACGTTCGTCACCAGCCACGCCGCCTTCGGCTACCTCGCCGAGCACTACGGCCTCACCCAGGTCGCCATCAACGGCGTCGACCCGGAGTCCGAGCCCACCCCGGCCCGCCTCGCCGAGGTCCAGAAGGCCGCCAAGGACAACGGCGCCACCACGGTCTTCTTCGAGACCCTGGTCAGCCCCAAGCTCGCCGAGACCGTCGCCAAGGACCTCGGCCTCAAGACCGCCGTCCTGGACCCGCTGGAGGGCGTCAAGGACCCCTCCAAGGACGACTACCTGACGGTGATGAAGCGGAACCTCGCCAACCTCCGGGCCGCCCTCGGCGCGACCACCAGCTGACGGGACGACAGCACCCATGACCCACCCGACACCCCCGGCCGTCCGCCTCCGCAACGCCGTCGCCTCGCGCGGCGGCCGGCCGGTGCTGCGCGGCGTCGACCTCACCGTGGAGCCCGGCGAGGTCGTCGCGCTGCTCGGCGCCAACGGCTCCGGCAAGTCCACCACCGTCAAGGCCGTGATCGGCGCCGTCCCGCTGGACCGGGGCGGCCTGGAGCTGTTCGGCACGCCGTTCGCCAAGTTCCGCGCCTGGCACCGGATCGGGTACGTCCCGCAGCGCACCACCGCCGCCTCCGGCGTCCCGGCCACCGTCCGCGAGGTGGTCTCCACCGGACGGCTGCCGCAGCACGGGCTGCTGCCGTTCCGCCGCAGGGACCGCGAGGCGGTGGACCGCGCGCTCGCCGCCGTCGGCATGCTGGACCGGGCCGGGGACGGCGTCGCCGACCTCTCCGGCGGCCAGCAGCAGCGGGTGCTGATCGCCCGCGCCCTGGTCGGCTCCCCCGACCTGCTGATCATGGACGAGCCGATGGCCGGCGTGGACGCCGCCAGCCAGCAGGTGCTCGCCGACACCCTGCGCTCCGAGGTCGCACGCGGCGCCGCCGTCCTGCTGGTGCTGCACGAACTCGGGCCGCTGGAGCCGCTGATCGACCGCGCCGTGGTGCTCCGCGACGGCTGCGTCGCCCACGACGGCCCGCCCGTCCCCAACACCGGGCTGCACGCACTCCCCGGCCACGACCACGTCCACCCGCACGCGGACCTCCACCACACCCAGGGACTGCTGGCATGACCGAGATGCTCAGTTACGACTTCATGCAGCGGGCGCTGCTCGCCGCCGTGCTGGTCGGCATCACCGCGCCCGCCGTCGGCATCTACCTGGTCCAGCGGCGCCAGGCGCTGATGGGTGACGGCATGGGCCACGTCGCGATGACCGGCGTCGGCCTCGGTTTCATCTTCGACACCAGCCCGGTCTGGATGGCCGTGCTGGTCTGCGTGCTCGGCGCCGTCACCATGGAGCTGGTCCGCTCGCGCGGCAACCAGCGCGGCGACATCGCCCTCGCGATGCTCTTCTACGGCGGCATGGCCTGCGGCAAGCTCCTGGTCTCCAAGTCCGCCCAGGCGGGCGCCGGCTCCCTGGAGTCCTACCTGTGGGGCTCCATCCTGACCGTCGCCCCCGCCGACCTCGCCACCATCGCGGCCCTCGGCGCCGTGGTGATCGCCGTCACCGTCGGCCTGCGCCGCCAGCTCTTCGCGATCTGCCAGGACGAGGACTTCGCCCGGGTCACCGGCCTGCCGGTGCGCCTGCTCAACCTGCTGCTCGCCGTGATGGCCGCGGTCACCGTCACCGTCGCCATGCGGGTGGTCGGCCTGCTGCTGGTCAGCGCGCTGATGGTGGTCCCGGTGGTGGCCGCCCAGCAGCTCACCCGCTCCTTCGCCGCCACCCAGGCCGCCTCGATCGGTCTCGGCGTGGTGGTCGCCCTGGCCGGCGTCACCGGCTCCTACCAGCTGGACGTCCCCTCCGGTCCGGCCATCGTGCTGCTCGCCATCGCCGTGTTCGCGGTCTTCAGCGCGATCGCCGCCCCGCTGGCCCGCCGCCGGCACCGGTCGGCGGCCGACTCCGGACCGCAGGTCTGCGACGTCCAACTGCCCGGACAGGGCCCGACCGACGCGACCACACCGGAGCGGAGAGCGGGGCTGGCACAATGAGGTGCGAGACGCCCACACCCCCAGGAGGACCCACGGTGACCACCGCAGGCCCGTCGCCGCGCGCCCGCTCGACCCGGCAGCGTGCCGCCGTCTCGGCGGCCCTGGACGAGATCGAGGACTTCCGCAGCGCGCAGGAGCTCCACGACATGCTCAAGCACCGGGGTGACTCGGTGGGCCTGACCACGGTCTACCGCACCCTGCAGTCGCTCGCCGACGCGGGCGAGGTGGACGTGCTGCGCACCGCCGACGGCGAGGCGGTCTACCGCCGCTGCAGCAGCGGGCACCACCACCACCTGGTCTGCCGGCACTGCGGCGCCACCGTCGAGGTCGAGGGGCCGGCCGTCGAACGCTGGGCCAACTCGGTCGCCACCGAGCACGGCTTCAGCGACATCGCGCACACCCTGGAGATCTTCGGCACGTGCGCGGAGTGCGCCAAGAAGGCCTGATCTCCGTACGCCGAAGGGCCCGTGGGACTCCCACGGGCCCTTCGGCGTGCGCCCCGACGCGTCCGCCCCCCCGGGGGCACGCGTGCGCGGGCGTGCGATCAGCGCTGCGCCGGCAGCTCCGGGGCCACCTCGTTCGGGATCGCCCCGCCGAAGCGCCGGTCGCGCATCGCGAACTGCTCGCAGGCCCGCCAGAGGTCCCGGCGGTCGAAGTCCGGCCAGAGCACGTCCTGGAACACGAACTCGGCGTACGCGGACTGCCAGAGCAGGAAGTTGGACGTCCGCTGCTCGCCGCTCGGGCGCAGGAAGAGGTCCACGTCCGGCATGTCCGGGTGGTACAGGTACTTGGCGATGGTCTTCTCGTTGACCTTCTTCGGGTCCAGCTTCCCGGCCGCGACATCGGCCGCGATGGCCGCCGTGGCGTCCGCGATCTCGGCCCGGCCGCCGTAGTTGACGCACATGTAGAGCGTGACGGCGTCGTTCTCCTTGGTCTGCTCCTCGGCGACCTGGAGCTCCTGGACGACGCTCTTCCAGAGCCTGGGCATCCGGCCGGCCCAGCGGATCCGCACGCCCATCGCGTCCATCTCGTCGCGGCGGCGGCGGATGACGTCCCGGTTGAAGTTCATCAGGAACTTCACCTCGTCGGGCGAGCGCTTCCAGTTCTCGGTGGAGAACGCGTACAGCGAGATGTTCTTCACGCCGAGCTCGATCGCGCCCTTGAGGACGTCCAGCACCACGGACTCGCCGACCTTGTGGCCCTCGGTGCGCGGCAGCCCGCGCTCCTTGGCCCAGCGGCCGTTGCCGTCCATCACGATCGCGACGTGGCCGGGGACCAGCTCGCCGGGGATCTTCGGCGGCTCGGCGCCACTGGGGTGCGGGGTCGGGGGGAGGTACTCGCCCCCGGCCTTCGGCCGGGGGGACCCCCAGCTGCCGTCGCCGCCGCCGAAGAGCCGTCGCGCTGCCATGTGCTCACTTCTCCACGTATCTCATCGAGCGGATGCCCCGCTCCAGGTGCCACTGCAGATAGGCCGCGACCAGGCCGCTGCCCTCCCGCCAGTACCTCGGCTCGCAGGTGTCGGCCGTCTGCCAGTCCCCTGACAGCAGCGCCCCGAGCAGTACCAGTGTCTCAGGGGAGGGTACGGCACATCCGGGCACTCGGCAGTCCCCGCAGAGCACGCCACCCGCCTGGAGCGAGAAGAACCGGTTCGGGCCCTCCAGCCCGCACTTGGCGCAGTCGGTGAAGCTCGCGCCGTACCCGTTCACCGCGAGCGAGCGGAGCAGGAAGGCGTCCAGCACCAGGTGCGACTCGTGCAGCCCGGCGGCCAGCGTGCGCAGGCCGCCGACCAGCAGCAGGTACTGCTGGACGGCCGGCTCGCCCTCGTTCTCGGCGAACCGTTCCGCCGTCTCCAGCATGGCCGTCCCGGCGGTGTAGCGGCCGTAGTCGGTCACGATGGAGCCGCCGTACGGGGCGATCGTCTCCACCTGGGTGCAGAGCGGCAGGCCGCGGCCGACCAGGTCGCTCCCGCGGCTGAAGAACTGCACGTCCACGTGCGAGAACGGCTCCAGCCGGGCGCCGAACTTCGACTTCGTCTTGCGGACCCCGCGCGCCACCGCACGCACCTTGCCGTGCTGGCGGGTGAGCAGGGTGATGATCCGGTCGGCCTCGCCGAGCTTCTGCGCCCGGAGCACGACGCCGTCGTCCCGGAACAGGCTCATGCGGCGCCCTCGCGGCCTGCGACGGGCGGTCGGGCGTCGAACAGTGTGGACATCCCACCATTGTCGCGCAGGAACGGCGGCAGCCGTGTGGCCCGCACCCGGGCCCGTGGGGGAGGTGCCCGGAGGGTGCGGGTCACGGCGGGCCCGGGAGTGGGGGCACCGCCCGGCCGACGGCCGGGGGCGGGTCGGGCCCGGTTTGTGGGGGTCTGCGGGGTCCTGCGGGGGTGGGGCGGGAGGCGGAGCCCGGAGCCTAGCGCGAGGCGCGGGTCGCCGCTTCCAGCAGCGCCCCGACCGTGGCCTGCGGAAGGTCCAGACAGCGCCCGACCGCGGCCAGCGCCTCGCGCTCCTGCGGCAGGTAGCGCCCGTCGGCGAGGGCGATCGCCGCGCCCTGGAGCAGCAGCCGCTCCCGCCCCTGGTGGGCGAGGTGCGGGGCGAGCGGTTCGAGCACCGCGTGCAGCTCCACGGCCAGGCCTCCGGCCTCCCCCAGCCTCCGGCCGGGAGGTGCCACCACTTCGTGGGCGTCGTAGAGCTCCCCGCCGAGACCGGAGAGCGCGGCCAGCGCCGCCAGCACCTGGGCCTCGCCGCAGTCCTCGAAGCCGGCCTCCCGGACGGCCGCGCAGGCCGCCTCGCGGGCCGCCCGGTGCGCGGTGCCCCCGGCCGCCAGCAGGGCGAGCGCCACCGTGTACTGGGCGTCGCGCAGCATCGCGCCGAGGCGGACGCAGGTGGGCTGTTCCAGGCTCTCCACCCCGTACCGGCCGTGGCAGGTGGTGCACTGCACGCTGCCGAGGACCGGGCCGAGCGGCAGTACCGGGGTACCGAGCAACCGCAGCCACCGCCGGCCGTGCTGCCGGCGGTAGTTGCGGTCTCCGCCACAGCCCGGGCAGAAGAAGTCACCGAGAACGTCAGTCCGCCACCGCGGGCGGACACCCCACAACCCTGTCACGGCGCCACTCCCCAGACATGGCAGGCGGCCTGCACAACAATGGGCAGGTCACGCGACCGGACACCGAGGCCGTCCCACCGACCCGGCTTTCCGGTGCGTCGATGTTGCCATGGTTACCGGCACGTGTCAGTACCTCGAACGACCCGGGACCCGAAAAAATGTGGCGCAGGACACAGCGTGTACGCCCTCCCCCGCCCGGGGCCGCCGGAAAGGCGACCGGGCCGCCCCGGAGGACGGCCCGACAGCTACCACTCGTACGAACTACCCGCGCTGCACGCGGTTGACGGCGCTGATCATCGCCTTCAGCGAGGCCAGCACGGTGTTGCCGTCGATGCCGACGCCCCACAGCACCTTGCCGTCGACGGCGCACTCGACGTACGCGGCCGCCTGGGCGTCGCCGCCCTCGCTCAGCGCGTGCTCGGCGTAGTCCAGGACCCGGACGTCCACGCCGATCCGGGCCAGCGCGTCGGCGAACGCGGAGACGGGGCCGTTGCCGGTACCGGCCAGGGTGACCGGCACCCCGTCGACCACGGCCTCGGCGGTCAGCGCGTCCCGGCCGTCCTCGGTGGTCAGGCTGCGCGAACCGGCCAGCGAGATCCGGCCCCACGGGTTGTCGGTGGTCGGCAGGTACTCGTCCTGGAAGACCGCCCAGATCGCGGCCGGGGTGACCTCGCCTCCCTCGGCGTCGGTCTTGGCCTGGATGATCCGGGAGAACTCGATCTGCATCCGGCGCGGCAGGTCCAGCTTGTGGTCGTTCTTCAGGACGTACGCGACGCCGCCCTTGCCGGACTGGCTGTTGACCCGGATGACCGCCTCGTACGTCCGGCCGACGTCCTTCGGGTCGATCGGCAGGTACGGCACGCCCCAGGTGTGCTCCTCCACCGGCACACCGGCCGCCTTGGCGTCGGCCTCCAGGGCGTCGAAACCCTTCTTGATCGCGTCCTGGTGCGAACCGGAGAAGGAGGTGTACACCAGGTCGCCGGCGTACGGGTGGCGCGGGTGCACCTCCATCTGGTTGCAGTACTCGGCGGTGCGGCGGACCTCGTCGATGTCGGAGAAGTCGATCTGCGGGTCGATGCCCTGCGAGAACAGGTTCATGCCCAGGGTGACCAGGTCGACGTTGCCGGTCCGCTCGCCCTGGCCGAACAGGCAGCCCTCGATCCGGTCGGCGCCGGCCATGTAGGCCAGCTCGGCGGAGGCGACGGCGGTGCCGCGGTCGTTGTGCGGGTGCACCGACAGGCAGACGTGCTCGCGGCGCGACAGGTTGCGGGACATCCACTCGAACTGGTCCGCCTGGACGTTCGGGGTCGCCCGCTCGATGGTGGCCGGCAGGTTCAGGATGATCTCGCGCCCCTCGCCCGGCTCCCAGACGTCCATCACCGCCTCGCAGACCTCCAGCGCGAAGTCCAGCTCGGTGTCGACGAAGATCTCCGGCGAGTACTGGTAGCCGAAGACGGTGTCGTCGCCCAGCAGCTTCTCCGCGTACTCCATCACCAGCCGGGTGCCCTCGGTGGCGATCGCCCGGGTGGCCGCCCGGTCGTTGCGGAACACCACCCGGCGGAACAGCGGCGCCGTCGCGTTGTACAGGTGGACGGTGGCGCGCGGGGCGCCGACCAGCGACTCGACGGTCTTCTCGATCAGCTCCTCGCGGGCCTGCGTCAGCACCGAGATGGTGACGTCCTCCGGGATCGCCCCCTCCTCGATCAGCGAGCGTACGAAGGCGTGGTCGGTGGCACCGGAGGAGGGGAAGCCGACCTCGATCTCCTTGTAGCCCATCTTCACCAGCAGGTCGAACATCTTGCGCTTGCGGGCCGGGGACATCGGGTCGATCAGCGCCTGGTTGCCGTCCCGCAGGTCGGTGGAGAGCCAGCGCGGCGCCTTGGTGATCACCTGCGACGGCCAGGTGCGGTCCGGCAGGTCGACGGTGTCGAACGGCAGGTAGCGCCCGTGCCGCATGCCCGCGGGCTGCTGGCGCACGGTCGCGGCGGTGATCGGGGTCGGACGGTCGACGAACGCGCGACCGGCGGGGATGGACGCGGCGGAGCTCTGCTCGGTCATGGAGGTGACTCTCGGCTTCCTGTGATGCGGGGCGTGTCGGGGTGAGGTGGACACCCGACTGGCCGGCCTGCTGCCGCTCGCGACCCCTCGTTGGGCCGCAGGATTACTACGCGCACAGCACAGTCCCCGCGGCGAGGGAGCCGGCCCTGGTGGACTACAGGCCCTCGACGCGGCAGCTAAGAAGAAGCAGCCCGTTGCGCATGATGTCGTCCAGCGTAACCGAGGACCGCGCGCCCCCGAAGTGAACCGGGCGGACATTCCACCCCTTGAGACGGAGCGACTTCGGTCCGCGCCGGTGACAACACGTCATGCTTGCCTCACTCTTGGCCACATGACCGCTGAACCGGCGCTCTGCGCGATCGTTCCGCCCTATGTCCTGGACCGCCTCGCCGAGGACGGTCACGAGCCCGCCGCCCGCTCCCTCGCCCTGGACGCCGTGCACCGCACGGCCCGCCTCACCGCCGTCCCCGCCCCACCCGCCACCGGCCGCCTGGACCGGGTGATCGGGGACGCCGGCCACACCGAACGACTGCCCGGCCGCACCGTCCGCAGCGAGGGCCAGAGCCCAGTCCAGGACGAGTCCGTCAACCACGCCTACGACGGCCTCGGCGCCACCTTCGAGCTCTTCGCCGACGCGTACGGGCGCCGCTCGATCGACGACCAGGGCCTGCGCCTGGACGCCACCGTGCACTACGGCCTGCACTACGACAACGCCTTCTGGGACGGCCGGCGGATGGTCTTCGGGGACGGCGACGGCGAGGTGTTCGGCGACTTCACCGCCTGCATCGACGTCATCGGCCACGAACTCACCCACGGCGTCACGCAGTTCACCGCGGGCCTGGAGTACAGCGGGCAGTCCGGAGCGCTCAACGAGTCCGTCTCCGACGTCTTCGGCTCGCTGGTCAAGCAGTACGCGCTCCACCAGGACGCCGCCGACGCGGACTGGCTGATCGGCGCCGGGCTGCTCGCGCCCGGGGTGCAGGGCGTGGCGCTGCGCTCGATGAAGGCGCCCGGCACCGCGTACGACGACCCCCGGCTCGGCAAGGACCCGCAGCCGGCCCACCTGCGCGACTACGTGCGAACCGCCCAGGACAACGGCGGCGTGCACATCAACTCCGGCATCCCCAACCACGCGTTCTACCTGTTGGCCACCGCGCTCGGCGGGCCGGCCTGGGAGCGGGCCGGGCGGATCTGGTACGACACGCTGACCGGCCGGCGGCTGCCGTCCGACGCCGGCTTCACCGCCTTCGCCCGGGCCACCGTGGCGGCCGCCAAGGCCCGCTACCCCGAGCCCTCGGTGGCCGACACGGTGACGGCGGCCTGGGCGAAGGTCGGCATCAGCACCGGCTGAGCCCGTTGAGCCGACGTTGAGCCGGGCTTGAGCCGGGCTTGAGACCGCAAAGGTCAAGGTCCGGAAAAAGCCCGGCAAACAACCATCCCTGCGTAGCACCATGGACACCATGCGTATCCAGGTGACCCGGACCGGCGGCCTTGCGGGGCGCGCCCTCCACGCGGAGCTCGACACCACCGAGCGGACGGACGCCCCGCACGTGCACGCGCTCGCCCGCGAAGCCGTCGCGGGCGGGCTGCGGTCGCCCTCGTACGGGGTGCCGGACGGCTTCCACTACGAGATCACGGTCGACGGCCGGACGGTGCACTGCGCCGACCCCAAGCTCACCGACTCGCAACGGGAGCTGGTCTCGCTGGTGCTGCGCGAGGGTGCGTAGGCCCTCGGGCGGGGTGCGGGGGCCTGGGCCCGACGGAAGGTCCCGACCGGACGGCGAAGGCCCGCCCGGAGACGTCCGGGCGGGCCCTGTGTCGTGGTCCGGGCAGGTCAGAAGCCCAGCTTGCGCAGCTGCTTCGGGTCCCGCTGCCAGTCCTTGGCCACCTTGACGTGCAGGTCCAGGTAGACCGGCGTGCCGAGCAGCGCCTCGATGTGCTTGCGGGCGGTGGTCCCGACGTGCTTGAGCCGGGAGCCCTTGGCGCCGATCACGATCGCCTTCTGGCTCTGCCGCTCGATGTAGACGTTGGCGTGGATGTCCAGCAGCGGACGGTCCGCCGGGCGGCCCTCGCGCGGGATCATCTCCTCGACCACCACGGCCAGCGAGTGCGGCAGCTCGTCCCGGACGCCCTCCAGCGCCGCCTCGCGGATCAGCTCGGCGACCATGATCTGCTCGGGCTCGTCGGTGAGGTCACCGTCCGGGTAGAGCGGCATGCCCTCCGGGAGCAGCTTGGTGATCAGCTCGGCGACCAGGTCGACCTGCTTGTCGCCGACGGCCGAGACCGGGATGATCTCGGCCCACTCGATGCCCAGCTCGACGCCCAGCTGATGGATGGCGATCAGCTGCTCGGCCAGCCGCTTGGAGTCGACCAGGTCGGTCTTGGTGACGATGGCCACCTTGGGGGTCTTCTTGATCTCGGCGAGTTCCTTGGCGATGAACTTGTCGCCGGGGCCGAGCTTCTGGTCGGCGGGCAGGCAGAAGCCGATCACGTCGACCTCGGCCCAGGTGGAGCGGACCAGGTCGTTGAGACGCTCGCCGAGCAGGGTGCGCGGCTTGTGCAGACCGGGGGTGTCGACCAGCACCAGCTGGGCGTCGGGGCGGTGCACGATGCCGCGCACGGTGTGCCGGGTGGTCTGCGGACGGTCGGAGGTGATCGCGACCTTCGTCCCCACCAGGGCGTTGGTCAGGGTCGACTTGCCCGCGTTGGGCCGGCCGACGAAGCACGCGAAGCCGGAGCGGTACGAGGAGGAAGGGGCACTCATGCGCTCCATTCTCCCTGATCACCGGGAGCGCGACGGACGCGGCCGCCCGAACGGCGTCCGATCAGCCCTTGTCGCCGCCGCCGAGCGAGGCCAATCCCATGATCAGCACCAGCAGCAGGAAGGCCACCGAACCCCAGAGCCAGAACGGCGAGCCGGTCTCCTGCCACTTGCCCATGCCCATCACGCCCAGCAGCAGCCCCGCGAAGAACGCGTACGGCCCCATCTCCCCAGCCCCCTCACCGCAACCCACTCCCGGTGAGATTATCTGCCGAACGCAGACGGCATCGAGGGCGTATCGAAGCCGGCGCCGAGGGCGGTGTCGAGGACTGTTTCCCAGGCGGCATCACACACGGCATCGCAGGCGGCATCACACACGGCGGAGCGCCCGGGGTTTCCGCCCCGGGCGCTCCGAACGCCGTACCGCTCAGCGGGCCTCGGCCGCTCGGCACGCCGTACCGCTCAGCGGGCCTCGGCCGCCACCTTCAGGGCCCCGTCCGGCCCGGCCAGCAGCACCGGCGTCCCGGCCCCGCCGAGGTCCCGCACCGCGGCCAGGTCGGCCTCGGCCGGCTCGCCGGCCTCGCTCACCACGGCCGCCGCCTCCAGCGACCTCGCACCGCTGGCCACCGCCATCGCCACCGCCGTCTGCAGCGCGCTGAGCCGCAGCGACTCCAGCGCGACCGTCCCGGCCACGTAGGTGCGCCCGGTCTCGTCACGCACCGCGGCCCCCTCCGGGACGCCGTTGCGGGCGCGGGCGGAGCGGGCCAGGGTGATGATCTTCTTGTCTTCGGGGTCGAGCTCGACGATGTCACTCATGCCGCCGAGCATAGGCCCGGGGCCAGGCCCCGGGGCGGGCCGGGCTCAGTGGCCGATCGGGTTCGGCGGCCCGGGCCGCATCACCTTGACGAAGGTCTTGGGACCGGACGGCATCGGCTCCTCGTCCGCCGACCGCTGTCGCCAGTACGGGTTGTCGTGCGGCAGGTGGCTGCTGACCCGGCCGTACATGCCGAAGGTCACCACGACCATGCCGAAGATGAACGCGAAGATCACGTTGGACATCCGGAAGTTGAGGATGTTCGCTTCCGGCCTGCCGAGCACCGCCAGGCCGTAGAAGCCGGAGAGCACGAAGAGCCCGCCGACCACCATGTTCAGGTTGGAGGCGAAGTTCCCGCCGATGACGGCCCCGCCGACCAGGATGGCGCCCACCACGATGGAGAGGATGCTCAGCGCCCCGTTGGTCGAGAGCCCGGCGATGTGGTCGCCGTGGGTGGACAGGAAACCCGGGTGGTCCAGCAGTCCGAGGATCCCGAACACGATCAGGAAGACCCCGCCGAGCCCCGCTCCGATCCGCCAGACCATGAGGAGTTTGTGGTCGACGGGCAGTTCGTCTTGCAGCTTCATGGTGACCTCCACCATGGGACGTCGGACGGCCTCCACCCGCGCTGCTCCGCCCACGGAGCGGCGCACGGCCGGGCCGGTCAGCTGTAGGGGTGGCTCCCCTGCATGTGGGGCACCTCGTGCATGTACAGCGAGCCGCACTGCTGGCAGCAGCGCAGCCCGGTGCCCCACTCCTCCTCCGCCCGGGTCTCGGCGTCGGTGTCCATGGTGCGGCCGCAGAGGGCCGTCGCGGGTTCGGCGGCCCGGACGACGTGCCAGGACTTCGCCCCGGCCGACCGACCCTGCGGGCCGTACTCCGCACGCAGTAGATGACTCATGTACCCATGGTCGTTCGGCCGGAGCCCGGACGCTACTCGCCGGCCTATTCGCCGGTCTCCGCGTCCGCCAGGGACGCCCGGCGGACCGGGAGGGCCACCATCGAGCCGATCCGGTTGCGGCGCCCTGCCGAGCTCTCCGCGGTGAGGCGGATCGCGGTCAGGTCGGTGGCGGCGTCCTCCGGCAGCGGGATCTCGCAGGCCGAGCCCGGGATCGGCACCCGGCCGAGGTGCTTGGCGAGCAGACCGCCGACGGTCTCGACGTCCTCGTCCTCCAGCTCGATGCCGAACAGCTCGCCGAGGTCCTCGACCAGCAGCCGGGCGGTGATCCGGTACGAGCCGTCGCCGAGGTCCTCGACCGGCGCGATCTCCCGGTCGTACTCGTCGGTGATCTCCCCGACGATCTCCTCCAGGACGTCCTCGATGGTGACCAGCCCCGCGGTGCCGCCGTACTCGTCGATCACGATCGCGACGTGCGAGCGGCGCTGCTGCATCTCGCGCAGCAGGTCGCCGGCCGGCTTGGAGTCCGGGACGAAGACGGCCGGCCGCATCACGTTCCCGACCTCCTCGGACTCCGCCTCCCGGTTGATGTGGGTGCGGCGGACGAGGTCCTTGAGGTAGATGATGCCGACCACGTCGTCCTCGTTGTCGCCCACCACCGGGATGCGCGAGAAGCCGGAACGCAGCGCCAGGGTGAGCGCCTGACGGACGGTCTTGTGCCGCTCGATCATCACCAGGTCGGTGCGCGGCACCATCACCTCGCGGACGATGGTGTCGCCCAGCTCGAAGACGGAGTGCACCATCCGGCGCTCCTCGTCCTCGATCACGTCGTTCTTCTCGGCGAGGTCGACCAGGGCGCGCAGCTCCGCCTCGGAGGCGAACGGCCCCTCGCGGTAGCCCTTGCCGGGGGTCAGCGCGTTGCCGAGCAGGATCAGCAGCCGCGGGATCGGGCCGAGCACGCCGGCCAGCGGCAGCAGCACGAAGGAGGCCGCGGTGGCGGTGGTCAGCGGGTGCTGGCGGCCGATCGTGCGCGGCGAGACGCCGACCGCCACGAAGGAGACCAGCACCATCACGCCGAACGCCAGCAGCACGGCCTGCCAGGTGGTCTCCAGGTTCCGCACGCAGACCACGGTGACCAGGACGGCCGCCGCCATCTCGCTGGCCACCCGGATCAGGGTCGCCAGGTTGAGGTAGCGGATCGGGTCGGAGGCCAGCGTCAGCAGCCGGGCCGAGCCGCGCCGCCCGGCCCGGACCGCCTCCTCCGCACGGAACCGGGAGACCCGGGAGATGCCCGCCTCGGCGCACGCGGCCAGCCAGCCGAGGACGACCAGCAGCACGGCACCCAGGATGAAGCTCGTACTCTCACCACTCACGGGGGTCGGGCTCCGCGCTCAGTGGGTGGTGGGGGCCGGCGAGATGCCGCCGAGGCCGCGGCCGGCCCGCCAGCCGTCGAGGATCGCCTTCTGGAGGCCGAACATCTCCTCCTCCTCGTCCGGCTCCTCGTGGTCGTAGCCGAGCACGTGCAGCACGCCGTGGACGGTGAGCAGCTGCAGCTCCTCGTCCATCGAGTGCTGGGACGGGGCCGCCTTGCCCTGCTGCTCCGCGACCTCGGGGCAGAGCACGATGTCGCCGAGCAGGCCCTGCGGCAGCTCCTCGCCCTCCTTGCCGGGGCGCAGCTCGTCCATGGGGAAGGACATCACGTCGGTGGGGCCCGGGAGGTCCATCCACTGGATGTGCAGCTCCTCCATCGCCGCACCGTCCACCAGGATCACGGACAGTTCGGACTGCGGGTGGATCCGCATCTTGTCCAGTGCGTAGCGGGCGACGTCGAGGATGGCTTCCTCATCGGCGTCCCAACCGGACTCGTTGGCGATGTCGATCGACATGACGGGCTGGTTACTCAGCTTTCGGTGCGATGGGACTGACGGGGTGCGCGCGGTGCGGCCGGCTTGCCGGGGCGCCGCTGGCCGGGCTTGCGGGAGGGCCGTGGTGCGCCCTCCTCGGCCTCCTGGAGGGCGTCCCAGCGCTCGTACGCGTCCACGATCCGGCCGACCAGCTTGTGGCGGACCACGTCGGTGCTGGTGAGGACGGAGAAGTGGATGTCGGGCACGTCGGCCAGGATCTCCTGGACGACCTTGAGACCGCTGCGGGTGCCGCCCGGGAGGTCGATCTGGCTGGTGTCGCCGGTGACGACCACCCGGGAGTTGAACCCGAGGCGGGTGAGGAACATCTTCATCTGCTCGGGCGAGGTGTTCTGGGCCTCGTCCAGGATGATGAAGGCGTCGTTGAGGGTGCGGCCGCGCATGTAGGCGAGCGGCGCGACCTCGATGGTGCCGGCCGCCATCAGGCGCGGGATGGAGTCCGGGTCCATCATGTCGTGCAGCGCGTCGTAGAGCGGGCGCAGGTACGGGTCGATCTTCTCGTAGAGGGTGCCGGGCAGGAAGCCCAGCCGCTCCCCCGCCTCGACGGCCGGACGGGTCAGGATGATCCGGTTGACCTCCTTGGCCTGGAGGGCCTGGACGGCCTTGGCCATCGCGAGGTAGGTCTTGCCGGTACCGGCCGGGCCGAGGCCGAAGACGATCGTGTGCTTGTCGATCGCGTCGACGTAGCGCTGCTGGTTGAGGGTCTTGGGGCGGATGGTGCGGCCCCGGTTGGACAGGATGTTCGCGGTGAACACCTGGGACGGCGCCGGGCTGTCCGGGTCGTCCACGGCGCTCCGGAGCATGGCGATGGAGCGCTCCACGGAGTCCTCCGTCAGGGGTTGGCCGGTGCGCAGCACCAGCAGCATCTCGTTGAAGAGCTGCTGGACGAGGGCGACCTCGGCGCGCTCTCCGGTGGCGGTCACCTCGTTGCCGCGGACGTGGATGTCGGCGGCGGGGAAGCCCCGCTCGATCACACGGAGCAGTGAGTCCGCGGTGCCGAGCAGGGTGACCATCGGGTGCTTCTCGGGGATGACGATCCGGGCGCTGGTGCGGCCGTCGTCCGCCGGTTCGGGGCGCGACTGTCCGTTCGTACGGGTCTGCGATGTGTCACTCATAGGTCGGCGCTGGGCCTGCCTCATCCCATCCGTGTCTCGTGGGCCGCTCGGTCTCTCCGGGGCACCAGGGTACGCCGCGCACGTGATCGCTGCGGCGGGCGGCGGGGCCGCACCCGACGATGCTCCGGCAGATCGCGGGGCGGCGCGAGCGGTTTTCCGCACCGTTCACGGGCCGCCCACGGCTCCGCCCCGTCCGGTCACGGCCGGCGCCGGGGCGGGACGGGCACCCTGGCGAGGTCCTCGGCGAGCACGATGGTGCCGTCGAAGTGCTTGCGGGCGTCGGCGAGGTGCTGGCCGAGGTCCGGGTAGCGCTGCGAGAAGTGGGTCAGCACCAGGGTCTGCGCGCCGGCCTCGGCGGCGACCTTGGCGGCCTGGCCGGCGGTCAGGTGACCGTGGTCCTCGGCGAGCCGGACGTCGGCGTCGGTGAAGGTCGACTCGATGACCAGCAGGTCGGCGCCCTCGGCGAGTTCGTGGACGCCCTCGCAGAGCCGGGTGTCCATCACGAAGGCGAACTTCTGGCCGAGCCGGGGCTCGCTGACCTGGTCCAGGGTGACGCGCACGCCGTCCACCTCGATCGCGCCCCGGTGCTGGAGCCGGCCGACGTCCGGCCCGGCGATGCCGAGGGCGGCGAGGCGCTCGGGCACCAGCCTGCGGCCGTCCGGCTCGGTGAGCCGGTAGCCGAAGGACTCGACCGGGTGCGAGAGCCGGACGGCGTCCAGCGCGAAGCGGGCACCGGGGACGGGCAGCGGGCCGCGCTCCTCGATCGGGCGGGGGCGCAGCACGGCCGTCTCGTGGTAGGCGGTGGCGTACCGCAGCCGCTCGAAGTAGACCTCCCCGGACGCCGGGAAGTAGACGTCCACCGGCTGCGGGACGCGGTCCAGGTTGATCCGCTGGATCACCCCGGCGAGCCCCAGGCTGTGGTCGCCGTGGAAGTGCGTGACGGCGATCCGGGTGATCTGGGTGGCGGAGACCCCGGCGTGCAGCATCTGCCGCTGGGTGCCCTCGCCGGGGTCGAACAGCAGGCCCTCGCCGTCCCAGCGCAGCAGGTAACCGTTGTGGTTGCGGTGCCGGGTCGGCACCTGGCTGGCGGTGCCGAGGACGACGAGTTCGCGCTGGGACACGCCGGTCAGACCATGCGCTCGGTCATCGGGATCCCGCCGAGCACGTGGACGTGGGCGTGGAAGACGGTCTGGCCCGCGCCGGCGCCGGTGTTGAAGATCAGCCGGTAGTCCTTGATGCCCTCGTCCTCGGCGACCCGGCCGGCCTCGGCCAGCAGCTCGCCGGCGATCTGCGGCTCGGCGGCGGCCAGTTCGGCGGCGTTCGGGTAGTGGACGTGCGGGATGACCAGGATGTGGGTCGGGGCCTTCGGGGCGATGTCCCGGAAGGCGAGGATGCGCTCGGTCTTGCGCACCACGGTGGCCGGGATCTCGCCGGCCACGATCTTGCAGAACAGGCAGTCGGGCTGCGGCTCGCCGGCCATCGGGGTCTCCTCGCGGTGTCTCACGGTGTCGTGTCGCACGGTGTCGGTCGGGGCGTACGGCCGCATGCTAGCCGAGCCGGCCGGTCGCCTGCTGGTACTCGCGCAGGTGCTTCCAGCGGACCACGCGGACCGCGAGGACCTCGCCCTCGTCCTCGAAGTCCTCGGTGAGCAGCGAGATCGCGAGGATGACGAAGCCGATCATCCAGCGCTTGGTGAGCCGCCAGGTGTGCGGCCGGCTGACGTCCTTCTTGCGGATCACCCGGAGGGCCATGACCCCCTTGCCCACGCTGAAGCCGGTGAGCCGGGCGAGCAGCACCTGGTTGGCGTAGGAGACGCCGAAGCCGACGCCGAGCAGGGCGCCGAGGTAGGCACCGGTGTGGACGGTCTTCGGGCCGCCGGCGGCCTTGGCCGCGACGAAGCCCAGGACGACCGCGAGCAGGCAGTCGATGACGATGGCGGGGAAGCGCCGGAAGCCGCTCGCCTCCTTCGGCTTGGGCACGCGCCCGGCGTAGGGGTGCTGCTGCCCTTGGGGCTGCCCGCCGTGGGGGTTCCCGTGGGCCGGCGGCCGGCCGTACTGCGGCTGCCCGTACTGCTGCGGCTGCTGGCCGTATGGCGATTGCTGCCCGTACTGCTGCTGGCCGTACCCCGGCTGCTGCCCGTACGGCTGTGGCTGGCCGTACGGCGGCTGCCCGTACCCCGGCTGCTGCCCGTACGGCTGTGGCTGGCCGTACGGCGGCTGCCCGTACCCCGGCTGCTGCCCGTACTGCTGTTGCCCGTACGGCTGTTGCCCGCCGTACTGCGGCTGCGGATAGCCCTGTGCCATGTGCTCCCCCGTGAGCTGTCGATCGGCCGACGATCGGACTCGATCAAGAACAGCCCCGCATCCTACCCAGCCCTGCGGAGTGGGGGGGGGGGGCGGCGGGGGCCCCCCCCCCCCCGCGGGGCGCGGGCCCCCGCCCCGCCCCCCCCCGCCCCGCCCGGGCCGGGCGG
>NZ_JBVHHB010000018.1:105198-134205 GCF_055561295.1 Kitasatospora sp. NPDC022785 | reverse complement strand
GAGTTGCGCCCGCCCCCAGCAGGCAACGCAAAAAAACACCCCCCCCCCCCCACCCCCCCCGGGGGGGGGGGGCGCCCGCCGCCCCCCCCCCCCACTCCGCAGGGCTGCGCGCGGCCTCCGGCCGCTACGCCCAGGGCAGCGCAGGCGCCGTCCTGGCCGGGCTCCCGGCCAGCGCGGCCAGGGCGATCCGGACGCCCTCGGCGAGCTGCGGGTCCTCCCCGGCCGCGTGCTGGTGCGGCGCGATCGGCACCTCGACGTCCGGGTCGACGCCGTGGTTCTCCACGCCCCAGCCGTAGCCCTCCATCCAGAAGGCGTACTTGGGCTGGGTGACCAGGGTGCCGTCGACCAGGCTGTACCGGCTGTCGATGCCGATCACCCCGCCCCACGTCCGGGTGCCGACCACCGGGCCGATCTTCAGTGCCTGGATCGCGGCGTTGACGATGTCGCCGTCCGAGCCGGAGTACTCGTCGGCCAGCGCCACCACCGGCCCGCGCGGGGCGTCCGCGGGGTACGGCACCGGGCTGGCGATGTCCCGGGCGACGTCCCAGCCGACGATCCGGCGGGCCAGCTTCTCGATCACCAGCTGCGAGGTGTGGCCGCCGCGGTTCTCCCGGATGTCGACGATCACGCCCTCCTTGGCCATCTCCGACCGCAGGTCGCGGTGGATCTGTGCCCAGCCGGCCACCTGCATGTCGGGGACGTGCAGGTAGCCGAGCCGGCCGCCGGACAGCTCGCGGACGGCGGACCGGCGGCCGGCCACCCAGTCGTGGTAGCGCAGCGGCTCGTCGTCGGCGAGCGGGACGACCACCGGGTGGCGCTGGTCGGTGCCGTCCTTGCCGGCCACGGTCAGCTCGACCGGCTGCCCGGCGGTGCCGGCCAGCAGCGGCGCCGGGCCGGTGACCGGGTCGACCGGGCGGCCGTTGACGGCGAGGATCGCGTCGCCCGGTCGGACGGCGGCGCCCGGCGCGGCCAGCGGCGAGCGGGCCCGCGGGTCGGAGGACTCTCCGGGCAGGATCCGGGCGATCCGCCAGACGTCGCCGTCCTTGACCAGGTCGGCGCCGAGCTTCCCCTGGCGGCGGGCCGCCTCGGTGTGGACGCCGTGCGCGATGACGTAGGCGTGCGAGGTGCCCAGCTCGCCGTGCACCTCCCAGAGGAGGTCCACCAGGTCGTCCTTGGAGCCGAGCCGCTCCACCAGCGGCCGGTAGCGCGCCAGCACGCCGGCCCAGTCGACACCGGCGAGGTCCGGGCGCCAGAAGTTGTCGCGCATCAGGCGGCCGTTCTCGTCGTACATCTGCCGCCACTCGGCCTCCGGGTCGACGGTGACCCGCAGCCGGGCGAGGTCGACGTCGATCTCGTCGTCCTCACCGGCCGCCTTGTGGTCGGCGGGGACGATCCGCAGCTCGCCCTCGTCCAGGACGGCCAGCCGGGAGCCGTCGCCGCTGACCGCGAACCCGTCCAGGCCGTCGACCAGTTGCTCGGCGCGGCGCTTGCGGAAGTCGAACCGCTCCAGCGCCGGGCGCGGCCGCTCGTCCTCCAGGGAGGCCGCCTCGTCGCCGAGTTCGCCGATCAGCGGGATCCTCGTCCAGAGCACGCCGTCCTTGGCCGCCTTCAGCGAGCCGAACCGGCCGCCCTCGACCGGGAAGGGGATGATCCGGTCGGCGATGCCGTCCAGGTCGACCCGGGTGGCCGGCGGAGCGTCGGCGGCGCCCTCCTCGCCGTCCGCCTTCTTGCCCCTCGGCTCGTCCTCCTCGCCGCCGACCGGGCGACCGGCCCGCTGCGGCCCGAACGGCGACGGCGTGTCGGCGGCCAGCGTGACCAGGTAGGGGCGGCAGCCGTTGGGGAACGACAGGTCGAAGACGTGCGAGTCGTAGACCGGGTCGAAGTTGCGCACCGAGAGGAACGCCAGGTGCTTGCCGTCGGCGGTGAACGCGGGCGAGCTGTCGAAGAACCGCGCCGGGGTGACCTCGCCGACCGTCCGGGTGGCCAGGTTGGCCAGCGCGATCTGCCGCAACGAGAAGGCGCCCAGGCCCGCCGCCGGCTGCGACCAGGCCAGCCAGGCCGAGTCCGGGCTGAACGTCAGCCCGCTGACCTCGCCGTCCGTGCTGAGGGCCAGCTCGTGCACGACACCGTCGGCGAGCGTGACCAGCAGCACCCGGCCGTCGTGCGAGCCGACCGCCGCCTGCTTGCCGTCCGGCGAGACCACCAGGGCGCGGACCCGGCCGAGCTGCCCGGCGGCCAGCCGGCGGCGCTCGGCGCCCAGCACGGCCGGCGCGTACTCCAGCGCGTCGTCGCCGTCGGCGTCGGTCACCCAGAGCACGCCCTGGCCGCCGTCCTCGCCCGGCACCACCCGGGCCAGCCGGCCGCGCACGCCGGGCGTCTCGTCCAGCACCCGGGCGGGGCCCTCCCGGTGGGTCAGCCAGTGCACGGTGCCGCGGACCACGACGGCGCCGGCCCGGCCGGTGCGGTCGGGCGCGGCGCTCTCCAGCCAGTGCGCGGCCGGGACCGGGCGCGGCCGTCGCCCCGCCCGCGGCCCCGCCAGCCGGACGTCCAGCCGGCGCGCCCCGGCGCCGTCCGGCCCGCCCGTGCCGTCCGGACTGTCCGGGCCGTCCAGGTTGTCCAGCAGCCAGAGGTCACCGGCCCGGTGCCAGACCACCCGGGTGCCGTCGGTGGCGGCGTTGCGGGCGTAGAAGCCCTCCGGGGAGGTGGTGTGACGGCGCAGGTCGGTGCCGTCCGGGAGGCTGGAGTACAGCTCGCCGACGCCCTCGTGGTCCGAGAGGAAGGCGATCCTGGACGCGCCCGGCCCGCCAACCCAGAGCGGGGAGTCGAGCTGTCCGTCCAGCTCCTCGTGGACGCGGACGAACTCGTCGCGGCCGATCCAGAGCTTGCCGGCCTGGCCGCCCCGGTACCGCTTCCACCAGGCCGGGTCCCGGTTGTTCGCCGAGACCAGCAGCACCCTCCCCCCGCCTCCGGCCGGGGCCGCCCCCGTGCCGTCCGGCTCGAACGCCAGGCCCCCGACCGGCCCGTACGGCAGCCGGACCGGCTCGCCGCCGTCCAGCGGCACGGCGTGCGCCCAGGTGCGGCGCAAGGTGGCCTGACCGGCGGTGGTGGTGGCGATCGGGCGGCCGTCGGCCGTCCAGCCCTGCACCTGGGTCTGGTCGCTGCCCCAGTACGTCAGCCGCCGGGACGGGCCGCCGTCCACCGGCGCGAGGTGCACCTCGGGCGCGCCGTCCCGGGTGGAGGTGAAGGCGATGTACCGCCCGTCCGGGGAGAACCGCGGCCTTCGGACCGGGACGTGATCGGCCGTCAGCCGCCAGGCCCGGCCGCCGTCCAGCGGGGCGAGCCAGACGTCGTTCTCGGCCACGAAGGTGACCAGGTCACCGTGCAGATGCGGGTGGCGCAGGTAGGCGCCGGCAGGGGTGCTCGGAGATTCGCTCACACGGTCAGCCTAGACAGGTCCGCACACGATGCACCCGGGTTTTCCGCAACAGCCGACCCGTGTGGGGGACACTCCTCCACGTCTCCGGGACCGGGGCACGACCGCCGGGGCGCCCGGCCGCGGGCCCGGCGGCTCAGCTCCAGCGGCCGGTGCGGCCCAGCAGCAGGGCGCCGGCGGCCACGCCCGCCGTCGAGGTGCGCAGCACCGACGGGCCGAGCCGGTACGGCCTTGCGCCGGCCTCGGCGAAGGCGGCCAGCTCGTCCGGGGAGACCCCGCCCTCGGGGCCGACCACCAGCACGATGTCCCCGCCCGCCGGCAGGGCGGCACCGGCCAGCGGCTCGGCGCCCTCCTCGTGCAGCACCGCGGCGAGCGCGGCACCGGCCAGGACGGGCGCCAGCTGCCGGGTGGTCACCGGCTCGCGGACCTCGGGGAAGCGCAGCCGGCGGGACTGCTTGCCCGCCTCGCGGGCGGTGGCCCGCCACTTGGCGAGCGCCTTGGCGCCGCGCTCGCCCTTCCACTGGGTGATGCAGCGCGAGGCGGCCCAGGGGATCACCACGTCCACGCCGACCTCGGTCATGGTCTCCACGGCCAGCTCGCCGCGGTCGCCCTTGGGCAGCGCCTGGACGACGACGATCCGCGGCGACGGCTCGGGCTCCCGCCGGACCGCGGCCACCGTCACGTCGACGGCGTCCTTGCCGTGCACGGCCGCCACCGTGCCGTCCACGCCGAGGCCCAGCCCGTCCGCGAGGGTCACCGCCTCGCCGGGCTCCAGCCGCTTCACGGCGGCGGCGTGCCGCCCCTCCGGACCGTCCAGCCGGACCACCGCGCCGGGGGCGGCGATGGCGAGCTGCGTGGTCTCGACGACGAACACGGGCGCGGTCATGGGGGTTCCCTGAGGTCTCTGTGCGGTGGAACGACGGCGCCCGGTGACCCCGTCCGGGTCACCGGGCGCCGGTGCGGTCAGCGGCCGTTGAAGGCGTCCTTCAGACGGGAGAACAGCCCCTGCTGGCCCGGCGCGAACTGGCCCGAGGGCCGTTCCTCGCCGCGCAGCACCGCGAGGCGGCGCAGCAGCTCCTCCTGCTCGGCGTCGAGCTTGGTGGGCGTCTGCACCTCGACATGCACTATCAGGTCGCCCCGGCCGCCGCCGCGCAGGTGGGTGATGCCGCGGCCGTGCAGCGGGATCGACTGACCCGACTGGGTGCCGGGCCGGATGTCGACCTCCTCCAGCCCGTCCAGGGTCTGCAGCGGCACCTGGGTGCCGAGCGAGGCGGCCGTCATCGGGATGGTGACGGTGCAGTGCAGGTCGTCGCCGCGCCGCTGGAACACCGTGTGGCTGGTCTCGGCGATCTCGACGTAGAGGTCGCCGGCGGGGCCTCCGCCGGGGCCGACCTCGCCCTCGCCGGCCAGCTGGATCCGGGTGCCGTTGTCGACACCGGCCGGGATCTTGACGGTCAGCGTGCGGCGGGCGCGGACGCGGCCGTCGCCGGCGCACTCCGGGCACGGGGTCGGCACGACGGTGCCGAAGCCCTGGCACTGCGGGCAGGGGCGGGAGGTCATGACCTGGCCCAGGAAGGACCGGGTGACCTGGGAGACCTCGCCCTTGCCGCGGCACATGTCACAGGTCTGCGCGGAGGTACCGGGGGCCGCGCCCTCGCCGCTGCAGGTGGTGCAGGTGACGGCCGTGTCGACCTGGAGTTCCTTGGTGGTGCCGAAGGCGGCCTCCTCCAGGGTGATCTCCAGCCGGATCATGGCGTCCTGGCCGCGCCTGGTCCGGGAGCGCGGGCCGCGCTGGCCGGAGGCGGCGCCGAAGAAGGCGTCCATGATGTCGGAGAAGCCGAAGCCCGCCGCGCCCGCGCCGAAGCCGCCCGCACCGCCGCCGTTGGGCGACAGGGGGTCGCCGCCGAGGTCGTACACCTGACGCTTCTGCGGATCGGAGAGCACCTCGTAGGCGGCGTTGATCTCCTTGAACCGCTCCTGCGTCTTCGGGTCCGGGTTGACGTCCGGGTGCAGTTCGCGTGCCAGGCGCCGGAACGCCTTCTTGATCTCGTCCTGCCCCGCATCCCGTCGGACGCCGAGTACCGCGTAGTAGTCCGTGGCCACCAAATG
Source organism: Kitasatospora sp. NPDC022785 (assembly GCF_055561295.1). Taxonomy (NCBI): domain Bacteria; kingdom Bacillati; phylum Actinomycetota; class Actinomycetes; order Kitasatosporales; family Streptomycetaceae; genus Kitasatospora; species Kitasatospora sp. NPDC022785. Next base: position 128,663 of record NZ_JBVHHB010000018.1, on the reverse strand, counting down.
CTCCGCTTGTTCCGCCTGTTGAAGTGCTTGCGACTGGTACCACCATCGGATGTCCGATGGTGGCCGTTCCTACGACTCGGCCAGGATCTGGCCCACGTACCGTGCCACCGCTCGCACCGCCCCCATTGTGCCCGGGTAGTCCATCCGGGTCGGACCGATCACACCCAGCTTGGCCACGCTCTCGTCGCCCGAACCGTAGCCCACGGAGACGATCGAGGTGGAATTGAGCCCTTCGTACGCGTTCTCCCGGCCGATCCGGACCGTCATCCCGGCGTCGGCCGTCTCACCCAGGAGGCGGAGCAGGACGACCTGCTCCTCCAGCGCCTCCAGCACCGGCTGGATGGTGAGCGGGAAGTCGTGCCCGAAGCGGGTCAGGTTGGCCGTGCCGGCCAGCATGATCCGCTCCTCGTTCTGCTCGGCGAGCGCCTCGAAGAGCGTCGCCAGGACGGTGGTGACGGCCGGCCGGTCGGCCGCCTCGAACTGGGACGGCAGCTCGTCCAGCAGCTCCGGGACCTCGGGCAGGCGCTGCCCGACGGCCCTGGTGTTGATCTTGGCGCGCAGGTCCGCCAGGACGGTCTCGCCGACCGCGCCCGGGCAGTCCACGAGCCGCTGCTCGACCCGGCCGGTGTTGGTGATCAGGACGAGCATCACCTTGGCCGGGGCCAGCGCCACCAGTTCGATGTGGCGCACGGTGGACCGGGAGAGCGAGGGGTACTGGACCACCGCGACCTGCCGGGTGAGCTGGGCGAGCAGCCGGACCGTCCGGGCGACCACGTCGTCCAGGTCGACCGCGCCGTCCAGGAAGTGCCGGATCGCCCGCCGCTCGGGCGCGCTCATCGGCTTGACCTCGGCCAGCCGGTCGACGAACAGGCGGTACCCCTTGTCGGTGGGGATCCGCCCGGCGCTGGTGTGCGGCTGGTGGATGTAGCCGTCCTCCTCCAGCGCCGCCATGTCGTTGCGGACGGTGGCCGGGGACACGCCCAGGCTGTGCCGCTCCACGAGGGCCTTGGAACCGACCGGCTCCTCGGTGCCCACGTAGTCCTGGACGATGGCGCGAAGGACCGCGAGCTTGCGGTCGTCGAGCTGGCGGACCTCACCGGCCATGGGGCACGCACCTCCGTCTTCGCACGTTGTCCGATGTGACATGTGTCCGTGTGTCTCGCTGCGGACCCCACTGGCGGGCCCCGGCTTTGGCACTCTGAACACACGAGTGCCAGAACCGTACCTGCCAGTGTAAGGCCCGGGTCCGACGGCAGGAACGGCCCGGCCACAGTGATCCTGCTTGCAGTCCGCGGCGCGCGGGTGATGCCCCGCGCCCGTCCGGGTGGCAGCATCGATAGCGGACGGCGAACAGAGGAGCAGAGATGTCGACCTCGGGCCAGCACACCCGCTTCGCACCGGACCGCGGCCTGACCGGCCGGATGGTCGGGACGATGTTCGTGATCGGGCTGTTGTACGTCGGTTTCACCGGTCTGCTGATCGCACTGCTGCGCGGGGCCTGGCCGCTGATCGTGCTGATCTCGGGCGGGCTGTTCGTCGCGCAGTTCTGGTTCAGCGACAAGATCACCGAACGGGCGATGGGCGCCCACCGGGTCACCCCGGAGCAGTACCCCCAGCTGCACGGCACCGTCGACCGGCTCTGCGCACTCGCCGACATGCCCAAACCCCGGGTGGCGGTCGCCGACAACGACATGCCGAACGCCTTCGCCACCGGCCGCAACCCCCAGAACGCCGTGGTCTGCGTCACCACCGGGCTGCTGCGGCGGCTGGATCCGGAGGAGCTGGAGGGCGTGCTCGCGCACGAGCTGTCGCACGTCGCCCACCGGGACGTCGCGGTGATGACCATCGCCGGGTTCCTCGGGGTGCTGGCCGGGGCGATGACCCGGATCGCGATGTACGGCGGCTTCATGGGCGGCGCCCGGAACAGCAACGACTCCAACGCCGCGATCGCCGCGCTGGTCATCCCGCTGGTCTCGGTCGTGGTCTACGCGATCAGCTTCCTGCTGACCCGGCTGCTCTCCCGCTACCGGGAGCTGGCCGCCGACCGGGCGGCCGCCCAGCTCACCGGCCGGCCCAGCGCGCTCGCCTCGGCACTGACCAAGGTGACCGGCCAGATCGCCGCGATCCCGACCAAGGACCTGCGCCAGGCGCAGGCGTACAACGCCTTCTACTTCGCCCCGGCGCTGAGCGCCCGGGACGTCGCCTCGCAGCTGCTCTCCACCCACCCGCCGCTGGAGCAGCGGCTGGCGCAGCTGGCGAAGATCTCGGCCCAGCTCGGCCACTGAACCGCCTCCGGCCGCCGGGCCGCTCCGGCGAGCCGGACCACCTCCGGAAGGGACCGCCGTGGGATTCCTGGACACGCTGTTCGGCCGCACCAAGCCGGTCAGGCCCGACCTCGACCAGCTGTTCGGCGTACCGTCCGCCGCGCTGACCCTGGAGGCGGCCTCCGACTTCCGGCCCACCGGCGTCGGGTCGGTCTGCTTCGCCTCCGTCGAGGGCGGGGCGTTCGGCGAGGTCGAGCGGCAGGTACGGGCGCTGCTGGACGCCGACACCGAACGCGGCGGCGTCCCGGTGGAGGCCTCCAAGGACGCGTACGGGTACTCCTGGCTGCTCGCCCGGCACACGCCCGAGGAGCTGCCGGAGCTGGTCAACGACCTGCACGCGGTCAACAGCGAGCTGGAGGCGAACGGCTTCGGGCCTCAGCTGCTCTGCTCGCTGGTCGCCTTCCGCGACGCCGAGGGGCAGCCGCTGGCGCTGGTCTACCTGTACAAGCGCGGCACCTTCTACCCGTTCGCGCCGGTGCCGGGCGGCGGGGAGAAACGGAACAGCCCGCTGGAGCTGCAGGTCAACGCCATGCTCGGGAACGACCTGCGGCTGGAGAAGGACCTCACCCGCTGGTTCCCGGTCTGGGGCGCGCCGGGTCTGTGACCTCGGCCGGCCGGAATCCGCCGGCCGCCGCCCCCACCGACCACGTCCCGGACGCCCCTGAGGGCGACCGCCCCGGCCACGCCCCGGCCACGCTGTGGCCCTGCGGGCAGGGATCGCGGGTGTCCCGGCGGTCGGCTCACCGCTCACGGGCTGACGCCTCCTAGACTCCGGGGAATGCGCAGCCGCCAGTACGGACCCGACCTGACCCCGCCGTGGAAGAAGCAGCAGCCCGCCCCGGAGGTGCCCGCCGAGCGCGACCTCGTGGTGGAGGAGGCGGCGACCGGCTTCTGCGGGGCGGTGGTGCGCTGCGAGAAGACCGCCGAGGGGTTCACCGTCACCCTGGAGGACCGCTTCGGCAAGCACCGGGTCTTCCCCCTGGTGCCGCGCGGATTCCTGCTGGAGGGCCGGACGGTCACCCTGGTCCGCCCCGCCGGCCCGGCGCCCGCGCGCACCCCCGGCCGGACCGCCTCCGGGTCGGTGGCCGTCCCCGGCGCCCGCGCCCGGGTGGCCCGGGAGTCCCGGATCTACGTCGAGGGCCGGCACGACGCCGAGCTGGTCGAGCGGGTCTGGGGCGACGACCTGCGGATCGAGGGCGTGGTGGTCGAGTACCTGGAGGGCATCGACGACCTGCCCGCGGTCGTCGCCGACTTCGCCCCCGGCCCGGGCCGGCGCCTCGGCGTCCTGGTCGACCACCTGCTCCCCGGCACCAAGGAGCACCGCATCGCCGCCCGGGTCACCGGCGACGCCGTCCTGGTCGTCGGCCACCCCTTCATCGACGTCTGGCAGGCCGTGAAGCCGTCCAGCGTCGGCATCCCCGGCTGGCCGGACGTGCCGTACGAGGAGGAGTGGAAGGAGGGCGTCTGCCGCCGCCTCGGCTGGCCGGTGGACACCCCCGCCGCCTGGAAGCGCATCCTCGCCTCGGTGGACTCCTACCGGGACCTGGAGCCGGCCCTGCTGGCGAAGGTCGAGGAGCTGATCGACTTCGTGACGCTGCCGGACTGAGCGTTCGGGCGTCGGTCCGGAACGGCGGGGCGACGGCTGGGACGGCGTCGGCGGACGTCAGTCCACCAGGTCGCGGACGACCGCGTCGGCCAGCAGACGGCCCTGCAGGGTCAGCACGGCGCGGCCGGCGGCGTACGGCCCGGCGGCGAGGAGTCCGTCCTCGTGGTGACGGGCGGCGGCCTTGAGGCCGGCGCCGGAGAGCAGGCCGAGCGGGATGCCCTCGGCGAGGCGGAGTTCGAGGAGGATGCGCTCGACCCGGCGGTCCTCGTCGGTGAGCAGTTCGCGACCCTGGGCGGGGGTGCGCTGCTCGGCGAGGGAGCGCGCGTAGGCGGCGGGGTGCTTGGCGTTCCACCAGCGGACGCCGCCGACGTGGCTGTGTGCGCCGGGGCCGGCGCCCCACCAGTCGGCGCCGGTCCAGTACAGCTCGTTGTGGCGGCAGCGGCCCTCCGGGGTGGTGGCCCAGTTGGAGACCTCGTACCAGGAGTAGCCGGCGGCGGCGAGCGCCTGCTCGGCGATCAGGTAGCGGTCGGCGTGCACGTCGTCGTCGATCATCGGGAGCTCGCCGCGCTTGACCCGGGCGGCCAGCTTGGTGCCGTCCTCGACGATCAGCGAGTAGGCCGAGACGTGGTCGGGGCCGGCGCCGATGGCGGCGTCCAGGGAGGCCCGCCAGTCGTCGTCGGACTCGCCGGGGGTGCCGTAGATGAGGTCCAGGTTGACGTGCTCGAAGCCGGCCGCGCGAGCCTCGGCGACGCAGGCCTCGGGGCGGCCGGGGGTGTGGTGGCGGTCGAGCAGCCGGAGCACGTGCGGGCGGGCGCTCTGCATGCCGAAGGAGACCCGGTTGTAGCCGCCCGCGCGCAGCTCGGCGAGGTAGGCCGGGTCGACGGACTCGGGGTTGGCCTCGGTGGTGACCTCGGCGCCCTCGGCGAGCCCGAACTCGTCGCGGATGGCGGCGAGCATCTTCACGAGGTCGCGGGCGGGCAGCAGGGTGGGGGTGCCGCCGCCGAGGAAGACCGTCTGCACGGGCAGGTCGGCGTCGCCCAGCACCCTGCGGGCCATCCGGATCTCCGCGACGACGTTGTCGGCGTACGTCTCCTGGGAGGCGACGGCCCCGGAGGACCGCAGCTCGGTGGCGGTGTAGGTGTTGAAGTCGCAGTAGCCGCAGCGGCTCGCGCAGTACGGCACGTGCAGGTAGAAGCCGAACGGCCGCGACCCGAGCCCGGCGAGGGCGTGAGCGGGCAGGGAACCGTCGGACGGCACGGGTTCGCCGTCGGGGAGTGCGGAGGGCATGACCCCAGTGTCCCGTACGGCCCGGGCCTGCCCGAAACGGGCGGGCGGCCCGGGGCCGTAGGGGGCGGGGAGCGGGGAGCGCCGGTCAGGCCTCGTTGGCGCCCGCGTACATCTCGGTGACGGCGTCGGCGTACGTCCGCTCGACCACCGGGCGCTTGATCTTCAGGCTCGGGGTGAGCTCGCCGTGCTCGATGTCCAGGTCGCGCGGGAGCAGGGTGAACTTCTTGATCGTCTGCCAGCGCTGGAGGCCGGAGTTGAGCCGCTGCACGAAGCCGTCGATCAGCTTGTGCACCTGCGGGTCGGCGACCACCTCGGCGTACGACTTGCCGGCCAGGCCGTGCTCGGCGGCCCACGGCATGATCACCGTCTCGTCCAGGCCGATCAGCGCGGTGCAGAAGTTGCGGCCGTTGCCGATCACCAGGATGTTGCTGACGAACGGGCAGACCGCCTTGAACTTGCCCTCGACCTCGCTGGGCGCGACGTACTTGCCGCCGGAGGTCTTGAACATGTCCTTCTTGCGGTCGGTGATCCGCAGGAAGCCGTCCGCGGACAGTTCGCCGATGTCCTCGGTGTGGAACCAGCCGTCGGCCTCCAGCACCTCGGCGGTCTTCTCCGGCAGGTTGTGGTAGCCGCGCATGATGCCCGGGCCGCGCAGCAGGATCTCGCCGTCCTCGGCGATCCGGACCTCGGTGCCGGGCAGCGGACGGCCGACCGTGCCGACCCGGACGTCCTCCGCACGGTTGACGGACGAGCCGGCGCTGGTCTCGCTCAGGCCGTAGCCCTCCAGGATCGGCACCCCGGCGCCGACGAAGAAGTAGCCGATCTCGGGGGCGAGCGCGGCACTGCCGGAGACCGCGCCGCGCAGCCGCCCGCCGAAGGCGGCCCGGATCTTGGCGAACACCAGCCTGTCGGCGACCGCGTGCTGCAGCCGCAGGCCCAGCGGGGCGCTGCCGACACCGGTGGCGATCCGGTTCTCCTGGACGACCCGGGCGTACTCCCGGGCGGTCTGCGCCGCCCACATGAAGATCTTGTACTTGGCGCCGCCCTCGGCCCGGGCCCGGCCGGCGATGCCGTTGTAGACCTTCTCGAAGATGCGCGGCGCCGAGGCCATGACGGTCGGCCGGATGACCGGCAGGTTGTGGATGATCCGGTCGACCCTGCCGTCCACGGCCATCACGTGGCCGGTGGCGATCTGGCCCGAGATCAGCGTCTTGCCGAACACGTGCGACAGCGGCAGCCACATGAACTGCACGTCGTCGGCGGCCAGCAGCCCGCTGGCCTCCTGGGCCCGCCCCTCGTACGCCCAGCAGTCGTGCACCAGGCGCACGCCCTTGGGGCGGCCGGTGGTGCCGGAGGTGTAGATGAGGGTGGCCAGCTGCTCCTTGTCGAGCGCGGCGATGGTCTTCTCGACGGCGTCCGGGTGCTGCTCCAGGTACTCGGCGCCGAGCTGCTCCAGCTCGGCCAGGGTGAGCACGTTCAGCCCGCCGGTCTCGGGAGCCTCGGCGGGCGCGTCGAAGAGGACGACGGTGCGCAGCTCGGGCAGCCGGTCCACCTCGGCGACGGCCTTGGCGAGCTGGGCGGCGTTCTCGGCGAACAGGGCCCGGGAGCCGGAGTCGGAGAGGATGAACGCCGTCTCGTCGGCGTTGGTGCTCGGGTAGACGGCCGTGGTGGCCGCGCCCGCGCACATGTTGCCGAGGTCGGCGATGACCCACTCCAGCCGGGTGGAGGAGGCCAGCGCGACCCGGTCCTCGGCCTGGATGCCCAGCGACAGCAGGCCTGCGGCCACCGCGTACACCCGGGTGGCGGTCTGCGCCCAGGTCAGCGAGCGCCACTGCTCGGCGCCGGGGGCGCTGTCCGCCGCGTGCTCGTCCACCGGGACGGGGAAGCGGTACGCCTCACCGGCCGGGGTGGCGGCGACCCGCTCCTGGAACAGGTGGGCGACGGAGGCGGGACGCGCGGCAACGATGTCGGCACGGCCGGAGTCGATCAGGGACTGCGCGGAACTCAACGAGGACCTCCGGGGGCGGGTGGCCGTCTGAGGGATTGTCGCGGCTCCCGTGGGGGCGGTCGCCGGGCCCCCGGCCGACCGGACGGGTACCGGCGAGTAACAAGGGGGCAATCAGCAGCCTAGGGGGAAACCGGTCATTCCGTAAGAGGGCGGGGCAGCCTGGCACACCTCCGGGTACCGGGTGCAGCCCGCCGGAGCACCCCGCAACCGGCCCGCCGCAACGCCGGGCAAAGGACTGGACAAACATCCGGGCGGCGTACCCAGAATCGCCTGTACGAGTCCACCAAAGAACGAGAATTGGGATGCGAATCCCACCGCCGACGACAAGAGTGTGCCAGTGCTGATCAGACTGCTCAGGGCCTACCTGCGCCCCTACTCCCAACCGATCACCTTGCTGGTACTGCTCCAGCTGGTCTCGACGCTCGCCCTGCTGTACCTGCCCACACTCAACGCCGACATCATCGACGACGGCGTGGTGAAGGGTGACACCGGCACCATCCTGCAGCTGGGCGGCGTGATGATCGCCGTCACCGTGGTCCAGGCGCTCTGCTCGATCGGCGCCGTCTACTACGGCGCGCGCACCGCGATGGCCGTCGGCCGGGACGTCCGGGCCGCCGTCTTCGACCGGGTGCAGAGCTTCTCCGCCCGCGAACTCGGCCAGTTCGGCGCCCCCTCGCTGATCACCCGCACCACCAACGACGTCCAGCAGGTCCAGATGCTGGTCCTGATGTCCTTCACGCTGATGGTCGCCGCGCCGATCATGTGCGTCGGCGGCATCATCATGGCGCTCAACCAGGACGTCCCGCTCTCCGCGCTGCTGCTCGCCGTCGTCCCGGTGCTCGGCACCATCGTCGTCCTGCTGGTCCGCTCGCTGCGCCCGAAGTTCCGCAGCATGCAGACGAAGATCGACACCGTGAACCGGGTCCTGCGCGAGCAGATCACCGGCATCCGGGTCATCCGCGCCTTCGTCAAGGACGACCACGAGCAGGCCCGGTTCGCCGGCGCCAACGGGGAGCTGACCGACGTCTCGCTCAGGGTCGGCCGGTTGATGTCGCTGATGTTCCCCCTCGTGATGCTGGTCGTGAACGTCTCCAGCATCGCCGTGCTCTGGTTCGGCGCCTACCGGATCGACAGCGGCGGCATGGAGATCGGCGCGCTGACGGCCTTCCTGTCCTACCTGATGCAGATCCTGATGAGCGTCATGATGGCCACCTTCATGTTCATGATGGTGCCGCGCGCCGAGGTCTGCGCCGAGCGCATCCAGGAGGTGCTGGACACCCGCTCCAGCGTCGTCCCGCCGTCCACCCCGGTCACCGAGGTGCTGGCCCGCGGCAACCTGGAGCTGCGCGACGTCGAGTTCCGCTACCCCGGCGCCGAGGCCTCCGTGCTGCGCGGCATCGACATCACCGCCCGCCCCGGCGAGACCACCGCCGTCATCGGCTCCACCGGCAGCGGCAAGTCCACCCTGCTCGGCCTCGTCCCCCGGCTCTTCGACTCCACCTCCGGACAGGTCCTGCTGGACGGCGTCAACGTGCGCGACCTCGCCCCCGAGGCCATCGCCGAGACCGTCGGCCTCGTCCCGCAGAAGCCCTACCTGTTCACCGGCACCGTCGCCAGCAACCTGCGCTACGGCCGGCCCGACGCCACCGACGAGGAGCTCTGGCACGCCCTCGACGTCGCCCAGGCCAGGGAGTTCGTCGAGCGCCTCCCCGAAGGCCTGGACGCGCCCATCGCCCAGGGCGGCAGCAACCTCTCCGGCGGCCAGCGCCAGCGCCTCGCGATCGCCCGCGCCCTGGTCCGCAAGCCCGGCATCTACCTGTTCGACGACTCCTTCTCGGCACTCGACTACGCCACCGACGCCAGGCTCCGCAAGGCGCTCGCCCGGGAAACCTCCGACGCCACCGTGCTGATCGTCGCCCAGCGCGTCTCCACCATCCGCGACGCCGACCGGATCATCGTCCTGGACGAGGGCGCCGTCGTCGGCAGCGGCACCCACGGCGAGCTGATGGCCGGAAACCCGACGTACCGGGAGATCGTGCTCTCCCAGCTCACCGAGCAGGAGGCGGCGTGACCACCCCGCAGAAGAAGACGCCGCTGACGAAGAGCCCGGAGCCACAGGACCCGGGCCCCGCCGCGGCGGACCCCGGCGAGCCGCGCAGCGACTCGCAGTCCGCCGCCGCCCGCCGCGGCCCCGCCGGCCCCGGCCGGTTCATGGGCGGCCAGGGCGCCGAGAAGTCGATGGACTTCAAGGGCTCCGGCAGGCGCGTCCTCAAGCTGCTGCGCCCGGAACGTGCCCTGCTCTCCGGCGTCCTCACGCTCGGCGTGCTCAGCATCGGCTGCGCCGTCACCGGCCCCAAGATCCTCGGCAACGCCACCGACCTGATCTTCGCCGGCGTGGTCGGCGGCAAGTTCCCGGCCGGCACCTCCAAGGAGCAGGTCGTCGACGGCCTGCGCGCCGGCGGCGACGGCAGCGTCGCCGACCTCCTCTCCTCGATCGACTTCACCCCCGGCCAGACGATGGACTTCGGGGCGATCGGCGCGGTGCTGCTCTGGGTGCTGGCGATCTACGTCGCCTCCGCCGTCTTCGGCATCGTCCAGGGCCGGCTGGCCACCACCGCCATCCAGCGGGCCGGCTACCGGCTGCGCCAGGACGTCGAGGCCAAGCTCGCCCGGCTGCCGCTCAGCTACTTCGACAAGCAGCCGCGCGGCGAGGTGCTCAGCCGGGTCACCAACGACATCGACAACATCGGCCAGTCCATGCAGCAGACCATGGGCCAGGTGGTGAACTCGCTGCTCACCGTGGTCGGCGTGCTGGCCATGATGTTCTGGATCTCGCCGCTGCTCGCCGTGATCGCGCTGGTCTCGGTGCCGCTCTCGGTGGTCGTGGCGACCAAGGTCGGCAAGCGGGCACAGCCGCAGTTCGTCCAGCAGTGGAAGTCCACCGGCCAGCTGAACGCGCACATCGAGGAGATGTACACCGGGCACGCCCTGGTCAAGGTCTTCGGCCGGCAGAAGGAGTCCGCCGAGACCTTCCGCGAGCACAACGATTCGCTCTTCGAGTCCAGCTTCCGGGCCCAGTTCATCTCCGGGATCATCCAGCCCTCGATGATGCTGATCGGCAACCTCCAGTACGTGCTGGTCGCCGTGGTCGGCGGGCTCCGCGTGGCCAGCGGCGCGCTGTCCATCGGCGACGTGCAGGCCTTCATCCAGTACTCGCGGCAGTTCAGCCAGCCGCTCACCCAGGTCGCCAGCATGGCCAACCTCGTGCAGTCCGGCGTCGCCTCCGCCGAACGCGTCTTCGAACTGCTGGACGCGCCCGAGCAGACCCCCGAGCCGGCCATGCCGGAACGCCCCGACGCCGTCCGCGGCCGGGTCGCCTTCCAGGACGTCTCCTTCCGCTACGACCCCGGCAAGCCCCTCATCGAGGACCTCTCGCTCAAGGTCGAACCGGGGCAGACCGTCGCCATCGTCGGCCCCACCGGCGCCGGCAAGACCACCATGGTCAACCTGCTGATGCGGTTCTACGAGGTCAGCGGCGGCCGGATCACCCTCGACGGGGTGGACATCGCCGCCATGTCCCGCGAGGACCTGCGCTCCGGCATCGGCATGGTCCTCCAGGACACCTGGCTGTTCGGCGGCACCATCGCCGAGAACATCGCGTACGGCGCCGACGGCGCCACCCGCGAGCAGGTCGTCGAGGCGGCCAAGGCCGCGCACGTCGACCGCTTCGTCCGCACCCTGCCGGACGGCTACGACACCCGGATCGACGACGAGGGCACCGGCGTCAGCGCCGGCGAGAAGCAGCTCATCACCATCGCCCGGGCGTTCCTCGCGCAGCCGTCGATCCTCGTCCTGGACGAGGCGACCAGCTCGGTCGACACCCGCACCGAGGTACTGATCCAGCGCGCCATGGCCCGGCTGCGCACCGGCCGCACCAGCTTCGTGATCGCCCACCGGCTCTCCACCATCCGGGACGCCGACGTGATCCTGGTGATGGAGAACGGCTCGATCGTCGAGCAGGGCACGCACGACGAGCTGATCGCCGTCGACGGCGCGTACGCGCGGCTGTACAAGGCGCAGTTCTCCGAGGCGGTGGCCGAGGTCGACTGACCGGGCACGCCCGGCGAAGAGCCGGAGGGGACGCCGGCTGCCGCGGCGTCCCCTCCGGCTCTTCGCCTTCCGGGGGACGGGCGCTACCGTGGGGCCCGTGAGTGACGACCCGTCGGCGGCAGCCGTGTCGAGCCCGGACGCGACCCCGGACGCCTTCGAGGTGAACCGGCGCTACCTGGGCTCGGTCGCCTACCGGCTGCTCGGATCGTTCAGCGACGCCGAGGACGTACTGCAGGAGGCCTGGCTGCGGTGGCGGTCCGCCGACCAGTCGGCCGTCACCGACCCGCGGGCCTTCCTCACCACCGTCGTCACCCGGCTCTGCTACGACCAGCTGGGCTCCGCCCGGGCCCGCCGGGAGGCCTACTTCGGCGAGTGGCTGCCCGAACCGGCCGTCTCCTACCAGGACTCCCCCGCCTCTCCCGCCGAGCTGGCCGAACTCGGAGAGTCGGTCTCGCTGGCACTGCTCGCCGTCCTGGAGCAGCTCACCCCGGCCGAACGCGCCGCGTTCGTGCTGCACGACGTGTTCGCGGTCGGCTTCGACGAGATCGCCGCCTCGCTCGACCGCTCCACCGAGGCCACCCGCCAGCTCGCCTCCCGGGCCCGGCGCCGGGTGAAGGACGGCGGCCGCCGCGCCACCGCCGACCGCTCCGAGCACCGGCAGGCGGTGGAGGCGTTCGCCGCGGCGAGCACGCGTGGCGACATCCAGGGCCTGCTCGCCGTGCTCGACCCGGAGGTCGTCTGGCACTCCGACGGCGGCGGGGTCGTCTCCGCCGGCGCCCGCCCGGTGTTCGGCGCCGACAAGGTCTCCCGGCTGGTCGCCGGCCTGGTCGCGAAGTGGTTCACCCCGGACATGGGCCTCGCGCTCGCCCTGGTCAACGGCGAGCCGGGCCTGCTCTGGCACGACGCCGACGGCGCGGTCGGCGGTGTGCTGGCCTTCACCGTCGCCGACGGCCGGATCACCGAGGCGTACGTGGTGGTCAATCCCGAGAAGCTCACCCGGATCGCGCCGATCGCCGGCCCACCCGACACCGTGTGACGCAGGTCACTGTCACGGTTCGACCGGCCGCGTCGTCCCCTTCCCGAAAACGCAGCGAGCGCTTCGTGAGGGCGCTTCGAAGGAGGCGGACGACATGGCCGAGAAGCAGATCGTCGTACTGGGCGCCGGCTACGCGGGACTGAGCGCGGCGACCCGGGCGGGCGGCAAGCACAACCGGGTGACCCTGATCGCCCCGGAAACCCGCTTCCTGCACCGCGTCCGCCAGCACGAGACCGCCGCCGGCCGGCCCGCGCACCGGCCCACCGTCGCCGAGGTCGTCCGCGGCCGCGGCGTGCGGCACATCGCGGCCCGCGCCACCGCCCTCGACCTCAACGCCCGCAAGGTCTTCCTGGACACCGGCGAGGCCGTCCCCTACGACACCCTGGTCTACGCCCTCGGCAGCCGCACCGCCTGGCACGGCGTCCCCGGCGCCGCCGAGCACGCCTACCCCGTCGAGCGGGCCGCCGAACTGGGTCGGCGGCTGCGCACCGCCGGCCGCCCCGGCACCGTCGCCGTGGTCGGCGGCGGCGCCACCGGCATCGAACTGGCCACCGAGATCGCCGAGGCCAACCCACGCTGGAAGGTCCGGATCGTCGCCGCCGGCCAGGTCGGCGGCTGGTTCTCGGCCCGCGGCCGCCGCCACGTCCTGGACGTCATGGCCCGGCTCGGCGTCGAGGTGCACGAGCAGAGCACCGTCACCGCAGTCGACCCGGACGGCCTGGACACCACCGCCGGGCGGATCCCCGCCGACGTGGTCGCGTGGGCCGCCGCCCTGGAGCCGCACCCGCTGGCCGCCGAGGCCGGCCTGACGGTCAACGCGGCCGGGCAGGCCGTGGTCGACGGCCACCTGCGCTCGGTCTCGCACCCCGACGTCCACGTGATCGGCGACGCCGCCGAGGTCACCGTCCCCGGCACCGGCACCCTGCGGATGGCCTGCGCCACCGCCCAGCCGATGGGCCGCTACCTCGGCAAGCTGCTCACCGGGGGCACCGACAAGCCCTTCGCGTTCCGGTACGCGGTGCAGTGCCTGAGCCTCGGCCGCCGGGACGGCATGGTCCAGCTGATCCACGGCGACGACTCGATGCGGCCCACCGTGCTCACCGGCCTGACCGGACGGCTGACCAAGGCGCTCATCGTCAACGGCGTGGTGTGGTCGCTGCGGTGACCCCGGCGGGCCGGGGCGCGACGCCCCGGCCCGGCCGGACATGCCGAGGGCCCGGGGCGGATCGCCCCGGGCCCTCGTGCGCCGTCGGTTACTTCTTCTCCTTCGGCGCCTCGGCGTCGGTGGACAGCGCGGCGATGAAGGCCTCCTGCGGGACCTCCACGCGGCCGACCATCTTCATCCGCTTCTTGCCTTCCTTCTGCTTCTCCAGCAGCTTGCGCTTACGCGAGATGTCACCGCCGTAGCACTTGGCGAGGACGTCCTTGCGGATCGCGCGGACCGTCTCACGGGCGATCACCCGGGAGCCGATGGCCGCCTGGATCGGCACCTCGAACTGCTGGCGCGGGATCAGCTTCTGCAGCTTGCCGGCCATCATCACGCCGTAGTTGTAGGCCTTGTCCTTGTGCACGATCGCGGAGAACGCGTCCACCGCGTCGCCGTGCAGCAGGATGTCGACCTTCACCAGCTGGGCGCTCTGCTCGCCGATGGGCTCGTAGTCGAGCGAGGCGTAGCCGCGGGTCTTGGACTTCAGCTGGTCGAAGAAGTCGAAGACGATCTCCGCGAGGGGGAGGGTGTAGCGCAGCTCCACCCGGTCCTCGGAGAGGTAGTCCATGCCCTGGAGGTTGCCGCGGCGGGACTGGCAGAGCTCCATGATCGCGCCGACGAACTCGTTCGGCGCCAGGATGGTCCCGCGCACGACCGGCTCGAACACCTCGGCGATCTTGCCGGTCGGGAACTCGCTCGGGTTGGTGACGGTGTGCTCGGAGCCGTCCTCCATCACCACGCGGTAGACCACGTTGGGGGCGGTGGAGATCAGGTCGAGGTTGAACTCGCGCTCCAGCCGCTCCCGGATGATCTCCAGGTGCAGCAGGCCGAGGAAGCCACAGCGGTAGCCGAAGCCCAGCGCGACCGACGTCTCCGGCTCGTAGACCAGCGCGGCGTCGTTCAGCCGCAGCTTGTCCAGGGCGTCGCGGAGCAGCGGGTAGTCCGAGCCGTCCAGCGGGTAGAGGCCGGAGAACACCATCGGGCGCGGGTCCTTGTAGCCGCCCAGCGCCTCGGTCGCACCCTTGTGCATCGAGGTGATGGTGTCACCGACCTTGGACTGCCGGACGTCCTTCACACCGGTGATGATGTAGCCCACCTCGCCGACGCCGAGGCCGTCGGCGACCTTCGGCTCGGGCGAGATGACGCCGATCTCCAACAGCTCGTGGGTCGCGCCGGTCGACATCATCGCGATCCGCTCGCGCTTGGTGAGCTGACCGTCCACGACACGGACGTAGGTGACCACGCCGCGGTAGGAGTCGTACACCGAGTCGAAGATCATCGCGCGGGCCGGGGCGTCCTTGACGCCGACCGGGGCCGGGATGTTGTCGACGATGTGGTCGAGCAGGTCCTCGACGCCGAGGCCGGTCTTGGCGCTGACCTTGAGCACGTCCCCCGGGTCGCAGCCGATGATGTGCGCGATCTCCGCGGCGTACTTCTCCGGCTGGGCGGCCGGCAGGTCGATCTTGTTGAGCACCGGGATGATCGTGAGGTCGTTCTCCAGCGCCAGGTACAGGTTGGCGAGGGTCTGCGCCTCGATGCCCTGGGCGGCGTCCACCACCAGGATGGTGCCCTCGCAGGCCGCGAGGGAGCGGGACACCTCGTACGTGAAGTCCACGTGGCCCGGGGTGTCGATCATGTTGAGGATGTGCGTCGTGCCGGCGTTCGCTCCGGCGTTCGGCGCCCACGGGAGGCGGACGGCCTGCGACTTGATGGTGATGCCGCGCTCGCGCTCGATGTCCATCCGGTCGAGGTACTGGGCGCGCATCTGCCGCGGGTCGACCACACCGGTGATCTGGAGCATCCGGTCTGCGAGCGTCGACTTGCCGTGGTCGATGTGGGCGATGATGCAGAAGTTGCGGATCAGCGCCGGGTCGGTACGGCTGGGCTCTGGCACATTGCTGGGGGTCGCGGGCACCTTGGTCCGATTCTCCGTTGGTCCGGGGGCCGGGGGTGTCCTGGTCATCGCTGACCGGTTTCCCGGGGACCGGACAGTCGTCCGATCGAAATAGTTCCTCCCATACTCCCACGAGCGCGACGTGCGCCGCCGTTCGGTTCTTCCCCGGGGCTCCGGCCGGGCCCTTCCGGAGGGACGGCCGGGTGGTCCCCGCGGGGGCGGGCTGCCGTTCCCCGTGGGGGCGGGCCGCTGTTCCGCGGGCGGGCGATCGCCTGCCCGCGGGCGTCGGGCGGCCGTTCCCCCGGCGTCCGAGTGTGCGGCAGGATGCGGTCCCATGATCCTGGAAAGTGCGCTGCTCGACGTCGTTCCCGGCCAGGAGGAGGCCTTCCTCGCCGCCTTCGCCGAGGCCCGGCCGCTGATCGCGGCCCAGTCCGGCTTCCGCTCGCTGGAGCTGCGGCGCTGCCTGGACGAGGGCCGCGGTTCGCGGTTCCTGCTCCAGGTGGAGTGGGAGCGGCTGGAGGACCACACGGAGGGGTTCCGCCGCTCGGCCGAGTACGAGCGGTGGAGGGAGCTGCTGCACCGCTTCTACGAGCCGTTCCCCGAGGTCGAGCACTACGGGGAGCCGGTGCTCCGGGCCTGACGCGGTTCGGGCCCCGCCCCGACGTGTGAGGGCTTCCGGCGGCCGTCCGGTTTGGGGTCGGCCGTACGCCCCTGGTAGCGTGGGGCGCTGCACCTGGCCTCGGCATGCCCTCTCAGCTGGTCCGACGGCCGCGCGGTGCAGCCCTCCCCCAGCCTCTCCGGCCGGGGGGACCCCCAGAACCGTTTCACACACAAGACTGAGGCTCCTTCGTGGCGAACATCAAGTCCCAGATCAAGCGCAACAAGACCAACGAGAAGGCGCGCCTGCGCAACAAGGCCGTCAAGTCCTCGCTGAAGACCGCTCTGCGCAAGGCCCGTGAGGCCGCTGCCGCCGGCGAGACCGAGAAGGCCGCCGTGCTGGCCCGCGCCGCCTCCAAGGCGCTCGACAAGGCCGTGAGCAAGGGCGTCATCCACGCCAACCAGGCCGCCAACAAGAAGTCGGCCATCACCAAGCGCGTCAACGCCGTCCAGGCCTGACGCCCCCGGGGCCCCAGGCCCCACCCACCTCGGGAGAACCGGCCCTCTACCCGGACCTCCGAGGCGAGAACCAAGACTCGCACCGCACGCGGCCTGCGTTCGCCACGCGGGTGCGGTGCACAGGCAGTACGGCAGGCGCCGCAGCAGACCTCTTCCCCGAGGCTGCTGCGGCGCCTGTCGCGTTCTGTGGTCCGACCGCTATGGTCGGTCACGGCAGTTTCGGGATCACGCTCGCAGGGACCGCCGCTCGGGCGGGCGCCGAACGGCGATCACCCTCGCCGGTTCGTCCAGTCCGTCCGGTCCGTCCGGCCCTTCGAATCCGTCCGGTCCTTCGAATTCGTCGGGTTCGCCGAGCTCGGCGAGTTCGGCGGGCCCGGAATCACGGCGTCCGGCGGATTCCTTGAAAGCGTTGAAGGCTCAGGGGGGCACCACCTATGGCGACGCCACCGCCACCACCGCCGGCCCAGAGCGGGCCGGGGTTCACCGGTTTTCCGCAGCAGCAGGCACCACCGGCGGCCGCCCCCGGGTTCGGCCCGCCGCCCGGACTGCCCACCTCGCCGGGGCTGCCGCCCACCTCCCCCGGAGTGCCGCCGGTTTCACCCGGCGCAGCAGGCGGGCCGGGCGGGCCCGGCCGTAAGCGCGGGAACCTGCGGCGGAACGCCGTCTGGGCGTTCGTCGGCGCCATCCTCGCCTCGGTCGTCTGGTCCGGCGCCGTGGCCGTCGTGCCCAGGATGGTGCAGGGCCACTCCTCGGCGCAGAGCATCCACGGCTACCACGCCATCGACAAGATCTGCGAGACGGGCAAGCTCACCGCGTTCCGGCAGAAGTACAAGATGGTGGACAACTACCCGCTGGAACACACCGGCCGCAGCGGGTCCATGGACATCATGCGGTGCTACGCCCTGATGAAACGCTCCGTCAGCGGGAGCGACACCCCCGACTACGCCACGCTCGACATCCGCGTCGAGCTGCACAAGGCCGTTGACTCCTCGCCCGAATACGCCGCCACCCGGCACTACTTCGAGCAGCAGAAGTACGAGATCGCCGACGTGCCGAACCTCGGCCAGGAGGCCTACTACGCCTACGGTGACGAGCCGACCAGCTCCGACAAGACGTACCACGACATCAACTACTACCTGCAGGTCCTGGACGGCGGGATGACGTTCTCGCTCTACTGGACCGACAACTACCAGGTCGGCAAGGACACCACGCTGGACCGCGACTCCGTCCGGCGGGCCATGCTCGACGACACCCGGGACATCCTCAAGGCGATCGGCGGGAAGTAGGCGAGGCCGTCCGCCCCGCCCGTGCTCCCGCTCCGGTCAGTACGGACGGGAGCCGGCCCGGGCGGCCCTGGCGACGGCAACCACCGCCCGCTCCAGGGCGTAGGCCGGGTCGTCGGAGCCGCCCTTCACGGCAGCGTCCGCCTGCGCGATCGCCGTCAGCGCGGTGGCCACGCCGTCACCCGTCCAACCGCGCATCTGCTGGCGGACCCGGTCGACCTTCCACGGCGGCATGCCCAGCTCGCGCGCCAGATCGGCCGGGCGCATGTTCCGCCCAGCCGTCGCCAGCCGGCCGATACTGCGCACCCCGGACGCCAGCGCGTAGGTGATGCCGGTCGGCGGCTGCCCCACGGCCAGCGCCCAGCGCAGCCGCTCCAGGGCTTCGGCCGCCCGGCCGGTGACCGCCAGGTCCGCCACCTCGAAGCCGGTCGCCTCGGCCCGGCCGCTGTAGTAGCGCGCCACCACGGTGTCGTCGATGGTGCCCTCGACGTCCGAGGTGAGCTGGCTGCACGCGGCCGCCAGCTCGCGCAGGTCGCTGCCGAGCGCGTCCAGCAGAGCCTGGCACGCCTCCGGGGTCGCCGACCGCCCGAGCGTTCGGAACTCGCCCTTCACGAAGGCCAGCCGCTCCGACGCCTTGGCGAGCTTCGCGCAGGCGACCTCGCGGCCGCCGGCCTTCCGCCCGGCGTCCAGCAGCCCCTTTCCCTTGGCGCCGCCCGCGTGCACCAGCACCACGATCACTTCTTCGGCCGGGGCCTCGATGTACGCCTTGACCTCCTTCACGGAGTCGGCGCCGAGATCCTGGGCGCCCCGGACCACGATCACCTTGCGCTCGGCGAAGAGCGAGGGCGTGGTCAGCTCGGCCAGGCTGCCGGGCTGGAGGCTCCCGGGCGCGAGATCCCGTACGTCGGTGTCGGGGTCCGCCGCCTTCGCCGCCGCCACCACCTGGGCGACCGCACGGTCCAGCAGCAGCTCCTCCTGGCCGACCGCGAGGGTCAGCGGGGCGAGCAGGTCGTCGGGTGCACTCTTCCTGGCCATCGCCTACCAGCATCCCACGCGGTACGGACAGCCCCGCGCGGCCCGGGAGCCGGGGGTGGGCGCGGGCGCCGGGCGAGCGCCTGGAAAATGGACGGGTGACCGAACACTCCACCACCGACCAGCCGGACGCCTTCGACCCGAACGCCCGGCAGCTCCTCGTCCTCCCCGACCGCGACGCCGCCGAGGAGGCCGCGGAGGAGCTCAGCGCCAACCACCCCGACCTCGGCGAGCTCGAAATCGTCCGGGACGCCCTGGCCGGCGAGGACGACGCCGAGGACGCCCAGTGGCTGGTTGTCGTGGAACCCCCCGAGAACGGCTGGACCCCTGCCCACCTGCGCGCGCTCGACGCCGTCGCCGCCGAAGCCGACGGCTGGCGCGAGGAGAGCTGACCGTCCGCCCCGGTCGCCTGAGTGGGAAGTCGGCCCGTCCGACTTCCCACTCCGCGCTGAGGGACTTCCCGGTCCGCTTCAGGAGTGCCGGGCCAGGGCCCGAAGCGATGGCCTGGGAGCTCTTCTCGCGCCGGCCCGGGCAGTGCCCGGGCCGGCGTGTCACCCTTGGGCCCCGCCCCCACCCCCACCCCCACCTCCTCCCTCCCCACCCTGTCCCCTTCCTCCCGGTGGGGAGAGCGGAGAGCGGGGGGCGGTCAGGCCGGCGGGCCGCGCGGCCCGCCGGCCGGCTGGAGACCACGGGAGGCGCGAAGCCCGTGCGCGGCATGGGCGTTGTGCGGGTGGACGGCCGCGGCGAGGTGGGCCGGGGTGTCACCCGTGACGGCGATGTCCCCGGCGCGGTCCGTACGCAGCACCGTGGCACCGAGAGCACGCAGGTGATCGACCGTCCTGGCCGACGGGTGGCCGTACGGATTGCCCTCGCCGCAGGAGACCAAAGCCAGCCGGGGGCGTAGCGCCGCGGCCAAGTCCCAGTCCTGATGCGCCGAACCGTGATGGGCCACCTTCAGGACGTCCACCGTGACCCCGCCTCCCAATCTCCCCAGCAGCGCCGACTGGGCCGGCGGTTCGAGATCGCCCAAGAGCGCCAGCCGCAACCCGCCCGCAAGGGTCACCAACAGCGCCACGCTGGCGTTGTTGGCACCGGACGCATCCACCGGCAGCTCCGCTTCCGGCCAGACCACCTGCCAGGACAACCCCGGCCCGGCCGATCGCCGTTCACCGCGCCGGGCCCGCAACAGCGGGACCCCGGCAGCCGTCGCCCACCCTGACACCCGTGCCGCCTCGCCCGGCGGGTCGCTCACGTTCGTTCCCTCGATCGCCCCGATCGCACGCCCCCGCAGCACCCCCGGCACACCCTCAACGTGGTCGGCATGAAAGTGCGTCAACAGCAGGAGCGGGACGCGGGTGATCCCGAGATCCCGGAGGCACCGGTCGGCCGCCTGCGGATCCGGACCGGCATCGACCACCACCGCACTGTCCGGAACCGAATCACCGTCCGTAGCCACCGGCAGCACCAGCATGTCGCCCTGCCCCACGTCGCACATGACCAGCCGCCACCCCGGGGGCGGCCAACCGGTCGCGAGCCGGGTGAGCAGGGGCGGGCGCAACAGCACGGCCAGCAGGACGAGGAGGAGAAGACCCGCGACCACCGGACGGATCCACCCGCCACGAAGGCGGCGGCCGGGTGCCCGGGAGCGCCGGGGCAGCAGGAGCGGCACCGTCCAGCACAGCGCCACGGTGGCCAGCCCGAGCGTCACCGTGCCGAGGAGGCCGCCCGGCCAGGAGAGCTGCCCGCCCGGCAGCTCGGCGCCGTACCGGGCCACCGCCGCCAGCCAGCCGGCCGGGAGGCCTGCCAGCTCTGCGAGCAGCCGGGCTGCTGCCGGGGAGAGCGGACCCAGTACGAGCGCCGCGAACCCGAACAGCGTCGCCGGGGCCACGGCCAGCTCGGCCAGCAGGTTGCACGGGACGGCGACCAGGCTGATGTGCCCGGACAGCACCACCGTCACGGGTGCGCAGAGCGCCTGCGCCGCGGCCGTCGCCCCGACGGCGCCCGCCAGGTGGTGCGGCCAGCCCCGTGCCCGCAGGGCCTGGGCCCAGTGCGGGCCGAGGGCCAGCAGCCCGGTGGTGGCGAGCACCGAGAGCAGGAAGCCGAAGGACCGCGCCAGGTAGGGGTCGATGAGCACCAGGAGCAGGACGGTGGCGGACAGGGCGGGCACCGCCTGGCGCGGACGGCCGGTGGCCAGCGCCAGCAGGCCGATGAGACCGGTACCGGCGGCCCGCAGAACGCTGGGCTCGGGCCGGCAGACGGTGACGAAGGCCAGCGTGACCGCCGTGCCCAGCAGCGCGGTGGTGCGCAGCGGGATCCCGAACAGGGCGGCCAGGCCTCGCCGTTCGGGAGTACCGGCCTGGCCGGGCGCCCCGATCAGGAGACCGAGGACGATCGCGAGGTTGGCCCCGCTCACCGCGACCAGGTGTGCCATGTCGGTGGCCCGGAAGGCGTCCAGGAGGTCGCCGGGCAGCCGCGAGGTGTCTCCGACGACCAGCCCCGGGAGCAGCCCGCGCGCGTCCGGCGGGAGCCCGTCGGTCGCCGACCGCAGGCCCGCCCGCAGCCGACCGGCGATCCGCTGCGGCAGGCTGGGCGATGTGAGCTCTCGGGGCGGCCCGTGCGCGACCAGCAGCGCGGCCGACTCGTCGTCGTGGCCCTCCCCAGCGGGGCGGACATCGGCCTCGGCTGCGACCCTGGCCGACGGAAGCAGCCGCTGCCACTGCTCGATGTCCGGTCCGCGTGCCAGGACGGTCACCGGGGTTCGGGTCCTGGTCGCGCCGGCGCCCGGCCCCGGTTCGGGACCGGCCAGGACGGTGACCTGGTCAACCACGGCGTCCACGGTGAGGACGGCCTGCCCGGCGGCCGTCCCTCTGGTCCGGGAGGTGTGGGCCTTCGGATCGCCGCTGATGGTCAGCTCCACGCCCACCTCGGGGGCGGGGCCGGCGACGTGGGCCAGTACCGGCAGCGGACCCCGGTGCAGGTCGGCGGTGTGCAGCAAGGTCACGGCCGTGGCCGCCGCACCGGTGAGCAGCACCGCGGCCGCCGTCAGGCTTGCGCCTCGGCGCCGGCGCACGCCCGGGCGCATGAGCAGCACGACGGCGGCGAGCGCGGCCGCAGCCGCAGCCGGGAGCAGCAGGGAGCGGTGGCCCGCGCCCAGACCGAGGACGGCCGCCGTGACGGACCACGCCGCGACGGCGGGCAGGAGGAGGCGAAGGTCGCTGACCGGCGGTGGAGTCGAGGACGGACGGGTGAGCGGCCGGACGGCGTGGGCCGTGGTGGCGGCGATGACGGTACCTCCCTTCGGCGGGGTCGGTTGAGCGGGCCGTCGGTTGAGCGGGCCTTCAGCGGGGCCGGTTGGGCGGGTGGGGGAACGGCGACGGGCAGGGCGGGCGGGCCCGACAGGGCCGCCGGTCAGAGGGTGAGCATCGGCCTGATCTCCGCATAGGTGCGCTCGCCGATGCCGCTCACCTGCCGGAGCTGGTCGAGCGAGCGGAACGATCCGTGGGTCGCGCGGAACGCGATGATGCGCTGGGCGAGCGTCGGACCGACTCCGGGGAGCGTGTCGAGCTGTTCGAGGGTGGCGTGGTTCAGGCTGACCGGCTGTTTCGGCCCGGCCGGCGCAGCAGGCCCGGCACCCGCCCCACCGGCCGGCGGGGCTGCGGACTCGCCGACGAGGATCTGCTCGCCGTCCGTCAGCACCCTTGCCAGGTTGAGGTTCTTGGTCTCCGTCTCGGGCAGCGGGCCGCCGGCCACGCGGAGGGCGTCGGCCACCCGGGAGCCGCCGGGGAGGGAGTGCACGCCGGGCGAGTGCACCCGGCCGCCGATGTCGACGACCACCACGGTGCTTGCGTCCGGACCGCCCGCACCGGGCGGAGCCGGGCCGGGGGTGGCTTCGGCCCGGCCTGGGACGTGAGCCCCCGGCTCCGCCGAGGCGACCGCCATCGCCGGCACGTCGACCGGTTGCGGCCTGGCCAGCCAGAAGTGCTGCACGCCGTAGCCGACGGCGAGCAGCAGCAGGACGGCCAGCCCCACCACGGCCCGCCGGTCGAGCATCACCGCCGGGCCCAACCGGAACGGCACACGATCCGGCGCGCCGGCCGACGGGCCGCCCTCGGCCACCGCGCCGGCGGCGACCGCGCCGCCCGCCACCTCACCGGCCGGCCCACCGGGCAGCACACCGAACGGCAGCTCGGAGGACGGCCCGGACGACGACGCGGCCGGCGAACCGGGCGGCTGCTCGGCCGACCCACCGGCCGGCGGCCCGGTGGTCGTCGTCTCCTCGGCTGGTCCCTCGGCCGCCGGCAACAGGGCCGCCATCCGCAGGCGGGCGGTCTCGGCCACCTCGTGGCGCTTGCGTGTGCCGATCTTCGTGCTCGTCAGGCTCGTCATGCAGAGCACGGTAGGAGCGGCCGGACGACCGCGTGAGAATTTCCGAAAGCCTGTGGAAAAGCCGGGGGTTGTGGATAAATCAGGTCACTCACACGAGGGAGGAGCGCCCTACAGGGTTGACCACTCGCCGCCCCAGACCGCTTCGGCTCGTCTCAGCTCGCCGTCCGAGCCCGCCT
>NZ_JBVHHB010000018.1:90526-105098 GCF_055561295.1 Kitasatospora sp. NPDC022785 | reverse complement strand
CAGCGCGTCCCAGCTCACCGCCCGAACCCACCTCAGCGCGTCCCAGCTCACCGCCCGAACCCACCTCAGCGCGTCCCAGCTCACCGCCCGAACCCACCTCAGCGCGTCCCAGCTCACCGCCCGAACCCGCCTCAGCGCGACGAGACCACCACGGCCAGCAGCCCCGGCCCGGCGTGCGCGCCGATCACCGCACCGACCTCGCCCACGTACAGTTCCCGCAGCCCGGGGACCCTCCCCCGCAGACGCTCCGCGAGCGGCTCGGCCCGTTCCTCGGCCGCCAGGTGGTGGACGGCGATGTCGACCTCCCGCTCCCCCGCCTGCTCGACCGCGATCTCCTCCAGCCGGGCGATCGCCCGGGAGGCCGTCCGCACCTTCTCCAGCGGCTCGATCCGCCCGCCGTCCAGGTGCAGCAGCGGCTTCACCGCCAGGGCCGACCCGAGCAACGCCCGAGCCGCCCCGATCCGGCCGCCGCGGCGCAGGTACTCGAGGGTGTCCACGTAGAAGAAACCACTGGTCAGCGCCGTACGCCGAGTGACGGCCGCGACCACCTCGGCCGCCTCCCGCCCGGTCGCGATCGCCTCCGCCGCGGCCAGCACGCCGTACCCGAGGGCCATGCCGACCAGCCGGCTGTCCACCACCTGCACCGGGACGGACGCCTCGGCGGCCGCCAGCCGCGCCGCCTCCACGGTGCCGGAGAGCTCGCCGGAGATGTGCACCGAGACGATCCCCTGCGCGCCCGCCTCGGCGGCCGCCCGGTAGGCGGCGGCGAAGGCCTCGGGGCTGGGCCGGGACGTCGTCACCCGCTGCCTGCCACGCAGCGCCTCGGCCACGTCCTTGGGGGAGATCTCCACGCCCTCGGCGAGGACCGTGTCACCGACCGCGACGCTCAGCGGTACCACGGAGATTCCGTACCGGTCGACGGCTTCCTGCGGCAGATAGGCCGTGGAATCGGTGATGAGAGCGAGGGCGGCGGGCATGAGGCGGAGGTTACTCCGCGCCCGGCCCGGATGACAGCGCACCGACCAGGTCGAAGGCGCCCCCCGAGCAACGGACGCTACCCCGGAGCCCCGCGCCTTCCCGGCCCTTCGGGCCACACCCGCTCAGGCCCGCCACCCCCGGACCCACACCGGCTTGAGCCCGCCCAGGCCCGCCCTCCGGCCCCGGCCCCACACCCGCTCAGCGGGCCGACGGGCCCGCCGACGGCTTCCGCAGCCGGTCCGCCAGCCGCGCCAGCGGGTCGGCCAGCCCCAGCAGCTCCTCGGCGCTCGGCCGCCCGCCCCTGCCGTCGGTCAGCCCGGCCCGCTGCACCTGCTCGCGGCCGGCGGCGGATCCCTGGGCAGGGCCCCCGTCCTCACCGCCCCCGGCAGCAGCCCCACCGGACCCCCCGGCACCACCCGCCGAGCCACCGCCCGACGAGTCCCAGTGCCGCAGCGCCCCCGCCTCGCTCTCGCACTCCTGGCTGAGCCGGCTCAGCTCGTCGTCGGCGAAGCGGTGCATCCGGTCCTGGGCGGCCCAGCGCATGGTCTCGGCGGAGTGCGTGATCCGCTCGGCCCGCTCCCGCAGCTCGGGCAGCTTGGCTGCGATCCGCCCGGCGTCGGGCTCGCGCTCCAGGAGTCGCAGCTCTCCGTCCAGCTCCGCCGCGTGGGCGTCCAGCCTCCGCAGGAGGGCGAGCGACTCGCCGAGCTGGCCGTCCTGGGCGAGGCCGCTCTCCAGGACCTGGCGGGTGCCGTCGAGGGAGGTCCGCAGCCCGAGCCGGACGGCCGAGATCCGGCCCTGCGGGCCGGGCTTGGTGTACGTCTTCGCCTTGAGGGTGACATTCTCGACCGCACGCCGGGCGTTGGCCTCGTGCCGCTCGACCTTCTGGGCCACCGCCTTCGCCGCCTTCACGGTGCCGACCACGGCCAGCACCACCACCGTGAGCCCGAAGAGCAGGGCCAGGCCGAGCATCACGCCGAGCACGTCCATCACGAGCCACCTTCCGCCAGCCGAACCGGCCCCCACCGGACCCAACGCGGGCCGGCCCACCGAGGGTTCCACGGTAGCGGCCGCGCCGGGCCCGGGGGCAGGGCAATCGGGGCTCTGCGCCGGAGATCAGGGACAGATGGGGGATCTCCCCCAGATCCCGGCCCCCGATCCCCAACGCCCCGGCACCCCCGGCGCCCCCGGCACCCCCAACGCCCCCGGCGCCCCTGGCACCTCCGGCGCCACCCTCACCTCAGCCCACCTCAGCCCCGAGGCCGCGCCGCGAGCAGCTCCCGCACCAGCCGCACCGCCTCCGGCACCTCCACGTGGTCGTCCGGTGTGGCCCCGAAGTGCGCGCCCTCCGCCGTCAGCACGGCCGTGGCACCCAGCCCGGCCACCAGGTCGCGGGCGTGCGCAGCCGGGTCGGGCCGGTTGACCGGGTCGTCGAGGGCCTGGAGCACGCGGAATCCGTCCGCGGCGGCCCGGATCCGCTCCCAGTCGAACGGCTCGGCGAAGAACTCCTTCAGTACGTCGTAGCCGACGTCCCGGGCCGGCGTGGCGCCAAGCAGGACACCGGCGAAGCGGCCGTGCGCCTCGGCGTCGTACTGCTCCAGGAAACGGAGCACATTGGCCCCGCCGACGCTGTGGCCGACCAGCACGGTGTCCCCGGCCGGGCCGGCGGCCTGGGCGGTGTCGCCGAAGGTGCTCCGCCAGGCGGTCAGGTCCGGCGTCTGCGGGCCGGGCAGCGAGGGCACCGTGACGGTGTCGCCGGACTTCGCCAACTCCCTTGCCAGATAGGGAAACCAGACACTGTCCTCGCGGGCCCCAAGACCGTGTGACACAACCACCGCACTCATGACTCTCCCCTTAATCAAAACGATCCGCCGCGTTTCGATTAAAGCTAGCACCGCTGCTACCGTGCTGTCATGCAAGAGCAGAAAACCCGCCGCACCGGCGGGCGAATCCGCAGCGAGGAGGCCCACCGGGCCGTCCTCGCCGCCACCGCCGCACTCCTGGAGGAGAGCGGCTACCAGGCCGTCACCATCGAGCGGGTGGCCGCACGGGCCGAGGTCGCCAAGAGCACGATCTACCGCTGGTGGAGCTCGAAGGCCGTGCTCGTCCTCGACTCCTACCAGGAGACCGTCGCGCAGCGCATGCCCGAACCGGACACCGGCAGCACCGCCGAGGACCTCACCGTCTTCGTCGCCGCCCTCCACTCGGTCACGGAGCACCCGCTCCGGGTGCGCGCGCTGCGCGGGCTGATGGCCGAGGCCCAGCTCGACCCGGCGTTCGAGGAGCCGTTCCGCGCCTGGGTGCAGAGCCGGCGGGCGGTGGTGCTGCGGATCCTCGCCCGCGGGGTCGAGCGCGGCGAACTGCCCGCCGCCGCCGACCTGGAGGCCGCCACCGACGAGCTGTTCGGCCTCTTCTGGTACCGCCTGCTGGTCGGCCACGCCCCGCTGGACCCGGCCGGGGCGCCGGCCCACGTCGCCCGCCTCCTCGACGGGCTCAGGCACACCTGATCAGCCCCCGGCCCCACGGCCCCCACCGAGCCGACCGCCCCACGACTGCCGGCCGGCACCCACCGCCCAGCAGCCCCAGCCCGAGCCCCAGCCCCAGCAGCCCCAGCAGCCCCCAGCAGCCCCCAGCAGCCCCCAGCAGCCCCCAAACGAACGGGCGGGCGCCCCGAAGGACGCCCGCCCACCCAGCAGCAACCGTCAGCCGGTGACGATGTTCACCAGCTTCGGCGCCCGCGCGATCACCTTGCGCACCGGCGCGTCCCCGATCGCCGCGACGACGGCCGGGTCGGCCAGGGCCAGCGCCTCCAGCTCGGCGTCGGAGATCGACGGCGCGACCTCCAGCCGGGCCTTGACCTTGCCCTTGATCTGCACGACGCAGGTCACCGCCTCGTCCACCACGTACGCCGGGTCGGCGACCGGGTAGTCGGTGTGCGCCAGCGACTCGCCGTGACCCAGACGGCGCCACAGCTCCTCGGCGATGTGCGGGGCCAGCGGGGCGACGATCAGCACCAGCTGGTCGGCCACCGAGCGCGGCGTGGAACCGCGCTTCACCAGGAAGTTGTTCAGCTCGATCGCCTTGGCCACGGCCGTGTTGAAGCGCAGCCCGGCCATGTCGCCGCGGATGCCGTCGATGGCCTTGTGCAGCGCGCGCAGCGTCGCCTCGTCCGGCTCCTCGTCGGTGACGACCAGCTCGCCGGTGGCCTCGGAGACGATGTTGCGCCACAGCCGCTGCAGGAAGCGGTACGAGCCGACGACCGCGCGGGTGTCCCAGGGGCGGGAGACGTCCAGCGGGCCCATCGACATCTCGTACAGGCGCAGCGTGTCGGCGCCGTACTCGTCGGCGATCTCGTCGGGGGCGACGGCGTTCTTCAGGGACTTGCCCATCTTGCCGGCCTCGCGCTTGACCGGCTCGCCCTGCCAGAAGTACGCGCCGTCGCGCTCCTCGACCTCGGCGGCGGGCACCGGGAAGCCGCGCTCGTCGCGGTAGACGTCCGCGGTGATCATGCCCTGGTTGAACAGCTTGTGGAACGGCTCGACCGAGGAGACGTGGCCCAGATCGTGCAGCACCTTGTGCCAGAAGCGGGCGTACAGCAGGTGCAGTACGGCGTGCTCGGCACCGCCGACGTACAGGTCGACGCCGCCGGCCGGCTTCTGCTCGGTCGGGCCCAGCCAGTACCGCTCGTTGGCGGGGTCGACGACGCGCGAGCCGTTGGTCGGGTCGACGTAGCGCAGCTCGTACCAGCACGAACCGGCCCAGTTGGGCATGGTGTTGGTCTCGCGGCGGTAGGTCTTCGGTCCGTCGCCCAGGTCCAGCTCGACGGTGACCCAGGCCTCGTTGCGCGACAGCGGGGTCTTCGGCGAGGAGGTGGAGTCGTACGGGTCGTAGGTGTGCGGCGAGTAGTCGTCGACCTCGGGGACCTCGACGGGCAGCATCGACTCGGGCAGCGCGTGCATGACGCCGTCCTCGTCGTAGACGATCGGGAAGGGCTCGCCCCAGTACCGCTGACGGCTGAACAGCCAGTCGCGCAGGCGGTAGTTGACGGTGCCCTCGCCGATGCCGCGCTCGGCCAGCCAGGCGGTGACGGCGGCCTTGGCGTCGACCACGCTCAGGCCGTCCAGCGAGACGCCGTCCGAAGTGCCCTCGTCGTGCGCCGAGTTGACGATGACGGAGTCGTAGGTGTCGAACGCGTCGTCCCACTGCGCGGGGTCGTCGCCGCGGCCGTCGGTCGGCCGGACGACGCAGCGCATCGGCAGCTCGAAGGCGCGGGCGAACGCGAAGTCGCGGTGGTCGTGGGCGGGGACGGCCATGATGGCGCCGGTGCCGTAGCCCATCAGCACGTAGTCGGCGATGAAGACCGGGACGGGCTCGCCGCTGACCGGGTTCACCGCGTACGCGCCGGTGAAGACGCCGGTCTTGACCTTGGCGTCGACCTGGCGCTCGACGTCGGACTTGGCGGCGGCCGCGGCGCGGTAGGCGGCGACGGCCTCGGCGGGGGTGGCCGCACCGCCGGTCCACTCGTCGCGGGTGCCGGCGGGCCAGGCGGCCGGGACGATCGTGTCGACCAGGCCGTGCTCGGGGGCCAGCACCATGTAGGTGGCGCCGAACAGGGTGTCGGGGCGGGTGGTGAAGACGGTGATCTTCTCACCGTCCACGGCGAAGTCGACCCGGGCGCCCTCGGAGCGGCCGATCCAGTTGCGCTGCTGCAGCTTGATGGCCTCGGGCCAGTCCAGCAGGTCCAGGTCGGAGATCAGCCGGTCCGAGTAGGCGGTGATCCGCATCATCCACTGGCGCAGGTTCGACTTGAACACCGGGAAGTTGCCGCGCTCGGAGCGGCCGTCCGCGGTGACCTCCTCGTTGGCCAGCACGGTGCCCAGGCCGGGGCACCAGTTGACCGGCACCTCCTTGGAGTACGCCAGCCGGTACTCGCCCAGCAGTTCGTCACGCTCGGCGGCGGACAGCTCCGTCCAGTCGCGGCCGCCCGGCACCTCACGGGTGCCGGCCTCGAACTGCGCGATCAGCTCGGCGATCGGGCGGGCCTTGCCAGCCTCCTGGTCGTACCAGGAGTTGAAGATCTGCAGGAAGATCCACTGGGTCCAGCGGTAGTACTCCGGGTCGATCGTGGAGATCGAGCGGCGCGGGTCGTGGCCCAGGCCCAGCCGGCGCAGCTGCTGGCGCATGTTGGCGATGTTGGCCTCGGTGGAGACCCGCGGGTGCGTGCCGGTCTGCACGGCGTACTGCTCGGCGGGCAGGCCGAAGGCGTCGTAGCCCAGCGTGTGCAGCACGTTGTGGCCGGTCATCCGCTGGTACCGGGCGTAGACGTCGGTGGCGATGTAGCCCAGCGGGTGGCCGACGTGCAGGCCCGCACCCGAGGGGTACGGGAACATGTCCATGATGAAGCTGTGCGGCTTCGCGGCGACGTCACCGGCGGCCGGGTCGGCCAGGTCGCCGGCCGGGTTGGGGGCGTGGAACGTCCCTTCCTTCTCCCAGATGTCCTGCCAGCGGGACTCGATCTCCGCCGCCAGGGTGGCGCTGTACCGGAACGGCTCGGTTGCGGCCTCGGCCGCGCCGGAAGCAGGGGTCGTCTCGCTCATGGTCCTTCAGGCTCCATCGATGTCAGTTGGCGAACCGCGGCCGGTGACCGGACGGGTGACCGGCCGCGGACGGCCGTGCCGGTGCGGCGCTTGCGGAAAAGGCGGTGGAAAACAAAAAAGCCCCTCGCAGGAGGGGATGCCACGCCGACTCCGGCAACCGCCCGTGAACGGGGCCGGTCCTGGTCAGCGCGGCCGGCTAAGGAGCAGGCGCACAGTTCGCATGGGCTCAGGGTACCGCAAGGGCATCAGGCCTCTCCCGGCAATCCCGCACGGGAGGCCGCGTCGAAGTCGCGCAGCGCCCGGGCGACCCGCTCGGACTGCATGCCGGCGGCGAGCGCGCGGGCCCGGTCGGCAGTGGCGGCGGCCTCCCGGTGGCGGCCGGTGCGGCGCTGGGAGTCGGCCAGTCGGACCATCAACAGCGCCCGGGCCCGGGCCCGGCCGTCACCGAGGCCGGCCACCGCCTCGGTGAGCAGGGCCTGGGCGCGCCGGTGGTCGCCGAGGAAGAGGTGCCCCTCCCCCACCATGCCCGCGAGATCCGCCCGCACCTGCCCGTACCCGTCGGCCGCCATCGCGGCGGCCCCGGTGCCCTCGGCCGGACCCACGACCGCGCCTCCGTCCAAACCCCCCGTCCGCCCGTCCGGCCCCGCGAAGTCCCGCCCGCCCGGCCCAGCGAAGTCTTTCCCGCCCGGCCGTCCCGCGCCCACCCGCCCGTCCAGCTCCGCGAACGCGAGCTCGGCCGCCGCCCGCGCCTCCGCCGGCTCGCCCCGTCGCCCGTGCGCCCGGGCGATCCGGCCGAGTTGCAACGCCCGGTCGGCCGGGCCCAGCGCGTCCCCGGCCGCCTCCAGCGCCCCGGCGAGCGCGCCGACGGCGTCCAGCCCCCGCGCGTCCAGCCCGCGTCCGCCCGTGCTCTGGGTGGCCAGCACCACCAGGCAGCCGACCACGCCCACCCCGAGCCGGAGGTCCCCGCTGAGGTGCGCGGCCCGCAGCGCGGCGACGAACGCCCGCTGGGCGGCCGCCTCGTGCCCGAGGTCGTACGCGGCCCAGCCGGCCAGCCGGGCGAACCGGGCGGCCGTCCCGTACAGGGCGCGGCCGAGGCGCTCGTCGTACCCGCCGAGTTCCAGCAGTTTGGCGACCATGGCCAGCTCGGCCCGGGCCGGGCCGAGCACCAGCCCGCCGCCACAGGCGCGCTCCAGCCGCTGCTTGCTCCGGTGGGACAGCCCGAGGTCGCCCACCAGAGCGGGGTCGATCCGCAGCGCGCCCTCACCGCCGCCGACCGGTGGCGGCGGGGTGGTCAGCCGCCGGGCGGCCTGGTCGAGGTCGGCGCCGCGGAAGAGGTCGGTGAGGCGGACCGGGCCGGCGTCGGTGGCCGCCTCACGCAGCGCGGTCTGGGCGGTGTCGGCGGTCCACGGGTCGGTGAGCAGGTGCGGCGAGAGGATCTTGGCGCCCCGGTTGCCGCCCATCCGGCCCCAGAGCTGTTCGTAGGTGACGGCGATGCCGAGGGCGCGGCCGAGCACCTCGCAGACGGTCTGGTCGTGCGGGCTGCGCGGGACCATGCCGCGGTCGCGCCACTTGTACGGGGCGGTGGAACTGATGGCCAGGCCGGGAGGCAGGGTGAGGTTCACCTCGCGGGCGAGCCGCTCCGGGTTCCAGCCCAGCTGGTGGAGTATCCGCGCCAACTCCTCGTTGCGCCTGCGCTCCAGATCGGCCATGGCACGACGGTAGCGGTCCCCCGGGGCCGGCCGCCGAGGCGTTCACGAAAACCGGCCGCCGCCGGAAGCCCCGTGGACCCCGGCCCGCCGCCGACCCACCGCGACCCCGGAGAACCCCCGGGAACGCCGAAGGCCGCCCCCCGAAACGGGAGGCGGCCTTCGATTCCTGTGGAGCTACGGGGAATTGAACCCCGGACCTCTTGCATGCCATGCAAGCGCTCTACCAACTGAGCTACAGCCCCTTGACCTGCGTCGTCACCGGAGGTTTTCTTCCGTTTCCCTCGGCGACATCGACTACTTTACACGGTCGAAGGGGTGCTCCACGAATCCATTGACCGGACGTACGTCCGGGAGGTTCCGCACCGCCCGGACGTACCGCTCGAAGGCCCGACGGACAGGTACGGGGCGCGTCCGCCGCCGGGCACGCGGGCAGGCCGGCCGGCGGATCCGCGGGCACCGCCGCACGCCCTACCCGGCCGACCGCCGGGTACGGGCGGCGAAGACCGCCGCGGCCGCGACGGCCACCGCGATCACGCCGGTGGTCACCAGCAGCGCGTGCCCCGAGTCGCGGGCCGGTGCCGGGAGGTCGGCCCCGCCGAGGAAGACCGAGCCGAGCACCGCCACCCCGACCACCTGGCCGAGCTGGATGACCGTCACCATCACGCCGCTGGCGTCCGCCGCGTCCGCCGGGGCGACGCCGCCCAGCGCCCGGGCGAACAGCGGCGCGTACGCGCAGCCCGCGACCAGCCCGAGCACGGTCATCTCCAGCAGCGCCACCGTGCCGATCTCCGCGCCGTCGCCGAGCAGGACGCCGAGCAGCAGGTAGCCGGGCGCGAGCAGGACGGTGGCGAGCACCGGCAGGACGCCGTGCAGCCGGGCGGGCAGCCGCTGCCAGCGCAGGCTGGACACCCCGAACCCGACCGCGACCGGCGCCGAGCAGAGCCCGGCCCGCAACGCGCTGTGGCCGAGCCCGGCCTGCTGGTGGAGGGCGAAGGCGAACAGGAAACCCGCGAAGGCCGCCATGATCACGAACAGGCCGCCGGCCACCGGGCGCAGCCCGGGTGCCCGCAGGACCCGGCCGGAGATCAGCGGCTGGCCGCCGCGCCGGGCGATCCGCCGCTCGACCACCACGAACAGGGCGAACAGGGCGGCGCTGCCGGCGAGCATCACCCAGCCCCAGACCGGCCAGCCCAGTTCGTGGCCGAGCACCAGCGGCACCACCAGCAGCCCGAGGGCCGCGCCGAGCACCACCAGGCCGGGGAGGTCGAAGCCGCGGTCGCGGTCGCCCGGCATGCTCGGCAGCAGCCGGGCTCCGACCGCCAACAGGGCCAGCCCGATCGGCACGTTGACCAGGAACACCGGGCGCCAGCCCGTGCCGAACAGGTCGGCGCTGACCAGCACCCCGCCGAGCACCTGGCCGAGCGCCATGCCCACGGCCAGGACCGCCGAGTAGAGGCCGAGCACCCGGGTCCGGGCGGCGCCGGTGAAGGTCCGCTGGAGCAGGCTCATCACCTGGGGCACCATCAGGGCCGAGCCGGCGCCCTGGAGCAGGCGGAAGCCGATCAGCCACCCGGTGGCCGGGGCGAGGCCGCAGGCGAGCGAGGCGGCGGTGAAGGCGGCCAGGCCGAGCTGGAACAGCCGGCTGTAGCCGTAGCGGGCGCCGAGCCGGGCGCCGGTGATGAGCAGCACGGCGTACGCGATGGTGTAGCCGGCGATGACCAGTTGGAGCGCGGCGCCGGAGGCGTGCAGGTCGGTGCGGATGGTCGGGACGGCGACGTTGACGATGGAAACGTCCAGGACGGCCATGAACTGGCCGCAGAGGACGAGGGCGAGGAGCATCCCGGGCCGGGTGGCCGGGCCGGGGGTGGTGCCGCCGGCCACGCGGGGCCGGATCTGAAGGTCCGTCATGACTCCAGCGTGGGGCCCGGCGGGTACTGGTGGTTAGAGCCTGCTGATCCTGGTACTGGCAGCACCTGTCTGCGCGGCGCGGTCTGCGGCACGATGGCGGGTATGACCGTTCTGGACGACCACACCGTCACCGCCGTCGAGCCGCGCCGGCAGGACCGCCGCCGAACGGAACTGGCCCGGTTCCTGAAGGCCTGCCGGGCCCGGGTCACGCCCGAGGACGTCGGCCTGCCGCCCGGCCTGCGCCGCCGGACGCCGGGGCTGCGCCGCGAGGAGGTCGCGCAGCTCGCCGGGGTGGGGGTCACCTGGTACACGTGGCTGGAGCAGGGGCGGCCGATCAACGCCAGTGAGCAGGTGCTGCTGGCGGTGGCCCGGGCGCTGCGGCTGGACGCGACGGAGCGGGAGCACCTGTTCCGGCTGGCCGGGGTGGCCGCCGTTCCCCGCTCGCCGTCCGACCCGCCGGTCCTCGAACCGTCCACCCAGGTCATCCTGGACGCGCTCGCGCCGCTGCCGGCGGCGGTCTCCAACGCCCGGTTCGACGTACTGATGTACAACCGGGGGTACGAGTCGCTGTTCGGCACCGACCGGAGCGTCACCCCCAACGGCACGTTCAACAGCATCTGGTGCACGCTCTTCTCGGATCCGTGCTGCAACCCCTTCCTGAACCGGGACGAGGCGCTGCCCCGGATGGTCGCGGTGCTGCGCTCCGCGTACGGCAAGCACGTCGGCGAGCCGGTCTGGGAGGAGCACGTACAGCAGCTCTACGCGGGCAGCGAGGTGTTCCGGGAGTTGTGGGACCGGCAGGAGGTGGCACCGCCGGCGACCTGGCTGCGGGTGTTCCGGCATCCGGAGGTCGGGGTGCTGCGGCTGAACGCCTCGTACCTGACGATGCCGGGGGTGCCCGAGACGTACATCGTGGTCTACCTGCCGGAGGGCCCGGAGGACCGGGAGCGGATCGAGCGGCTCGCCGCCCTGCCGCGCGGCGGCTGGAAGCACAGCTGCCGCCCCTGAGCACCGACGGGCACGGCGGGCGGTCCGCCGTGCCCGGCAGTCCGGCACGGCCGGCGCTCCGCCGAAGCCGGTCCTCCGCCACGTCCGGCGCTCCGCCGAAGCCGGTCCCTCCGCCACGTCCGGCGCTCCGCCGAAGCCGGTGCTCCCCGCAGCCTGGAGATCCGCCGCGGCCGGTGGCCCCGCGGCCCGCAGGTGACCGATCCCGACGCCCGGAAAACGCCGAAGGCCGCCACCCGGTGGGTGGCGGCCTTCCCGCTGTCTGTGGAGCTACGGGGAATTGAACCCCGGACCTCTTGCATGCCATGCAAGCGCTCTACCAACTGAGCTACAGCCCCGCGACACGCACGGCCCTCGCGGACCGCAGGTGCGGAGTGGAGCTACGGGGAATTGAACCCCGGACCTCTTGCATGCCATGCAAGCGCTCTACCAACTGAGCTACAGCCCCGCACTCACCGGATTTCCCGCTTCCCTTTTCCGGGCCGCGTTCCCTCCGTGCGAACGAGGAAGACTCTAACTGGTC
Organism: Kitasatospora sp. NPDC022785; assembly: GCF_055561295.1. Classification (NCBI taxonomy): domain Bacteria; kingdom Bacillati; phylum Actinomycetota; class Actinomycetes; order Kitasatosporales; family Streptomycetaceae; genus Kitasatospora; species Kitasatospora sp. NPDC022785. The sequence continues at coordinate 93,381 of NZ_JBVHHB010000018.1, read as the reverse complement.
AGGCCCGGAACTGCGAAATCCGCCCCCGCAGGCACCGCTCCGGCGTCTCTCAGGTGTCGTCGCCGATGACCGGCTGCGGCAGGGTGCCCGCGTTGTGCTCCAGCAGGCGCCAGCCGCGCGCGCCCCGGCCCAGCACGGACCAGCAGCAGTTGGACAGGCCGCCGAAGCACTCCCAGAGCGCCGGCTCCAGGCCGAGCAGCCGCCCGAGCATGGTGCGGATGGTGCCGCCGTGGCTGACCACCACCAGGGTGCCGTTCTCCGGCAGCTTCCCGACCGCTTCGAGCACCACCGGCACCGAGCGGTCGGCGACCTCGGTGGAGAGCTCGCCCCCGCCGCGGCGCACCGGCTCGCCCTGCGCCCAGGCCTCGTACTCCTCGGGGAAGCGCTCGCGGATCTCGGCGTTGGTGAGCCCCTGCCAGGAACCGGCGTAGGTCTCGCGCAGCCCCTCGTGGTGCTGCACGTCCAGGCCGGTGACGTCCGCCAGCTCGTCGGCGGTGCGCCGGGCGCGCTGGAGGTCGGAGGAGATCAGCAGGTCGGGGCGCAGGCCGGAGAGCAGCCGGGCCGCCCGCTGGGCCTGCAGGACGCCCTGGCCGGTCAGCTCGATGTCCGTGGTGCCCTGGAAGCGCGATTCGAGGTTCCAGGAGGTCTGGCCGTGCCGCCAGAAGACGATGCGCGGGCCCCGCGCGTCCCGGCTCAGCTGTTGTCCTCGGCGGTGTAGTCCTCGGCGCCGAAGTTGTCCGCCGGGGCGACCTCGGCCGGGGAGAGGGCGTTGCCGGCGGCGTCGGTGTCCGCGTCGGGGCGGTTGCGCGAGGCGAGCGCGTCGGCCGGCAGCGGCAGCTCGGGGCAGTCCTTCCAGAGGCGGTCCAGGGAGTAGAAGGAGCGCTCCTCGGAGTGCTGGACGTGCACCACGATGTCCAGGTAGTCGAGCAGGATCCAGCGGCCCTCGCGCTCGCCCTCGCGGCGCACCGGCTTGATGTCCTGCTGCTCGCGCAGCTGGTCCTCGATCTCCTCGGCGATCGACTTGACCTGGCGGTCGTTGTTCGCGGAGGCGATCAGGAAGGCGTCGGTGATCGACAGCACCTCGCTGACGTCGAACGCGATGATGTTGTGCGCCAGCTTGTCGGCCGCCGCCTGGGCGGCGACGTTGATGAGGTTCTGGCTGTGCTCGGTGGCGGTCACGGTGTTCTTCCGGCTCGGCTGCTTGGGGGGCGAGCCCGGCGCGCGGCCGGGCATCGCCTTCCAGGATCTCACGCCGCCCGGGCGGCCCCGGAACCGTTTTCCGGGGCCGCCCGGACCCGCCGTGCCGGGCCGGGCCGCGCTACTGGGCCTTCGGCGGCTGGTAGTCCTTGCCGAGGACGACCACCAGGTCGGCGTTCTGCGCGTCGGTGACCTTCTTGGCCGCCGTCTCCGGCAGGTTGAGGCTGATCGCCAGCGACTTCGCCGCGGCCTGCCGGGCGTCGTCGGTGTAGCGGATCTCACTGGCCGCCTGCGGCGCGGTCTTCGCCCCGCCGGGGATGAAGGTGAGGCCCGCGTTGACCACCTGGACCTGTGCGGCGGCGGCCGCCTGGTCGTTGCCGGTGGCGTCCTGGATGGCGACCCGGGCCGGGGCGTCGCCGGTGACGGCGGACTTCACCGTGCTGCCGAGGACGTCCTTGACCTGCTTGCCGGCAGTGGCGTCGTCCAGGGAGCCGTCCGGCTTGACGGTCAGCACGGTGGTGGCGAGGTGGCCGTCCTTGGCCTGCTGGGAGAGCTGACCCAGCACCCCGGCCAGGGCGTCCTCCGGCAGGGACGGGTCCAGCACCGCGTTCATCCGGTGCACATCGTCCTTGGCGTCCTTGAACTCCGTGGGCATGGCGCGCACCACTGCGTCCATCACCTGGCCGAACCGGGCCAGCTGGGCGTCCCGGTTCTCGCCGGCCGCCTGGAGGGTGGCGTAGGCGACCGCCGCCTTTCCGCTGAGCAGGGTGTTCTTGCCGGCGGCGGAGAGCAGCTTGCCGTCGGGCTTGCCGCCCTCGTGGGTCTCGGCGTTGGTGTCGACCCGGACGCCGCCGAGCTGGGCGACCAGTAGTTCCAGGTACGGGGTGTCCAGCCGCCAGGTGCCGGCCACGGGGGCGCCGAGCACGGTGGTGAGGCCGTCGCGGGTGGCGGACGGGCCGATGCTGTCCATGGCCTGGCCGACGGTGGTGACCGGCGGGTCGCTGGGACCGGGCAGCCGCAGGGTGTCGGGCAGCAGCAGCACGGTGCCCTTGTGCCCGGCGGAGTCGTTGACCAGCAGCGCGCTGGAGACCTTGCCCTGCAGGTCGCGCAGGTGCACCACGTTGACCTGGCGGGGGCCGGCCGCCGTGGCCGCGCTCTGCTTGTCCGCGCCGGTGAACCAGAGGTAGCCGCCGGTGCCGGCCGCCGCGAGCGCCAGCACGACGCCCACGCCGACCAGCCGGTTGCGCAGCTTTCGGCGGCGCTCGGCGCGCACCTCGCTGCGTGACTCGGCGAACTTCAGCCAGTCGATGACGTCCTCGGACTCCTCCGCCTCCTCGTCGACGAAGGTGAACTCGCCGGTGGGGTAGTCGTCCTTGGGCGCCTTGCCGGCGCCGGCGGCCCTGGCCGCGCGGCTCCCGCCGACCTGCTCGGACGGCGGCTCGGGCCGGGCGGGCGGCTCGGCCGCGGCCGGGCGGGGCGTGCGCGGACGCGGCGGCGCCGGGGCTGCCGCGGGGACGGCCGTGGGAGCCGCGGCTGCGGGCCCGGGCTCCGGCTCGGTGACCACCGGCATCGGCCCGGTCGCGTACTGCTGCGGCTGCTCGTACGGCTGGTAGGCCTGCTGGTACTGGTCCTGGCCCTGCCCCGGGTAGGGCGCGTAC
>NZ_JBVHHB010000018.1:0-90431 GCF_055561295.1 Kitasatospora sp. NPDC022785 | reverse complement strand
CGTACTGGTCCTGCCCGTACGGCTGCTGCACCGGCTGCCCGTACTGGTCGTACTGGTCGTACTGCTGCCCGTGCTGCTGCTCGTAACCGCCACCCTGCTGCGGCTGCCCGTACGGCTGGTAGGCCTGCTGGTACTGGTCCTGGCCCTGCCCCGGGTAGGGCGCGTACTGGTCCTGCCCGTACGGCTGCTGCACCGGCTGCCCGTACTGGTCGTACTGGTCGTACTGCTGCCCGTGCTGCTGCTCGTAACCGCCACCCTGCACCGGCTGCCCGTACTGGTCGTACTGCTGCCCGGGCTGCGGGTACTGCCCGGTGGACCATTCGTCCTGCGGTCCCCTGCGATCGCTCATCGGTCGGCCCCTCCGGGGATCAGGTCCCGTGCGGCGCGTAGAGCGCCCGCTTGTCGATGTAGCGGACCACGCCGTCCGGGACGAGGTACCAGACCGGCTCGCCCTTGGCGACCCGGTTGCGGCAGTCCGTGGAGGAGATGGCCAGCGCCGGGACCTCCACCAGGGAGACCCCGCCCACCGGAAGCCCGGCGTCCGAAAGAGTGTGCCCCGGCCGGGTGCAGCCGATGAAGTGGGCGAGCGAGAAAAGCTCCTCCGAGTCCCGCCAGGAGAGGATCTGGGCGAGCGCGTCGGCGCCGGTGATGAAGAACAGGTCGGCGTCCGGGTGCATGGCGCGCAGGTCGCGCAGGGTGTCGACGGTGTACGTCGGGCCCTCGCGGTCGATGTCGATCCGGCTGACCGAGAACTGCGGGTTCTCCGCGGTGGCGATGACCGTCATCAGGTAGCGGTCCTCGGCCGGGGTGACGTGCCGGTCGGTCTTCTGCCACGGCTGCCCGGTCGGAACGAAGATCACCTCGTCCAGGTGGAACGCGCTCGCCACCTCACTGGCGGCGACCAGGTGCCCGTGGTGGATCGGGTCGAAGGTGCCGCCCATCACGCCGAGGCGCTTCTTCACCGGTGCCGGTCCGCCGGGATTCCCGGCCTGCTCTCCCATGGCGTCACACCATACGCGACGCCCGTTACGGTGCGGGAACGCCCGGGTGCGAGCGCCCTGGAGATGCGTGAGGGAGCGGCCGGCACACCTGCCGGACGCTCCCCGAGCGGACCCGAATCGAGGGCCCCGCGTCCCCGAGTGCGAAGACCCGCGGCCCCGAGTGCGAAGGCCCGCGGCCCCGGAACGAGGCCGGGCGGTCCCGGAGCGCGGCTCAGCGGTCCCGGTTGAAGCGGGTGGTCACGTAGAGCAGCAGCAGCAGGATGAACAGCGCGGCGCCACCCGTCAGATACGGGTTGAGGCTCTCGTGGTTGCCCCCCTCGCCCTCGGAGGCGAGCAGGTTCAGGACGGGAAGTGCGGCGGCAGTGCTCATGGTCGGCGGACCTTCTCGGCTCGGATGACGGACCAGGGGGTGTGCGGGCCTGTGAGGGCCCACCCGTCATCGTACGGGGGCCTGCAAGGCAACCGCTCGGCGGCCCACCGCGTCTGATCCGGTGTGAGCCGGGCCCCGGCGGCGAGGCGGGGCGCGGACGCCCGGAGAGCGCGCGGAGCGCGGGGAGGATGCCCGGTGGGGTGCTCAGTTGTTGCGGCCGGCCCGCAGCAGGATCCAGGCCAGCAGGCCGACACCGACGAACGAGGCCACCACGATGACCCGCAGGAAGAGCCCCGGGCCGTTCTCCGTGGAGATCGGGCCGGCCAGGCTGACAAGGGCGTCGGTGGACATCTGCGGGCTCCTCGGACTGCTCGGTACCGCGGCCAGGTCTGGTCTCGGCTCTCCAGGGCATTCAGGGTAAACCGGCCTCACACCCGCGCCGCCCACCGCCCCCTCGGGCCCCGGCCGCGCCGCACCGCGTCCGCGGCGCGGCGGGGGCCGCTCCGGGCCGCGTTCCGTGCCACGTAGGGTGAGCGCGGGGACGAGTACGCAACCACGGACGTTGCACAGACAGTCGTTGCAGGCGAAGACCAGCGGGGGCCGGCCAGCGGCCGGGGCCGCCGTTCGACCAGGAGGTACTCACACCAATGACCGACATCACCGCGAAGACCCCCAGCCGGCGCCGCCAGCGCTTCCCGGAGATCTCCACCAGGGCCTGGGAGCACCCGGCGGACCGCTCCGCCCTGGTCGCGCTGCGCAAGCTGACCGGCTTCGACGACGTGCTGAAGAGGCTCGCCGGCCTGGTCTCCGAGCGCGCGATCCGGCTGATGTTCCTGGCCACCGCCGTGAAGACGTCCGAGCGGCAGTTCCCCGAGCTGTACGAGATGGTGCGCGACGCCGCCTACGTGCTGGACCTCGAGAAGGTCCCGGACCTCTACGTCAGCCAGGACCCGACGGTCAACGCGTACTGCATCGGGATCGACACCCCGATCATCGTGGTCACCAGCGGCCTGGTGGAGCTGCTGGACGAGGAGGAGCTGCGCTCCGTCATCGGCCACGAGGTCGGCCACGCGATGTCCGGCCACGCGGTCTACCGGACGATGCTGCTGATCCTCACCAACATCGCCGCGCGGATCGCCTGGGTGCCGCTCGGCAACCTGGCGATCATGGCGATCGTCACCGCGCTCAAGGAGTGGTTCCGCAAGGCCGAGCTCTCCAGCGACCGCGCCGGGCTGCTCGCCGGACAGGACCTCCAGGCGTCCATGCGGGCCCTGATGAAGCTGGCCGGCGGCCACAACCTGGCCGAGATGAACGTCGACGCCTTCCTGGAGCAGGCCGAGGAGTACGAGAAGGCCGGGGACCTGCGCGACGGCGTGCTCAAGCTGCTCCAGGTGCTGCCGCAGAGCCACCCGTTCGCCGTGGTGCGGGTCGCCAAGCTGAAGAAGTGGGCGGAGAGCGAGGAGTACCGCTCGATCCTGGCCGGTGCCTACCCGCGCCGCACCGACGACGCCGACACCTCGGTCGGCGAGCAGTGGAAGGCCGCCGCCGACCACTACAGCAGCTCGGTGAAGGAGAGCAAGGACCCGCTGATGGGCCTGATCCGCGACGTCGCCGGCGGCGCGGCCACGGTCGGCGGCAAGCTCCGCGACACCTTCGCCGGTGCCGCGCGCGGCACCAACTCCGCGCCCCGCGACGGGCAGGACGGCCGCGACCAGGGCTGACGCCGCTCCGCCCGACGGCCCCCGGCTCCCCGCCGGGGGCCGTCGGCGCGCCCGGGCGCGGAACGGGACCGCTCAGCCGCCCGCCAGCACGCCGCAGACCTGCCAGGCCGGCCGGGCATGGTTGCCCGGGTCGATCGCCGTCGGGCTGGGCGCCGGGGTGCCGTCCGGCCCGGCCAGCACCGGCTGGACGAAGGCCGCCAGCGAGCCGGTGCACGGCACTGGTCCGGCCTGCAGCACCGAGTCCACCAGCCGCAGCTGGGCGGAGGCCAGGTCGATCCGGTCGAACTGGAAGGTCAGCTGCCGCCGCACGGTCTCCAGCGTCACCGGTGCGCCGCTCGGCGCCCCGGCCGGCTTCAACGCGTAGACGAAGGTGTGGTCGGTGGTGATCTGCAGCGTCCCGCTGTCCGCCTCGTCGATCCGCATCGCGCCCGCCACCTTCACGGTGTCGGCCGCCAGCGCGACCTGCGCCGGGTCGAAGCGGACCACCCAGCCGGTCAGCGCGTGGTGCCGGTCGTCGACCGGCCGGGCCACGCTGGTGTCGAACTGGGCCTGCTCGCCGGGTGTGACGAAGACCCGCACGTCGGCGGTGGCCCCCTGGACCAGCGCCACCGGCGCCAGCGAGGAGGCGACCAGGTAGCGCTGCACGGTGTCGAGCGCCTTGGTCACCTCGACCCTGCTGAAGTGCCCGGTGGCCGCCCCCGTGGGCGTCCCGAGACCGAGCGCGCCGTCGCCGTAGCCGGCCGGGAGCCCGGCGAACGGACTGGCCGGGTCGGCAACCGGCCGGACCGTCGAAGCCGGGCTCAACGCCACCAGACTGACGGTCAGTTGGCTGCCCTCGGGACGCGCGGACTGCCGGTTCGGCGCACTGATGCCGAAGTAGACGGCGGCGGAGAAGGCCACCAGGATCAGCAGCAGCAGCGCGAGCGCCTGCCGCGGCACGGTGCCCAGCGGCCCGAGCCGCACGCGCGGGCGGGTGGCCCGGCCGAAGGACCCGGCCAGCCGCTCCCGGGCGGACAGCTCCTGGATGCGGGCAGCCCGGACGAACGATTCGTCGAACACGACGGACCGGTACTCGTCCTCGTTTCCGGAACCACCGTCGGGCGCACCCTCCGGAGGCTCTCGCGGGTCACCCATGACACCAGGGTAAGACGCATCCGCACCCCGCCACGAGGGTCCCCGCGCACATTCCCGGGGACGGTCCGCGACCGCCCGCCCCGGGGCGCACCACCCCCAGAGATCAGCCCGCCGGAGCGGTGACCACGAGCGACGGCTCGGCCGGCGAGGACGCCGGGTCGGCCCCCACACTGCTGCTGCCGGACTCGGGCCGCCGGGGCGTACCGCTGCCGGCCCCGCCCACGCCCTGGTAGACCGCCGCGACCGCCACCGCGACCAGGCTCACGCCCATGATCACGGCGAGCACCCAGGCCACCGGCCGGTGCCAGCGCTGCTGGGCGACGTAGCGCCCGCTCGGCGCCCGCACCGGATCGTAGCCGCCCGCCCGGCCCCACCGGCGGGTCCGGCGCCCGGCCGCCCGGCCGGGGCCCGACCACGGGTCGGGGTAGAGGCGGTCGTCGTCGAGCCCGCTCGGGTACGGGCGCAGCTCCAGCGGGAGCCCGTCACCGACCGGGACGTCATAGCCCCAGCCCGCTGTCGCCGTGTCCGGCTCGAACCGGGCCTCGGCGGCGGCGAGCTGCCGCTCCTTGGCCGTCGGCTCGTGCACGGCGGCGGAGCGGACGAAGGCCTCATCGAAGACCACGGTGGCGAACTCGTCGTCCGCACCACCGTGGTCGGCGCCGTCGGGGTACGGCAAGCCCCCCACATCCTCAGCCACGGATTCAGCGTATTACCGGGCGGGCGTTTTGTCTGTGGCTCCTCGCAGTTGGTCCGTCACACGTGTGACGGAGCCCGTCGCGAAGGGGCTCAGCCGGCGTCGGCCGAGCCGCCCACGGTCTGCGTCGCCTCGCCCCGGACATGGCCGTCACCAGTGACGATGTACTTGGTGCTGGTCAGCTCGGGCAGTCCCATGGGGCCGCGGGCGTGCAGCTTCTGGGTGGAGATGCCGATCTCGGCGCCGAAGCCGAACTCACCGCCGTCGGTGAACCGGGTCGAGGCGTTGACGGCCACCGTGGTGGCGTCGACCAGCTGGGTGAAGCGGCGGGCGGCGGCCTGCGAGGTGGTGACGATCGCCTCGGTGTGGCCCGAGGACCAGCGGCGGATGTGCGCGACGGCGGCGTCCAGCGAGGGCACCACGGCGGCGGCGAGGTCGTAGGAGAGGTACTCCGTCTCCCAGTCCTCCGCGGTGGCCGGCACCACGGTGGCGGGCGAGCCCTCGGCGGCCTTGAGCACCGCGTCGTCGCCGTGCACCGTCACCCCGGCCCCGGCCAGCGCGGCGAGCGCGAGCGGCAGGAAGGTGTCGGCGATGTCCTGGTGGACCAGCAGGGTCTCGGCGGAGTTGCAGACGCTGACCCGCTGGGCCTTGGAGTTCAGCAGGATGCCGACGGCCATCGCCGGGTCGGCCTGCGCGTCCACGTAGACGTGGCAGTTGCCGGTGCCGGTCTCGATCACGGGGACGGTCGAGCCCTCGACCACGGTGCGGATCAGCGAGGCGCCGCCGCGCGGGATCAGCACGTCCACCAGCCCGCGGGCTCGCATCAGCTCCTGCACGGAGTCCCGGCTCTCGCCGGGGACGAGCTGGATCACGTCGGCGGGCAGGCCGGCCGAGGCCACGGCGTCGCGCAGCACGGCGATCAGCGCGGTGTTGGAGCGGTACGCGGAGGCCGAGCCGCGCAGCAGCACCGCGTTGCCGGACTTCAGGCAGAGGGCGGCGGCGTCCACGGTGACGTTCGGGCGGGCCTCGTAGATGATGCCGACGACGCCGAGCGGCACCCGGACCTGTCGGACGTCCAGGCCGTTGGGCAGCGTGTAGCCGCGGACCACCTCGCCGACCGGGTCGGGCAGCCCGGCCACGTCGCGGACGTCGGAGGCGATCGCGGCGATCCGCTCGTCGGTGAGGGTCAGCCGGTCGATCACCGACTCGGCGGTGCCGGCCTCGCGGGCCCGCGCGACGTCCTCGGCGTTGGCTGCGGTGATCTCGGCGCTGCGGGCCACCAGGGCGTCCGCGACCGCCAGCAGCGCGGCGTCCTTCGCCCGGCGCGGCAGCGGGGCGAGCACGGCGGCGGCCTCCCGGGCTCGGCGCGCTACGGCGAGGACGGGGCTGTCGGCGGTGGCGAGGTCGCTGGTCATGCGCCAAGGGTAGCGACTCCGCAACCGCCGCCCTCCGGGCATTTCGCCCGGTGAGACGGAGGCTGGACGGGCCGGCGGGCCGGGGCCCCGGAGGTCAGTACGGGTGGACGCCGCCCAGGTGCGGCGGCGGATCGCCGAAGCCCTCGGCGACCCGCTTGTGGTACGTCGCCCGGTCGACCACCTCCAGGCCGACGATCTCCCACGGCGGCAGCTTCGCCGTCGCCTTGTGCTCGCCCCACAGCCGCAGGGCTATCGCCGCCGCGTCGTGGAGGTCGCGGGCCTGCTCCCAGTAGCGGATCTCCGCGTGGTCGGCGGCGTAGCGGGCGGTCAGGAAGAACGAGTGGTCGTGCGCCAGCCGCTCCAGCCCGGCCCGCAGCTCGGAGAGCGGGGTGACCTGCCCGGAGACGCTCAGCACCACGTGCCAGAGCCGGGCCTGCTCGGGCACGGTGGGCGGCTCGGTCTCTCCCCGCCGGTCCGGCCGGGCGCCGCGTACCGCGCCGGGCCCGTGCGGTGGCGGACCGGCCGGCTCGGCGGCGTCGTCGCTCCCGCGTCCGCCGTCGATGCTGGTCAGCCGCCGGCCCGCCGTTCCTCCGGTCAGCGCTGCCTCGCGCCTGCGTTCCACCGGCGGCCTCCTGTTCGGCGATGTCGTGTCGTCGTACCCGCCGGCCCCGGCCCGGCGCGTACGGCTGAGCCCCTCCTCGCCCGCGGCCTGGCGTGCACCCCGTGCGGAGCCGCCCGTGCCGCCCGCGGCCCGGTCAGCCGCGCAGGACGACCAGGTCGTCGCGGTGGACGACCTCCCGCTCGTACGCGGCGCCGAACTCCTGGGCCAGGTCGCGGGTGGACCGGCCGAGCAGGCGGGGCAACTCCCTCGCATCAAAGTTGACCAGTCCGCGCGCCACGATGTGGCCGTTTTCGGCAAGAAGGTCCACCGGATCGCCCGCGGCGAACTCGCCGTCGACCTTGGTGACCCCGGCCGGCAGCAGCGAGGCGCCCCCGGAGACGACCGCCTCGACCGCGCCGTCGTCCAGGTGCAGGGAGCCGCGCGGACTGCTGGCGTGGGCCAGCCAGAGCAGCCGGTCGGAGGAGCGGCTGCCGGTGCGCAGGAACAGCGTGCCGGTGGGCCGGCCGGCGAGTGCGTCGGCGGCCTGGCTGGCGGCGGTGAGCACCACGGGGATGCCCGCGCCGGTGGCGATCCGGGCCGCCTCGACCTTGGTGACCATGCCGCCGGTGCCGACGCCGGCCTTGCCCGCGCTGCCGATCTCGATGCCGTCCAGGTCGTGCGGGCCGGTCACCTCGGAGATCCGGCTGGTGCCGGGGCGGCTCGGGTCGCCGTCGTAGAGGCCGTCCACGTCGGAGAGCAGCACCAGCAGGTCGGCCCGGACGAGGTGGGCGACCAGGGCGGCCAGCCGGTCGTTGTCCCCGAACTTGATTTCGGCGGTGGCGACGGTGTCGTTCTCGTTGACGATCGGCATGGCGCCCATCGCCAGCAGCTGGTCGAGCGTCCGGTAGGCGTTGCGGTAGTGGGCGCGGCGGCTGGCGTCCTCGGCGGTGAGCAGCACCTGGCCGACGCGGATGCCGTACCGGGCGAAGGAGGCGGTGTACCGGGCGACCAGCAGGCCCTGGCCGACGCTGGCGGCGGCCTGCTGGCGGGCGAGGTCCTTGGGCCGCCTGTCGAGGCCGAGCGGGGCGAGGCCGGCGGCGATGGCGCCGGAGGAGACCAGCACCACCTCGGGGGCGTCCGGGCGGCTGCGGATCTTGGCGAGGGCGTCGACCAGGGCGTCGACCCGGTCGGCGTCCAGGCCGCCGGCCGCCGTGGTGAGTGAGGAGGAGCCGACCTTGACGACGATCCGGCGTGCGGTCAGCACCTCCTCCCGCAGTGAGTCCTCGCTCATCTCGCTGTACGCCCTTCCGGTGTGGTGCGGGTACGACGGGCCGGAGCCCTGCCGTTATCCGCAATCTACGCGATCGGCGCACTCCGCCCGCAGGGCATTTCACCGGCTGGACCCGGCCCGGTCACGGCCTCGCCACAGGGCGTGCGGCAATCCGGCCGACTGGTATGGTCCCTGACCGAAAGCCAGATCGGGGGACGGCTTCTTGCCCGCTGTACCCATGTCTCCAATCATTCGTGGATCGGGCACCGCCGCATGGGCAGGCCGGGAACGGTTCGCGGGCGCGTGCCCAGGAGTTAGCGCACAGATGCGTTCGAACAGCATGAAGCTCACCGTCGCCGTCCTGGCGGCGGCCACCGCACTCTCGCTCGCCGCCTGCGGCCCGGACAACTCCGACGCCGCCGGCGGCGCTGCGGCCGCCACCACGCCGGCCGGTGCCGCGGCGGCCGGCGGGGCCACCGCCGGCGGTGCCGCCACGGGCGGGGCCGGCGGTACGGCCACCTCCCCTGCCGCCGCGGGCGGTGCGGCCGGTGCCGCCGGCGGGGCGACCACCGCTCCGTCCGCGGGTGCGACCGGCGCCGCGGGCGGTGCCGCCGCGGGTGGCGCGGCTGCCGGCGGCGGCGGCGCCGCCGGCCTGCCGAAGGCCGCCACCGCGGTCAAGGTCGGCCAGCCGGCCACCGTCGAGTACATCGACAAGGCGTTCGACATGAACAACAAGCTGGAGATCACCGTCACCGGCTACGAGACGGGTTCCATCGAGGACCTCAAGGCCGCCGGCGTCAGCACCGCGGGCCTGGAGGGCCGCACCCTCGTGTACGTCAGCTACAACATCAAGAACCTCGGCGACAAGAAGCTCTCGTTCAGCGCGCCGAACTCCAAGTTCCTGGTGTTCGACCAGGAGGGCAAGCAGGGCTCCTACGCGGGGAACTCCGCGAAGCCGCTCCCCAAGTGCGCCGCCCCCACGTTCCAGGGCGCGGGCAAGGGCATGGAGGTCAAGGGCTGTGACGTCGTGAGCCTCCCGGGCAAGGCGCCGGCCGCCCTGGTCGCCTACACGGACAACGCCGACCGGACCAAGTACCAGGCCTCCTGGTCGAAGTAACGTTTCGTCACGCCGGAAACGCGCCGCGGCCCCCGCCACCTCGGAAGGTGGCGGGGGCCGCGGCGTTCAGGCTCGTCAGTCCTCGTCGTCGTCGCCCTCGATGGCGGCCTGGCGGCCGCTGGAGAGCGCCTCGAAGGCGAGGAACTCGGACTCGGCCGCGTCCCGCCCCTTCTGCTTCTCGCGGCGGCGGTCGACCGCCGGGCGCGGGTTCTCGAAGCGGTGGTCCTCGCCGCGGCGGCCGAGCATCTCCGCACCGGCGGCCATGGTCGGCTCCCAGTCGAAGACGACGGCGTTCTCGTCCGGGCCGATGATGACGGTGTCGCCCTCGTGGGCGCCGACCTTCCAGAGCTTGTCCTCGACGCCGAGGCGGGCCAGCCGGTCGGCGAGGTAGCCGACGGCCTCGTCGTTGGAGAAGTCGGTCTGGCGGACCCAGCGCTCCGGCTTGGTGCCGCGGATGCGGAAGGCGCCGTCCTCCTCGGTGATGGTGAAGCCCTCGTCGTCCACGGCCTTGGGCCGCAGCACGATCCGGGTCGACTCCTCGACCGGCTTGGCGGCCCGCGCCTCGGCGACGATCTGCGCCATCGCGAAACCGAGCTCGCGCAGGCCCTTGCGGGAGGCGGCGGAGACCTCGAATACGCGGTAGCCGCGCTCCTCCAGGGAGGCACGCGTGAGGTCGGCGATGTCCTGGCCGTCCGGCACGTCGACCTTGTTGAGCGCGACCAGACGCGGCCGGTCGTCCAGGCCGCCGTACTCGGACAGCTCGGCCTCGATGGTCTCCAGGTCGGTCAGCGGGTCGCGGCCGGGCTCCAGGGTGGCGCAGTCCAGCACGTGCACCAGCACCGAGCAGCGCTCGACGTGCCGCAGGAACTCCAGGCCGAGGCCGCGGCCCTGGCTGGCGCCCGGGATCAGGCCGGGGACGTCGGCGACGGTGTAGACGGTGTCGCCGGCGGTGACCACGCCCAGGTTGGGGATCAGGGTGGTGAACGGGTAGTCCGCGATCTTCGGCTTGGCCGCGGAGAGCACCGAGATCAGCGAGGACTTGCCCGCGCTCGGGTAGCCCACCAGGGCCACGTCGGCGACGGACTTGAGCTCCATGACGATGTCGCGGGTCTCGCCGGGCTCGCCGAGCAGCGCGAAGCCGGGCGCCTTGCGGCGGGCCGAGGCCAGCGCCGCGTTGCCCAGGCCGCCGCGGCCGCCGGCGGCGGCGACGAAGCTGGTGCCGTGGCCGACCAGGTCGGCGAGCACGTTGCCCTGCTTGTCCATCACCACGGTGCCGTCCGGCACCGGCAGCACGAGGTCCTGGCCGTCGGCGCCGGTGCGGTTGCCACCCGCGCCCGGCTTGCCGTTGGTCGCCTTGCGCTTGGGCGAGTGGTGGTACTCCAGCAGCGTCGTCACCTGGGCGTCCACGGTGAGGATGACGCTGCCGCCCTCCCCGCCGTTGCCGCCGTCCGGCCCCCCGAGCGGCTTGAACTTCTCCCGGTGCACGGAGGCGCAGCCGTGGCCCCCGTTACCCGCGGCGACGTACAGCTCGACGCGGTCCACGAAGGTGGTCATGGGTGTGCCTCCAGTGCGAAGAAAGTGTTGACCTGCTGTAAAGCAAGAAGGGTGGACCGGATCATTCCGGCCCACCCTTCATTGTGAGTCTTGTCGGACTCAGGCCTCGACGGCCACGATGTTGACGACCTTGCGGCCGCGACGGGTACCGAACTGCACGGCACCGGCGGTCAGCGCGAACAGGGTGTCGTCGCCACCACGGCCGACGTTGGCGCCCGGGTGGAAGTGGGTGCCACGCTGGCGGACGATGATCTCGCCGGCGTTCACGGTCTGACCGCCGAAGCGCTTGACGCCGAGGCGCTGGGCGTTCGAGTCACGGCCGTTACGGGTAGAGCTTGCGCCCTTCTTGTGTGCCATCTCGCTATCCCCTTACTTGCTGACGGAGTCGATGCTCGTGATCCGCACAGCGGTGTGCTGCTGGCGGTGACCCTGGCGACGACGGTAGCCGGTCTTGTTCTTGTAGCGCAGGATGACGATCTTGTCGCCCTTGGTCTGGTCGACCACCTCGGCGTGAGCCTTCACGCCGGCCAGCACCCACGGGTCGGAGGTGACAGCGTCACCGTCGACGACCAGGATGGTGGAGAGCTCCACCGAGTCACCCGGCTTGGCCTCGATACGGTCGATCTCCAGCACGTCGCCGACGGCGACCTTGTGCTGGCGGCCGCCTGCGCGAACGATCGCGTACATGCGGTACCCACTTTCCTAACTCGGTCGGAGCTCCTGATGCCAGCCACCTGGGTACGGACACAGGGACCTCTCCCCGGCATCTCTGACGAGGGCCCGGGAGGTGATGTGCTCGGGAGCAAGGCGTAGACACGCCGAGGGTCAAGAATACGGACCGGCCGCCGCGGGGGCAAACCGGACCGTACGGGACCGGGGGCGGGCGGTCGCCCGCCCCCGGTCCGCGGGCACTACTCGGCTGCCGAATCACCCTCGGCGGCCGCGGCCTTCTTGGCCGCCGCGCTGGTCCGCTTGGTGGCGGTCTTGCGGGCGGTGGTCTTCTTCGCGGCGGCCGCCGTGGTCTTCTTGGCGGCCGTCTTCTTCGCGGCGGTCTTGCGCGCGGCCCGCTTCTTCGGCGCCGGCGCCTCCTCGGCGGGCTCCTCGGTCGCGGCCTCGGCCGGAGCCTCGGTCTCGGCAGCGGCCTCGACGGGAGCCTCGGCCACCGGCTCGGCGACCGGCTCGGCCTCGGCGGGAGCCTGCGCGGGGGTCCCGGCCTCCGCCTCGGCCGGAGCCGGCGCGGGGGTCTCGGCCGGCGTCTCGGCGGCCGCGAAGGCCGCCTGCAGCGCCGCGTCGGCCCTGGCCTGGAGCACCACGATCTCGGCCTCGGCGGGCGCACCCGCCGGAGCCGTCGCCTTGCGCACCGCGCGGCGGCGGGTGCGGCCGGCGGGCGCCGCGGCGGCGGCCGGGATCTCGACCAGGCTCGGGCGGTCGGGCGCCTCGGCAGCGACCGCGGCGGCCTCGGCCTCCGGCTCGGCGACGACCTCGGCCTCCGGCACCTCGATCGCCAGCTGGCCCTCGATCTCCTCGCGCTCGAGCACCTCGGTGAGATCCTCGGCGGCCTCCACGACCGCCTCGGCGGCGTGCGGCTCCTCCTGGCCCGCCCCGCCCTTGCCCCGGCGACGGCGCTTGCCACTGCCCGCGCCCGCCTCGCCGGCCGGAGCCGCCGGAGCGTGGACGTGGGTGCTCGGCTGCTCCATGTGGACGATCACGCCACGGCCGTTGCAGTGCACGCACGGCTCGGAGAAGGACTCCAGCAGGCCCTGGCCGACCCGCTTGCGGGTCATCTGCACCAGGCCCAGCGAAGTGACCTCGGCCACCTGGTGCTTGGTCCGGTCCCGGCCCAGGCACTCCAGCAGCCGGCGCAGCACCAGGTCGCGGTTGGACTCCAGCACCATGTCGATGAAGTCGATCACGATGATGCCGCCCAGGTCGCGCAGCCGCAGCTGGCGCACGATCTCCTCGGCCGCCTCGATGTTGTTCCGGGTGACGGTCTCTTCGAGGTTGCCGCCCTGGCCGACGAACTTGCCGGTGTTGACGTCGATGACGACCATCGCCTCGGTGCGGTCGATCACCAGCGAACCGCCGCTGGGCAGCCAGACCTTGCGGTCCAGCGCCTTCATCAGCTGCTCGTCGATCCGGTAGGTGGCGAACACGTCCACCTCGGAGGTCCACCGCTGGAGCCGCTCGGTGAGGTCCGGGGCCACGTTGGAGACGTAGTCGTGGATGGTGTTCCACGCCTCGGTGCCGGAGACGATGACCTTGGTGAAGTCCTCGTTGAAGATGTCGCGGACGACCCGGACGGTCATGTCCGGCTCGCCGTACAGCAGCGCGGGCGCGTTGCCGGTCGCGGCCTTCTTCTGGATGTCCTCCCACTGCTGCTGAAGGCGCTGGACGTCGCGGGTCAGCTCCTCCTCGGAGGCGCCCTCGGCGGCGGTGCGCACGATGACGCCCGCGTCGTCCGGGACGATCTTCTTGAGGATCTGCTTCAGACGGGCGCGCTCGTTCTCCGGCAGCTTGCGGGAGATGCCGGTCATCGAGCCCTCGGGCACGTACACCAGGTAGCGGCCGGGCAGCGAGATCTGGCTGGTCAGGCGGGCGCCCTTGTGGCCGATCGGGTCCTTGGAGACCTGCACCAGCACGGACTGGCCGGACTTCAGCACCGACTCGATCCGGCGCGGGCCGCCGTGGCCGCCCAGCGAGCCGAAGTTGACCTCACCGGCGTACAGCACCGCGTTGCGGCCCTTGCCGATGTCGACGAAGGCGGCCTCCATCGACGGCAGCACGTTCTGGACCTTGCCCAGGTAGACGTTGCCGACGTACGAGGTGGCCTGCTCCTTGTTGACGTAGTGCTCGACCAGCACGCCGTCCTCGAGGACGCCGATCTGGGTGCGCTGGCCGTTCTGGCGCACCACCATGACGCGCTCGACCGACTCGCGGCGGGCCAGGAACTCGGCCTCGGTGATGATCGGCACCCGGCGGCGGCCCAGCTCGCGGCCCTCACGGCGGCGCTGCTTCTTGGCCTCCAGGCGGGTGGAGCCCTTGATGGACTGCACCTCGTCCGGGTCGAAGGACGGCTCGGTGGAGCGGCGGCGCGGCTCGCGCACCTTCACGACCGTGCGGACGCCGTCCTCGGTGGTCTCGGCGGCCTCGGTGGCGCCGGCCTCACCGCTGCGGCGGCGACGGCGGCGACGGCGGCGGGACGAGGCCAGGCCGGCGGACAGGTCGTCCTCGTCCTCCTCCTCGTCGTCGGCAGCGGCGGCCGGCTCCTCCACGGGCTGCTCGGCCTCGGCGGCCTCGGCCTCGAACTCCTCGGCCTCACCGCGACGGCGGCGGCGGCCACCCCGGCGGCGACGGCGGGACGGACGGCCGTCCTCCTCCCACTCGCCCTCGGCCTCGGGGCCGGTGGCGGCGGGCGCCTCGACGGCGGCGGGCGCCTCGACGGGGGCGGGGGCCTCGACGGCGGGCGCCTTGACCGGCTCCTCGACGACGGGGGCGGCCTGGACGGCCTGGGCCGCCGGAGCGGCGGCCTTGCGGCGGGACGGGGTCTGGACCCGCACCTGGGTGCGGGTACGACGACGACGGCCGACGCCGCTGTACTCGAACTCGTCCTCGTCCGCGGAGGCCGGCACGGCCGGGGCCGGCGCCTGGGCCTGGGCCGGAGCCGCCGCGGCGGCGGGCTGCGCGGCAGGCTGGGCGGGCTGGGCGGACGTGGCGGTGTAGGGGGCCGGCTCCTGGAAGACCGGCGCCTGGAAGATCGCGGTGGACGGGCGGACCGCGCGGCGGCGCACCCGCTGCGGCGGCTCGGCCTCGGCGGCGACGGGGGCCGGGGCGGGCTCCGGGGCGGGCGCGACGGCCTCGGCCTCCTCCTCGGCGCTCTCCTCCTCGGCGGCCGGCTCCTCGACCGGGGTCTCCTCGACGACCGGCGCGGCCTCGACCACACGGCGGCGGCGGGCGCGGCGGGCCGGCGCGGCCGGGGCCTCCTCGGCGGGCGCGGCCTCGACGGCGGCGGGCGCCTCCGCGGGCGCGGCGGCGGGCTCCTCCGCGGCGGCGGGCTCCTCCGCGGCGGCGGGCGCGCTGACCGGCGCCTCGGCACGCTTGCGGGCCCGGCGGGCCCTGGCGGGCTTCTCGGCGGCCGGCTCGGCCTCGGCGGGCGCGGCCTCGACGGCGGCGGGCGCCTCGGCGGCCGGTGCGGTGACGACGATCGGGGTGGCCTCCGGCGCCCCGGCGGGGGCCTCGGCGCGCTTGCGGGTCCGGCGGGCCCGGACCGGCTTCTCGGCGGCCGGCTCGGCCTCGGCGGGCGCGGCCTCGACGGCGGCGGGCGCCTCGGCGGCCGGCGTCTCGGCCGGGATCACCGTCTCGGCGGCCTCGGCGGCCGCCCCCTGCGGGGTGCCCGCCGGGCGGGACACCGCACGGCGACGGCGGCGCGGCGGCGCGGCGGACGCGCCCTCGCCACCGGTGACGGCGGATTCGTTCTGTTCCGTTGCCGCAGACTGCTGCGGATCGGTGTTATCGAGCATGCGGGTGGATCTCCCGTCAGGCCCCCGGGCTCCGTATCCGGGCACGGCAGGGCACCGGTGGCCGGCCGGCATCGCGACGGATGCTCGGGCCGGACCCTTTCTCGGTGCCGCCGTGCGGACGCGAGGCCGCACAGGGGCTCGTAGTCTCGCTCGGCGCCCCGCCCTCGGCGGGGTGTCGAAAGTCTTCTGGTCTGACCAGTCTTCTGAGGTTTTCCCAAGCTGCGCCGTCCCCCAACCCCGGGTGGCTCCCGGACGGGGTCCTCGGGCCCACCGACCATCGGGGTCGGCGGGCCGCAAGAGGCCGGCCTGTGCTTCGACGACGCTCGCTCCCCTGGGGAGCCGCGGGGGCCTGGAGGAACAGCGGGCCCAGTGGGTACTGGCCCCGGCCTCCGCCCGCTAGGCGGACGCGGTTGCGCGCGGCTCGCCGGCCGCCACTGGGCCGGCCGGGGCCGCGGCGCGGTCGAGCGCCAGCGGGTCGGTCACCGTGCCGGTCTCCTCGTCGAGCGGCCCCTGCGCCAGCCTGGTCACCTCTGCGGGGACCGGCGGCGCCAGGTCGGCCGTCGCACGGAGACCGGACAATACGTCGTCGGGTCGTACGGCGGGTGTGGCGTGTCGTACTACCAGGCGCAGTATCGCACAGGGACGGCCGGTCCGAACATCGCGGGCCCCTTCGCCGTCCGTGTCCGCAACGCCGTCGACCTGCGGCGGGAGGATTTCCAGTGCCGCCACAGCGCCGCGCGCGTCGAAGACCCGCACGCCGTTCTTGGTGAGGCGTTCGACCTCGACCCGCTCCTCGGCCAGGAAAAGACCGGCCGCGCGGACCGCCTCCTCCCGGGTGACACCGTCCAGCCGGACCTGCCACTCGGAGGCCTCCAGGCGCTCCACGAAGTTCGGCGTCCGGACCTCGACGGCGTCGATCACGTCCAGGCCGTTCGGCAGCGACTCGTCGAGCTGCGCACGCAGCTCCTCCGGGTCGCGGACCGCGGCGAGCCCGATCTCCAGGTACTCCGCCTCGCTCGCCACCCCGGTCGGAGCGGCGTTGGCGTACGAGACCTTGGGGTGCGGGGTGAAGCCGGCCGAATAGGCCATCGGCACGGCCGACCGGCGCAGGGCGCGCTCGAAGGCGCGCTGGAAGTCGCGGTGGCTGGTGAAGCGGAGCCGGCCGCGCTTGGTGTAGCGGAGACGGATCCGCTGCACCGTCGGCGCGGGCGGCGGACCGTCGGGCGTACGGCGTGCCAGGGTCGCTCAGTCCTTAGTCAGTTGTCCCCGTCCGTCGTGGCGTTTTCGCGCCACTGTCCGGACTCTGTCACCTCAAAGGGTACGCGCCCCGCCGCCCCGCTCGCTCCGCCCCTGGTCAGCCAGGACGCGACGACCCCCGCCCGGAGGGGTCCGGACGGGGGTCGCAGGAGGCGCGGGAACTACTTGACCACGGTCAGCGGCAGCAGCTTCTTGCCGGTCGGGCCGATCTGGATCTGGGTGTCCATCTGGGGGCAGACGCCGCAGTCGAAGCACGGGGTCCAACGGCAGTCGTCGACCTCGACCTCCTCGAGGGCGTCCTGCCAGTCCTCCCAGAGCCAGTCCTTGTCGAGGCCGCTGTCCAGGTGGTCCCAGGGCAGCACCTCCTCGTAGGTGCGCTCACGGGTGGTGTACCAGTCGACGTCGACGCCGGTGCCGGCCAGGCCCTTCTCGGCCGAGGCCATCCAGCGGTCGTACGAGAAGTGCTCGCGCCAGCCGTCGAAGCGGCCGCCGTCGTCGTAGACCGCGCGGATGACGGCGCCGATGCGGCGGTCACCGCGGGAGAGCAGGCCCTCGACGATGCCGGGCTTGCCGTCGTGGTACCGGTAGCCGATGTTCTTGCCGTACTTGCGGTCCCCGCGGATGGAGTCGCGCAGCTTGGCCAGGCGGGCGTCGGTGGCCTCGGCGGAGAGCTGCGGGGCCCACTGGAACGGCGTGTGCGGCTTGGGCACGAACCCGCCGATGGAGACGGTGCAGCGGATGTCGTTCTGGCCGGTGACCTCGCGGCCCTTCTGGATGACGTTCTTCGCCATCTCGCCGATCTGGAGCACGTCGTCGTCGGTCTCGGTGGGCAGGCCGCACATGAAGTACAGCTTCACCTGGCGCCAGCCGTTGCCGTACGCGGTGGCGACGGTGCGGATCAGGTCCTCCTCCGACACCATCTTGTTGATCACCTTGCGCATGCGCTCGCTGCCGCCCTCGGGGGCGAAGGTGAGGCCCGAGCGGCGGCCGTTGCGGCTCAGCTCGTTGGCGAGGTCGATGTTGAAGGCGTCGACGCGGGTGGACGGCAGCGACAGGCCGATCTTGTCGTCGGTGTAGCGGTCGGCCAGGCCCTTGGCGATGTCACCGATCTCGGTGTGGTCGGCGCTGGACAGCGACAGCAGGCCGACCTCCTCGAAGCCGGTCGCCTTGAGGCCGCGCTCGACCATCTCGCCGATGCCGGTGATGCTTCGCTCCCGCACGGGGCGCGTGATCATGCCGGCCTGGCAGAAACGGCAGCCGCGGGTGCAGCCGCGGAAGATCTCGACGGACATCCGCTCGTGCACGGTCTCGGCGAGCGGGACCAGCGGCTGCTTGGGGTAGGGCCACTCGTCGAGGTCCATGACGGTGTGCTTGGAGACCCGCCACGGCACGCCGGGCGCGTTCGGCACGACGCGGGCGATCCGGCCGTCGGCCAGGTACTCCACGTCGTAGAACCGGGGCACGTAGACGCCGCCGGTGCGGGCCAGGCGCAGCAGGATCTCGTCGCGCCCGCCCGGGCGGCCCTCGGCCTTCCAGCCGCGGATCAGCTCGGTGATGTCGAGCACGGCCTGCTCGCCGTCGCCGACCACCGCGCAGTCGATGAAGTCCGCGATCGGCTCGGGGTTGAACGCCGCGTGGCCGCCGGCCAGCACGATCGGGTCCTCGTCGGTGCGGTCCTTCGCCTCCAGCGGGATGCCCGCGAGGTCGAGCGCGGCCAGCATGTTGGTGTAGCCGAGCTCGGTGGAGAACGAGAGCCCGAACACGTCGAAGGCCTTGACCGGGCGGTGGGCGTCCACGGTGAACTGCGGGACGCCGTGCTCGCGCATCAGCGCCTCGAGGTCCGGCCAGACGCTGTAGGTCCGCTCGGCCAGCACGCCCTCGCGCTCGTTGAGCACCTCGTAGAGGATCATGACGCCCTGGTTGGGCAGGCCCACCTCGTAGGCGTCGGGGTACATCAGCGCCCAGCGGACGTCGCAGGCGTCCCAGTCCTTGACGGTCGAGTTCAGCTCGCCGCCGACGTACTGGATCGGCTTCTGGACGTGCGGGAGGAGGGCCTCCAGGCGTGGGAAGACCGATTCGACAGTCATGTACTAGGAACCCTTACGACGTTGAGAGGTGTCGCGCGCATCGAATCCCGGTCGGGGGGTGCTGTGCGACGTCTGGGAGGGGTGACCCTCAAGGGTAGCCGAATCCCGGAGCCGCCCGGCCAGCCTCTCGCAGCGCCGCCGGCGGGCTCCCGGCCCTGCTCACCGGCTGTTGACAGCCCCGGACGGACCGTGCCGTACTTGCTGGGCTCCGCCGCCAGGCCCAGCACACCATCGGGACAAGGAAGTTGACCATGCACGACGGCACCGGCACCGGTCCTCGGGCGTTCCGGACCGGAGCGCCGCGCCAGGACACCCCGGGCTACCCCACGGCGGCCCGTGCCGAGGCCGCCGCCCGCCGGCTGGCCCGGCTCCACCCGGACCGCTGCCGGCTGCGCGAGGCGGGCCGCTCCCGGGAAGGCCGCCCGCTGCTCCTGCTCTCCGTCGACGACGGCGGGCGCGCCGTCCTGGTGGTCGGCGGCCCGCACCCGAACGAGCCGGTCGGCCGGGCCGCCGCGCTGCGGCTGGCCGAGCGGCTGCTGGAGCTGGCCCCGCGCCCCGGCGTGGCCTGGCACATCCTGCTCTGCCTCGACCCGGACGGCGCGGCCCTCAACGAGGGCTGGCTGGACGGCCCGCTCACCGCCGCCCGGCACTACGAGCACTTCTACCGGCCCGCCTTCGAGGAGCAGCCGGAGCAGTTGCCGCCCGCCGGCCGGTGCCGCGCCCCGATGCCGGAGAGCCTGGCGCTGACCGGCCTGATCGACGAGCTGCGCCCCGTCCTGCAGTGCTCCCTGCACGGGGTGGACTTCGGCGGCGCCTTCGTCCAGCTGACCAGGCCCGTCCCGGGCCTGCCCGAACGGTTCTCCGCCTCGGTGGCGCGCGGCGGCCTCCCGCTGGACGTCGACTCCTACGACGCGGTGGGCTGGCACAGCCCGGCCCCGGGGACGTACGTGATGCCGGTGCCGGGCGGCGGCGGCTCCCGGGTGCTGCCCGACCGGCCCGAGCTCTCCACCTGGTCGTACGCCGGGCGGTACGGCGGGGTGACGGCCGTGCTGGAGGTACCGATGTGGGCCGTCGACGCGGTCGGCGACGCCGGCCGGCACCCGGCGCCCGGCCCGGCCGTCGCGGCGGCCGCCCGTACCCTGCGTGAGCGCGCCGAGCGGCTGGGCGCGCTCCTGCCGCTCGTCCCGCCGCCCGCCCGCGCGGCGGGCGGGGCGCTGCTGCGCACCGCCGAGTTCAATCTGGGGGTCTGCCCGCCGCTCGCGGACGAGTGGCTCGCCGACTGGCACGGCCGGCCGCTCTCGGTCTCCCGGGTCACCGCGGCCGGGATCGCCGCCGAGCGGATCCCGCTGCGGGTCGCGTCGGTGCTGCTGCGCCTGCTCGCGGACGCCGGCGGCCCGGCGGCCGGGGCCGCCCGGGAGGAGGCCCGGGCCGTCGTCACGGCGGGCCTGGACGGCCTGCACCGGCTCGGCACCCGCTGGGTGCCGGTGGAGACCCAGGTGGCCCACCAGGTCCGGGCGGTGCGGGCCGCCGCCGACTGCCTGCTGCCCTGACGCGCGAGGGCCGGCCCGGGTCATCCCGGACCGGCCCCGTCCACCGCCTCAGGCCGCTATCGGCCGCTGACTCTGCACCGCCTGCAACAACCCGATCGCCACCCAGGTCGAGAACATCGACGACCCGCCGTACGAGACGAACGGGAGCGGGATGCCGGCCACCGGCATGATGCCCAGGCACATCCCTATGTTCTCGAACCCCTGGAAGGCGAACCAGGCGACCACCCCGGCCGCCACGATCGTCCCGTACAGGTCGGTCGCCTGACGGGCGATCCGGCAGCCCCGCCAGAGCACCACGCCGAGCAGCACGATGATCGCCATCGCCCCGAGGAAGCCCAGTTCCTCACCGGCCACCGTGAAGACGAAGTCGGTCTGCTGCTCCGGCACGAACTGCCCGGTGGTCTGCGTCCCGTGGAACAGCCCCTTGCCGGTCAGCCCGCCCGACCCGATCGCGATCCGGGCCTGCGCGGTGTTGTAGCCCACGCCGGACGGGTCGAGCGCCGGGTTGGCGAAGGCGGCGAAGCGGTCGATCTGGTACTTGCTCAGCACCCCGAGCTTCCAGATCGCCACACAGCCGCCGACCCCGGCGAGGATCAGCCCGAACACCCACCGGTTGGCCGCGCCGGAGGCCAGCAGGATGCCCAGCACGATGACGGCCATCACCATCACCGAGCCGGCGTCCGGCATCAGCATCACGACCGCCATCGGCAGCGTCGCCCAGACCAGCCCGCGGAAGACCGCCCGGTTGGAGGGGAACTCCCGCTCCCCCGCGTCCACCTGGTCCGACAGGACCACGGCCATCGCCAGCACGATCGCGAGCTTGGCGAACTCGGCCGGCTGGACGGAGAAGCCGCCGCCCAGCTGGATCCAGGAGTGCTGGCCGTTGATGGTCGAGCCGAGCGGGCTCAGCGTGGCCGCCAGCAGGAGGATCACACCGGCGTACAGGAACGGCACCACCGTGCGGAACCGGCGGCTCCCTATCCCTATCACCAGCGCGCACAGCACCATCCCGATCACCACGTTGGTGAGGTGCCGGAAGAGGAAGTACTGCGGATCGCCGTGGGTCAGCGAGTCCCGCCCGCGGGTGGCCGACCAGACCAGCAGCGAGCTGCCCAGCGACAGCACCAGCGCGGCCAGCAGCAGTATCCAGTCGATCCGCCAGAGGGGGGAGTCCTTGGCGAGGGCCTTCGAGACCCCGCTGCGCTGCGGGGCCAGCCGCAGCTGCCGGTACGACCCGTAGGAACTCATGCGCCCGCCTCGCTTCGCCCGGCCGGGGCTTCCGCCCACGCGCGCCCTGCAACGACCCGCTCGCTCATGCCCGGCCCCTTCCCGTGCTCCGGACCGGTTCGAGCGCCGTGTCCGCCGCGGTGAACAGGGTCGTCGGGCCGGACGGCTGTGCCGGGTCCAGGAAGACCCTCGGCGAGCTGCCGGTCACGCCCGCGTCGCCCGAACCGGCCGCGGAGTACGCGGCCGGCTTGATGATCGCGGTGCCGTCCGGGTTGAACTTCGGCAGCTCGGCCTGCGGCTTGGGCAGCAGCGCCTTGCCGCCGTCGACGTTGCCCTTGTCGTCCACACCGTACAGCGACTGGTAGATCCGCCGGATCGCATCACCGGAACCGCCGGAACCGGTGCCGCCCTGGCTTATCGTCATCACGACCGCGTAGTCGCCGCTGTAGGTGGTCAGCCACGAGGTGGTCTGCTTGCCCTCGACCTCGGCGGTGCCGGTCTTGGCGTGCAGCTCGATCTTGCCCTGCGGCCACCCGGCGCCGGTGAACTTCCACGCGGCGGTACCGCTGGTGACGACGCCCGCGGTGGCCTGGTCGATGTAGCTGAGCAGCTTCTGGTCGCCGGGGAACTTGGCGTCCTCGTGCGGGGCGATCTCGCGGACGAGATCCCCGCTCGGGCTTATCACCGCCTTGGCCACGGTCGGCCGGTAGAAGGTGCCGCCGTTGGCGAGCGCCGAGTAGATCCGGGCCATCTGGATCGGGGTGACGAGCGTGTCGCCCTGGCCGATCGCGAAGTTGACCGAGTCACCGGCGCGCATCTGGTAGCCGTCGACGCAGTTCTCCCGGGCGATCTGGTCGGAGAAGGTGTTGCCGCCCTTCTCCGCCTGCTTGCACCAGGCGTCCTTGTTGTTGTCGTAGAAGGACTGCTTCCACTGCCGGTCCGGCACCCGGCCGGTGACCTCGCTGGGCAGGTCGATGCCGGTCTTGGCGCCGAGGCCGAACTGGTGGGCGGTCTTGTAGAACCAGTCCGCCGTCTCCTTCTTCGGCTTGATGCCGCCGTCCTTCATCCACTGGTCGTACGCCAGACCGTAGAAGACGGTGTCGCAGGAGACCTCCAGGGCCTTCTCCAGCGTGATCGAGCCGAAGTTCTCGCTCTCGAAGTTCTTGAACTCACGGCCGCCGATGGTCAGGCTCTTCGGGCACGGGTACGTCCCGTCCAGCGAGTAGCCGGCCTGCACGGCGGCGGTGGTGGAGATGACCTTGAAGGTCGAGCCGGGGGCCGACTGACCCTGTATGGCCCGGTTCAGCAGCGGGAAGTTGGACTCCTTGCTGGTCAGCGCCTGGTAGTCCTTGCCGGAGATGCCGCCCTGCCAGAGGTTGGGGTCGTAGGTCGGGGCGCTGGCCATCGCGACGATCCGACCGGTGTGCACGTCCATCACGACGGCGGCGCCGGAGTCGGCCTCGTAGTTGCGGTTGGTCACCTTGTCGAAGGTCTTGCGGGCGTCGTTCATGGCCTGCGCCAGGTTGTCCTCGACGACCTTCTGCACCCGGGCGTCGATGCTGGTCACCAGGTTGTTGCCGGTCTGCGGCTCGACCGCGCCGGCGGTGCCGATCACCCGGCCGAGGTTGTCGACCTCCAGCTTGGTGATGCCGGCGGTGCCGCGCAGGTCGCGGTCGTACACCGACTCCAGCCCGGCCCGGCCGATCTGGTCGGCCGGCAGGTAGCGGTCCAGGCCGCTCTTGTCGGCGGTCTTGGAGACCTCCTCGTCGGTCACCGGCGAGAGGTAGCCGAGCACCTGGGCCATGTTGGCGCCCTCGACGCCGGTGTAGTGGCGTACGGCGGTGGGCTGCGCGGTCACCCCGGGGAAGTCCTCGCGGCGCTCCATCATCTGCAGCGCCTGCTGGGTGGTCGCCTCCTTGGTGACCGGGATCGGCTGGTACGGCGACCCGTTCCAGCAGGGCTGCTGGGTCTTGGCGTCGCAGAGCCGGACCTTCTCCTGGACGTCCTTGGCCGGCATGCCGAGCACCTCGGCGAGCCGGCCCAGCACCGCCTTGCCGCCGTCCTTCTGCTGGAGCAGCGAGGTGCGGCTGACCGAGACCACCAGGCGGGTCTCGTTGCCGGCCAGGATGCGGCCGGAGGCGTCCAGGATCTCGCCGCGCACGGCCGGCTCGACCACCTCGCGGATGTGGTTGCCGGTCGCCTTGGCGGTGTAGACGCTGGCGTTGCGGATCTGCAGGTACCAGAGCCGTCCGCCGAGGGTGGCGAGCAGCGACAGCACCAGGATCTGCAGCACCACCAGACGGATCGTCACCCGCCGGGTACGGCCGGTCTCGGGGATGTTGCTCACGTCTCGTGCGCTCCAGAGTGCGGGGTTCCGGACAAGAGGGTCGGGGTCTTGCGGGCGCCGGGTGTCGCGGGCGCGGGGTGTTACGGGCGCCGGTGTTACGGGCGCTTGGCGAAGCCGAGCGAGCGCTTCTTCTTGTAGCTCGGCCCGGACGACGCCTCACGGGTGGTGCGGTAGCGCGAGAGCGTGCCGAGCCCCGGGCCGCCCTCGTCGTCCCCGGCGGCGGCGGCCACCGGGTCCTTCCCGAAGCGGCGCCCGATCAGCATCACCGCGGGCACCACGAACGGCGCCAGCAGCAGGTCGTACAGGAGGGCGGTGACCACCAGGCTGCCGAGGCCGACGTGGCGGGCGGCGGTGTCGCCGACCAGGGCGCCGACCATCGCGTACAGCAGCGTGGAGGCGACCGCCGCGACGGCCACCACCAGCAGCGCGCTGGAGACCGAGCGCTGCCGGCCGTGGTCGGGGCGGAGCAGCCCGGCGGCGTAGCCCATCAGGCAGAGCACCAGGGCGTAGCGGCCGATGGCGTGGTCGGACGGCGGCGCGAGGTCGGCCAGCAGGCCGGCCGCGAAGCCGACCAGGCAGCCGCCGGTCGGCCCGTAGACCATGGCGAGGCCGACCACCACGAGCAGCAGTATGTCCGGGGTGGCGCCCGGGAGCTGGAGCCGGCCGAAGACGCTGACCTGGAGGATCAGGCCGAGCAGGACGAGGACGGCGGTGACGGGGACGCGGGCGAGGCGCATGGCTCAGTTCCCCCCGGAGGGCTTGGCGGGCGGTGCGGCGGCGGCCGGTACCGCCGGGGCGGCGGGCGCCGCGGGTGCCTGGCCCTGCGCGGCGGGCGCGGGCGGCAGGACGGCGTCGCGCGGGTCGGTGCGCGGCGGCACCACCACCACGCCGACCAGGTCGAGCCGGGTGAACTGGACGAAGGGCTCGACCAGGATGGTCTTGGTGAGCTGGCCGGGGTTGGCCTCGACCTGGACGACCTTGCCGACCGGGACGCCGGGCACGAACGGGCGGCCGCTCTGGGAGCCGAAGGTGACCAGCCGGTCGCCCTCCTTCACCTGGGCCTTGCCGTTGAGCAGGGAGACCTTCATGGCGCTGGTGCCGCCGCCGGAGGCGAAGCCGATCTCGCCGGTGCCCTCCAGCCGGGCGCCGGCGCTGAAGCCGGGGTCTGAGGCGAGCAGCACGGTGGAGGTGGTCGGGGCGACGGTGGTGATCCGGCCGACCAGGCCCTGCCCGTTGATCACGGTCATGTCCCGGGTCAGGCCGTCGTCGCTGCCGGCGTCGACGGTGATGGTCCAGGAGAAGCCCTGAGCCGGGCCGATCGCGATGACCTGGGCGGCCTTGACGGTGTATCCGCCGGCGCCGGCGGTGCGCAGCAGGTCGTCGAGCTGCTTGGTGCGGGCGCCGGCCGCGTCGGAGGAGGCCAGTTTCTGGCGCAGCTCGGTGTTCTCGCGGGCGAGCTGGTCGGTGCGGCCGCTGTGGGTGGCGGCGTCGCGGAAGGCGCGGACGGTGTCGGCGACCGGGTCGACGACCGTGGCGGCGCCGCGCTCGACCGGGCCGAGGACGCCGGCCGCGGCGCGCCGGGCGCCGCCGAGCGGGGAGCTCTCACCGCCCTTGATGTCCACGGTGATCAGTGCGAAGGCGACGGCCACCAGCAGGATGAGCAGCAGCCGGCTCTCTCGTGTGTCCCTCACGGTGCTGGTACTGCCCCTTCGTACCTGGCCGCCCACCCGGGCTGTGGGGCCCGGGCGGGGGGCCGTTTCAGTTTGCTGTCCGGTGTGACGGTCTGTCGGTTGTGCTAACGGCGCGGCTGGGCGTCGAGTACCTGCTGGAGCGCCTCGAACTCCTCGACGCACTTGCCGGAGCCGAGGGCGACCGAGTCGAGCGGGTTCTCGGCGATGTGGATCGGCATGCCGGTCTCGCGGCGCAGCCGCTCGTCCAGGCCGCGCAGCAGGGCGCCGCCGCCGGTGAGCACGATGCCGCGGTCCATGACGTCACCGGCCAGCTCGGGCGGGCACTGGTCGAGGGTGGTCTTGACGGCGTCGATGATCGAGTTGACCGGCTCGTCGATGGCCTCGCGGACCTCGGCGGCGGAGATCACGACGGTCTTGGGCAGGCCGCTGACCAGGTCGCGGCCTCGGATCTCGGCGTGCTCGTCCTTCTCGCCCTCCAGGGCGAAGGCGGAGCCGATGCTCATCTTGATCTGCTCGGCGCTGCGCTCGCCCAGGAGCAGCGAGTACTCCTTCTTGATGTGCTGGACGATGGCGTTGTCCAGCTCGTCGCCGGCGACCCGGATGGACTGCGCGGTGACGATGCCGCCGAGCGAGATGACGGCGACCTCGGTGGTGCCGCCGCCGATGTCGACGACCATGTTGCCGGTGGCCTCGTGGACGGGCAGGCCGGCGCCGATCGCGGCGGCCATCGGCTCCTCGATGATGTGCACCTGGCGCGCGCCGGCCTGCGAGGAGGCCTCGATGACGGCACGGCGCTCGACTCCGGTGATGCCGGAGGGCACGCAGACCACGACCCGGGGGCGGGCCAGGTAGCGGCGGCGGTGGATCTTGAGGATGAAGTAGCGGAGCATCCGCTCGGTGATCTCGAAGTCGGCGATCACGCCGTCCTTGAGCGGGCGGATGGCGACGATGTTGCCCGGGGTGCGGCCGATCATCTTCTTGGCCTCGGCGCCGACCGCCAGGATGCCGCCGGTGTTGGTGTTGACCGCGACGACGGACGGCTCGTTGAGGACGATCCCCTTGCCCCTGACATACACCAGCGTGTTGGCGGTTCCGAGGTCGATCGCCAGGTCGCGGCCGATGAACGACAGGTTGGTTGCCATGGGGTGTAGGTGCCTTCCCGGGCTCGGAGTCATTAGCGGGGGTGGACGAGAAGCGTGCGCCCACGGCTTGGGCGGAAACCAGCTGACCAGCCGTACCGGGCCCTAGAGTCGCGTCCATCGTAGTCACGCCGGCCAGTACGGACGTCGACGTGGGGCATACCGTCCATTGTCCGGAGCGTGATCGCTTCTCCGAGCATTGGGACGCCGTGTCGGCGGCCCCAGTTCCCTATTTCACGATAAGAATGCCCCGGCCGGGCCAATGGTCCCGGCCGGGGCACCCGAAGGTCCCTCGGGCGTGTCGCCCGGGGCGGTGCTTACGCGTGGGCCGGGAAGAAGATCTTGATCTCGCGCTCGGCGGACTCCGGGGAGTCGGAGGCGTGGATCAGGTTCTCGCGGGTGATCGTCGCGTAGTCGCCGCGGATGGTGCCGGCGCCGGCCTCCAGCGGGTTGGTGGCCCCGGCCAGCATCCGGATGCCGGGGATGACCTCCTCGCCCTCGACGATCAGGGCGATCGACGGACCGGAGGTCATGAACTCCAGCAGCGGCTCGTAGAACGGACGGCCGACGTGCTCCGCGTAGTGCTGCTCCAGCGTCGCCCGGTCGAAGGTGCGCAGCTCGACGGCGGTGAGCTGCCAGCCGGCCTTGCGCTCGATGCGGCTGATGATCTCGCCGGCCAGGCCGCGCTTGACGGCGTCGGGCTTGAGCAGGACGAGAGTGCGCTGGGACACGGTGCGTCTCCTGGGGAATCGGTTCGGCATGCACTCGGATCGATGCGCGGAGTGCGACTACCGCAGAGGTTACCTTGCGTGAGCAGGCAGGCCGCCGCCTGGTCCGGGGTCCCGTCCGGCCGTGCGGACACCCGCGTCCCGTCCGGTCGATCCTGCGTCGCGCGCCCGGCAGGACCGACCGGCTGGGCCTACGCCGCAGGTGCCGCCTGGGCGGCGGCGCGGGCGGCCTTGAACTCGTCGATCCTGCGGCCGTAGTGCACCGAGCACCACCAGAGGCCGGCGAAGACCACGCCCAGGCCGAACATGGTCGGCAGGACGAAGCCGCTGGCGATCAGACCGAGCTGTAGCGCCCAGCCGATCGCCACCGCGCCGGGGCGGGTGATCATGCCGCAGAGCAGGACACAGAGCGCCATGGCGATACCGCTGACCGTCCAGACGGTGGCGGTGGGGACGTCGGAGAGCTGCATGGCGACCAGGGCGGCGAACATGATCAGCAACGCCTCGCCGATCAGGGTCGAGGAGCAGAGCGTCCTCATCGTGACTTCCTCCCGAGGAGCAGGCGGGCCTCGCCCACCGTGATGACCGAGCCGGTGACCAGCACCCCGGCACCACCGAGGTCGCCCTCCTCCTCGGCGAGGGTGACGGCGGCGGCGATGGCGTCGTCGAGCCGGGGCTCGACCTGGACGCGGTCCTCGCCGAAGACCTCGACGGCCAGGGCGGCCAGCGCGTCCACGTCCATCGCGCGGTGGGTGGAGTTCTGGGTGATCACGACCTCGGCCAGGATCGGCTCGAAGGCCTCCAGCAGACCGGCCACGTCCTTGTCGCCGCTGGTGCCGATCACGCCGACGAGCCGGGTGAAGCCGAAGGCCTCGCCGATCGCGGCGACGGTGGCCTGGGCGCCGTTCGGGTTGTGCGCGGCGTCCAGGAGGATCGTCGGGCTGCGGCGCACGACCTCCAGCCGGCCCGGCGAGGCGACGCCGGAGAAGGCCTGGCGGACCTTGTCGACGTCGAGCTGGCCGCCGCGCGCGCCGCCGACGCCGAAGAAGGCCTCGACGGCGGCCAGCGCCAGCGCGGCGTTCTGCGCCTGGTGGGCACCGTGCAGCGGGACGAAGACGTCCTCGTACTCCTCGCCGCCGAGCCCACGCAGTGTCATCAGCTGGCCGCCGATGGCGACCTCACGGCGGATCACGCCGAACTCCATGCCCTCGCGGGCCACCGTGGCGTCCACCTCGACGGCGCGCCGCAGGATGGTCTGGGCGGCGTCCAGCTGCTGCTGGGCGACGACGGCGACGGCGCCGGTCTTGATGATCCCGGACTTCTCGACCGCGATCTCGCCGGTGGTCCCGCCCAGCTTGTCGGTGTGGTCCAGGCCGATCGGGGTGATCACCGCGACGGCGGCGTCGATCACGTTGGTGGCGTCCCAGGAGCCGCCCATGCCGACCTCGATCACGCCGACGTCCACCGGGGCGTCGGCGAAGGCGGCGTACGCCATGCCGGTCAGCACCTCGAAGAAGGACATCGGGACCGGCTGCTGCGTGTCGACCATCTGCACGTACGGCTCGATGTCGCGGTAGACCTCGACGAACAGCTCGGGGCTGATCGGGACGCCGTCCAGGCTGATCCGCTCGGTGACGGACTCCACGTGCGGGCTGGTGTAGCGGCCGGTGCGCAGCTCGAAGGTGTTGAGCAGCTGCTCGATCATCCGGGCGGTGGAGGTCTTGCCGTTGGTGCCGGTGACGTGGATGGAGGGGAAGGACCGCTGGGGCTGGCCCAGGATGTCCATCAGCGCCTCGATCCGGTCGAGCGAGGGCTCCAGCTTGTTCTCCGGCCAGCGCTTGGAGAGCTCGGTCTCGACGTCGCGCAGGGCGTCGCCGGTGCCGGCGTCGGCGGGGCGGAGGGTGTACGGGTTCGGGTCGGCCTTGTCGCTCACGTCCACAGTCTACGGAGCCGCGGCCGACGCTCCCCACAGGGCGCCCCGAAGCCGCGGCCGGGCGAGAACGGCCACTTTGCCCTGACTTTCGGATTTAGTCCGTTTACTATTTATTTAGTGAGTTTGATCGCAAAGAAGCATCGATTCGCAAGCCCAGGAGCCACATCGCCTTTGATCGCCAGGAGGACCGCCTCATGCCCGACGCCCTGCACCAGTACGTCCTGGCCCGCCAGGAGGGCTTAGCCCGGGCCGCCGAGCTGCTCTCCCTGGCGCTCCTCGCCTACATGGTCCTCGTGTTCGGCCGCTTCCTGCTCTACTGGGCCGGCTCCCGGCACGCCTTCCGGCACAACCGCGCCGCCGAGCCGGGCGATCCGGCCGCCTTCCAGTGGCACCTGGTGATCCCCTGCCGCGACGAGGAGGCCGTCGTCACCCAGACCCTCGCCGGGCTGCGGCGCTCCGCCCCGGGAGCGCACCTGTGGGTGATCGACGACGACAGCGAGGACGACACCCGCGCCCTGGTGCTCACCGCCGCGCAAGCGGACGACCGGATCCACCTCGTCCAGCGCCGCCGCCCGCACGCCCGGATCGGCAAGGGCGCCGCACTCAACGCCGCCTACCGGGCCATCTCCGACCGGCTGCCCGACACCGCCGACCGCTCCCGGGTGGTGATGGTGGTCCGGCGTCAGCTCCCCGGCGGGCCCGCCCGGGCCGCGCTGCTCGCCCGGCGCGGGGTCGGGCCGGACGGCTACGTCCTGGCCACCGTGCACCGGCCGGAGAACACCGACACCGCCGAGGCGCTCGGCGCCGTCCTCGCCGAGCTGGACCGGATCGCCCGGGCCGGCACCCCGGTGCTCTTCCCGATGCACCCGCGCACCCGCGCCGCCGTCGAACGGTTCGCGCTGGACGGCCTGTTGGCGCGGCTCGCCGTAACCGAGCCGGTCGGGTACGCGGAGTTCCTGGGCCTGGCCCGGCACGCCGCGCTGCTGGTCTTCGACTCCGGCGGGGTGCAGGAGGAGTGCACCGTGCTCGGCCGCCCGCTGCTGGTGGTGCGCCGCTCCACCGAGCGCCCGGAGGCGGTGGACGCCGGATTCGCCGCCCTGGTGCGGCCCGGCGCCGAGCTTGGCGAGTCGGCCCGCGCCTGGCTGGCCGACTCCCCCGAGCGGCTCGCCCGGCTGGCGGCCGCCCCGAGCCCGTACGGGGACGGGCTGGCCTCGGCCCGGATCGCCCGGCTGACTGCGCGGCTCGCCGGGGAGCCGGCGGAGCTGCTCGCCGCCTGAGTGGCCGGTCCGCGTGGCCGGTCCTCTTGACAGCCGGATTGGTCTACTCCACCTTGTGAGGCAAGTCTCCTACCCCGACAGGGACTTGAGTTGTCGGTAGCTCCCGCACGCACACCCATCGACACCCGGACGGCTCCCCGCGCACGCGGGACACCCGAGCCGCCCGGCCTCCCCCACAGGAGATGGAGCCATGCCATCTGCCCGACACGCGCGCCCGCGCGCCGTCCACAGCCTGCTCGCCGGGGCCGGCGCGATCGCGCTGGGCCTGAGCGGCCTCGCCCTCGCCGGCGGCGCCGGCGCCCAGGCCGCCGACATCGACCTGATCACCAACGGCGGCTTCGAGTCCGGCAACCACCTCGCCGGCTGGACCTGCTCCGCCGGCGCACCCGAGACCGCCACCGTCCACTCCGGCTCGTCCGCGCTGCGCTCCACCCCGGGCGCCGGCGACACCGGCGAGTGCGTCCAGACCGTCACCGTGAAACCGTCCTCGACGTACACGCTGAGCGGCTGGGTCCAGGGCTCCTACGTCTACCTGGGCGCCCGCGGCACCGGCGGGACCGACCCCAGCACCTGGACCACCTCGACCGGGTACTCCCGGCTGAGCACCACCTTCACCACCGGGGCGGGCGCCACCAGCGTCACCGTCTACCTGCACGGCTGGTACGGGCAGCCGGCCTTCCTGGCCGACGACGTGTCACTGATCGGCCCGGGCGACCCGAAGCCCTCCCCCAGCTCCACCTCCCCGACCCCCACCCCGACGGCGACCACCACCGCGACCGCCTCGCCGACCGGAACGGCGTCCCCCACCGCCACCCCGACCGGCCGGCCGCCGGGCCTGCCCAGGCACATCCTCACCGGCTACTGGCAGAACTTCGACAACGGCGCCACCGTCCAGCGGATCAGCGACGTCCCGGCCGCCTACGACGTCATCGCGGTCTCCTTCGCGGATGCCACCAGCACGCCCGGGGGCCTGAGCTTCACGCTGGACAGCACGCTCTCCTCGCGACTGGGCGGCTACACCGACGCCCAGTTCAAGGCCGACATCGCGGCCAAGAAGGCGGCCGGCAAGAAGGTGGTGCTCTCCGTCGGCGGCCAGAACGGCACCGTCTCCGTCAACAGCTCCGCCTCCGCCACCACCTTCGCCGACACGGCCTGGGCGCTGATGCAGAGCTACGGCTTCGACGGGATCGACATCGACCTGGAGAACGGGGTCAGCGCCACCTACATGGGCCAGGCGCTGCACACACTGGCGGCAAGGGCGGGCAGCGGGTTCGTCCTCACCATGGCGCCACAGACCATCGACATGCAGTCGACCGGGACGGAGTACTTCAAGCTGGCGCTGAACGTGAAGGACGTCCTCACCATCGTCAACATGCAGTACTACAACTCCGGCACGATGCTCGGCTGCGACGGCCAGGTCTACGGGCAGGGCACCGAGAACTTCCTGACCGCGCTGGCCTGCATCCAGCTCAAGGGCGGGCTGCGGCCCGACCAGGTCGGGCTCGGCGTGCCGGCCTCCACCAGCGCGGCGGGCGGCGGCTACGTCAGCCCGGGCGTGGTCGACAACGCGCTCGACTGCCTGGCCTCCGCCACCAACTGCGGGAGCTTCAGGCCCGACACCACCTGGCCCGGGATCGGCGGGGCGATGACCTGGTCGACCAACTGGGACGCCAAGGCGGGCGGCGGGATCGCCGGCACCATCGGCTCGCACCTGCACGCGATGCCGTAACCGGCCCGGGGGCCGGGTACCGGGGTGTCAGACCCCGGCCCGGGCCTCGGGGATCTCCGGACACGGGCCGCAGTGCCGGCGGCGCAGCTCGGCGGCGATCTCGGCGAGCTCGCCCTCGGGCAGGAACGGCAGCATCATGGCGACCCCCTGGAGCAGACCGCCGAGCAGGAAGGTGGTGTCGGCGGTGGCCGCCACCAGCCCGCGGACCTCGGTGACCCGGCCGCCGGCGACGGCCTCGATCAGCCGGGCCGCGTCGGCGGTCTCCTCGTCCACGTCCACCGCTGCGGTGTCGGCCGGGGCGCGGCGGGCCATGGCGCGCAGCACCCGGTCGCCGACCTCGGGCGCGTACGCCTTGCGGACCGCCTCGGCGGCGATCCACGTGAGCAGGGTGGTGACCTCGCGGTGCGCGTGTTCCTCGAAAATCCGGTCCAGCTCGTCGTCGAACGCCAACTGGTTTCCGTGCCGGAACGCGAGCAGCAGCGTCGCTGCCCGGGCTTTGGCCTCCTCGACCGCCTCAGCAGGCAGTTCGTCGGCCAACTCCTTGGTCACCACCACGCCATGCCCTCCCGTTCGGTGCCGTCGGCTCAGCGGAACTCCTGCACACCGTACACATCCCACCTGCTAACTTCCGCGAACCCGCGCGGGCAAGACCGGAATGAATTCGGGCGGAATAGGACTTCACCCGGTCCAGGATGAATATTCGCCGGAACAGAGCAATGACCGTGCGCTATTCGGGGCAGGAACCGCGGAAATGGCCGTCGCCACGGGGCACCGCCGCGGGCCGCCCCGGAAACGCCGAGGGGCCGCACCCCGCGTCGGCGGGATGCGGCCCCTCGGGAGCTGCGGTCCGTCAGGCCTGCGGCAGCGCCGCGAGCTGAGCGGTGATCCGGGCGATGTCGGCCTCGGCGGCCTCCTGGCGGACCCGGATCTTGGCGACCACGTCGTCCGGCGCCTTGGCGAGGAACGCCTCGTTGCCGAGCTTGGCGGTGGTCTGGGCCTTCTCCTTCTCGGCGGCCGCGAGGTCCTTGGCCAGGCGCTTGCGCTCGGCCGCGACGTCGATGGTGCCGGAGAGGTCCAGCGCCACCGTGGCGCCGGCGACCGGGAGCGAGGCGGTGGCCGTGAAGCCGTCCTCGGGCAGGGTCAGGCGCAGCAGCGAGCGGATCGCGTCCTCGTGGACGGCCAGGACGGTGCCGTCCAGGCCGAGCCGGGCGGGGACCTTCTGCGCGGGCTGCAGGCCCTGGTCCGAGCGGAACCGGCGGACCTCGGTGACCACCTGCTGGAGCGTGGCGACCTCGGCCTCGGCCTCGGCGTCCCGGAAACCGCTGTCCTTGGGCCACTCGGTGACCACCAGGGACTCGGCACCGGTGAGCGTCGTCCACAGCGTGTCGGTGACGAAGGGGACGACCGGGTGGAGCAGCCGCAGCGTGACGTCCAGGACCTCGCCCAGGACCCGGCGGGAGGCGTCGGCCTGCGCGCCGCCCTTGGCCAGGGTGGTCTTGGAGAGCTCGACGTACCAGTCGAACACCTCGTCCCAGGCGAAGTGGTAGAGCGCGTCCGAGACCTTGGCGAACTCGTAGTCGTCGTACAGCGCGTCCACCTCGGCGACGGTGGCGTTCAGCCGCGACAGGATCCAGCGGTCGACCGCGGTCAGCTCCTCCGGCGCGGGCAGCGGGCCCTCGACGGTGGCGCCGTTCATCAGCGCGAAGCGGGTCGCGTTCCAGATCTTGTTGCAGAAGTTGCGCGAGCCCTTGACCCAGTCCTCGCCGATCGGCACGTCGGCGCCGGGGTTGGCGCCACGGGCCAGGGTGAAGCGGACGGCGTCGGCGCCGTAGGCGTCCATCCAGTCCAGCGGGTCCACGGCGGTGCCGGAGGACTTCGACATCTTCTTGCCGAACTCGTCGCGGACCAGGCCGGTCAGGGCGACGGTCTTGAACGGCGCCTGACCGTCCATCGCGTACAGGCCGAACATCATCATCCGGGCGACCCAGAAGAAGATGATGTCGTGGCCGGTGAGCAGGACGTCGGTCGGGTAGAACTTCGCCAGGTCCGGGGTCTTCTCCGGCCAGCCGAGGGTGGAGAAGGGCCAGAGGCCGGAGGAGAACCAGGTGTCCAGGACGTCCGGGTCCTGGTGCCAGCCCTCACCGGTCGGCGGCTGCTCGTCGGGGCCGACGCAGACGACCTCGCCGTCCGGGCCGTACCAGACCGGGATCCGGTGGCCCCACCAGAGCTGGCGCGAGATGCACCAGTCGTACATGTTGTCGACCCAGTCGAAGTAGCGGCGCTCCAGCTCCTTCGGGTGGATCTCCACCTTGCCGTCGCGGACGGCGTCGCCGGCGGCCTGGGCCAGCGGGGCGACCTTGACCCACCACTGCAGCGACAGGCGCGGCTCGACCACGGTGTGGCAGCGCGAGCAGTGGCCGACGGCGTGCATGTACGGGCGCTTCTCGGCGACGATCCGGCCCTGCTCGCGCAGCGCGCCGACCACGGCCGAGCGGGCCTCCAGCCGGTCCAGGCCGAGGAACGGGCCGTGCACGGTGATCGCGCCGTGCTCGTCCATCACGCTCAGGTTCGGCAGGTTGTGGCGCTGGCCGATGGCGAAGTCGTTCGGGTCGTGCGCCGGCGTCACCTTGACGGCGCCGGTGCCGAACTCCGGGTCGACGTGCTCGTCGGCGACGACCGGGATCTCCCGGTCCGTCAGCGGCAGCTTGATGGTCCGGCCGACCAGGTGCCGGTAGCGCTCGTCCTCCGGGTGGACGGCGACGGCGGTGTCACCGAGCATCGTCTCGGCGCGGGTGGTGGCCACGACGATCGAGTCGTCGCCCTCCCCGTAGCGGATCGAGACCAGCTCGCCGGGGACCTCCTCGTGCTCCACCTCGATGTCGGAGAGCGCGGTGAGGCAGCGCGGGCACCAGTTGATGATGCGCTCGGCCCGGTAGATCAGGCCGTCGTCGAAGAGGCGCTTGAAGATGGTCTGGACGGCCTGCGAGAGGCCCTCGTCCATGGTGAAGCGCTCGCGGGACCAGTCGACGCCGTCGCCGAGACGGCGCATCTGGCCGAGGATCCTGCCGCCGTAGTTCTCCTTCCACTCCCAGACCTTCTCGACGAAGGCCTCGCGGCCCAGGTCGTGGCGGGAGAGGCCGGACTCGGCGAGCTGCTGCTCCACCTTGTTCTGGGTGGCGATGCCGGCGTGGTCCATGCCGGGCAGCCAGAGCGTCTCGTAGCCCTGCATGCGCTTGCGGCGGGTCAGCGCGTCCATCAGCGTGTGCTGGAAGGCGTGGCCCAGGTGCAGGGCACCGGTGACGTTCGGCGGCGGGATGACGATGGTGTACGGCGGCTTCTCGCTCTTGGCGTCGGCCGTGAAGTAACCGCGCTCCACCCAGCGCTCGTACAGCTCGCCCTCTACCTCCGCCGGGGCGTAGGTCGTCGGGAGGGTGGCTGCGTCGTCCCCGGCATGGCTGCTCACGGGGCGCTGGTTCTTGTCGGTCACGACGCACAGTTTACGTAACCGGGGACCTGGGTTACGAACCGCTTTCGGTCCGCGCGCTGCGCGCGTCCGGTCCGGACGGCCGTCGGCCCGGTGCGGTAGCGTGCCCGCACACTCGTCCGGTCCTTCGTACGGACACGGACGACTCCAGATCGCGACAGGCCGCAGGTGCGGCGGGGGAGCACAGAGGCAGATGTACGGCCAGGGTCAGCAGTATCCGCAGGGTCAGCCGCAGCAGCCCTACGGGGCACAGCCGCCGTACGGGGCGCCGCAGCCGCAGCCGCCGTACGGGGCGCAGCCCCCCTATGGCGCGCCGCAGCCGCAGTACGGCTACCCGCAGCAGGGCGCCCCCGCTCCGCAGTACGGCGCGCCCCAGCCGCAGTACGGCGCCCCGCAGCCGCCCTACGGGGTGCCGCCGCAGCAGGCCCCGTACGGCCAGCCGGGCTACCCGGTGGCGCCTGCGCCGAAGAAGGGCAAGGGCGGGCTGGTCGTCGGCCTGGTGATCGGCGCCCTGGTGCTGGGCGGTGGCGGCTTCGGCCTCTACAAGCTGCTCGGCGGGGACTCCGGCGGCAAGTACAAGATCACCGCCGCGCAGTCGCTGCCGGACGGCTACACCCAGAAGTCGGCCAAGGAGCAGGCGGCCGACCCGAGCAAGGCCGAGACGTCCAAGCTCGGCTCCGACCTGAACGTGCTGGTCGCCAGCTACGCCAAGGGCTCCGACGCGCTGGACACGATCAGCGTGATCGGCGTCTACGGCAACCTCAGCGACCCCGACAAGATCATCGAGGACTCCAAGAAGCCCAGCGAGGGCGGCAGCTGGGCCACCCCGCTGACGGACTTCCCGGCCCAGGACAGCCACAACTCCTCCGGGAAGCTCTCCTGCGGCGTCTTCAGCGTGCTCGGCGGCAAGTCCCAGTCCACCGTCTGCGTCTGGGCCGACAAGTCGACCACGGCCCGGGTCACCTTCTTCAAGTCCAGCCTCAGCGGCGCCGCTTCGACGCCGCTCACCCCGGCCCAGGCCGCCGACAAGACGCGGGCGATCCGTTCCGCGATGGTCGTCGCCAAGTAGCCGGCGCCACCGTCACACCCGCGCGCGGTCGTCACACCCGCGCCACCGTCACACCCGCGCGCCACCGTCACACCCGCGCCACCGTCACGCCCACGCGGCCGCCGCGACTGCCGCCCCGTCCCGGGCGGGAGTGCGCCGCGGCCGCAGGTCGGCTCCCGTCCGTCCCGTCCGTCCCGCCCCAGAAAGGGCCATCGTGACCGAGCAGAACCCCTACGGCACCCCGCCGCCGCCCGCCGGCCAGCCGTAC
Organism: Kitasatospora sp. NPDC022785; assembly: GCF_055561295.1. Taxonomy (NCBI): domain Bacteria; kingdom Bacillati; phylum Actinomycetota; class Actinomycetes; order Kitasatosporales; family Streptomycetaceae; genus Kitasatospora; species Kitasatospora sp. NPDC022785. The sequence continues at coordinate 53,272 of NZ_JBVHHB010000018.1, read as the reverse complement.
GACGGCGCGCCCGTGCCGCCCCAGCAGCCCGGCTACGGGGCGACGCCCCCGCCGCCCGCCGCCGCACCCTACGGTGCCGTGCCGCCGCAGGGCCCGCCGCCCGGCGGCCAGCCCGGCCTCCCGGGGTACGGCGCCTACGCCCCGGTGCCGCCGCGCAAGTCCCGTAAGACGCTCTGGATCCTGCTCAGCGTCTTCGCCGTGCTGCTGGCGCTGATCGGCGGCGCCGTCGCGTACTTCGTCTTCGACGTGACGTCCAACGCGGGCACCCAGAAGATCGTCCTGCCGGCCAAGTTCAAGGACCTCTCCAAGGACGACGACAACGAGATCGCCCGGAAGATGGAGGAGGAGATCACCTCCGAGTTCGGCAAGGGCGACGGCGCCTGGCACCCGACCGGCGTGAGCGCCGTCTATCTGGACCCGTCGGACGACCCGAAGCTCATCGTGGTCGGCGGCTACGGCAAGGTGCTGCTGCCCAAGCAGGAGCTGGACGCCATGTTCAAGGGCTTCTCGGCCGGTGGCCCGACCGTCAGCAACCGGCACGCGGTCGACGCCGGCCCCAAGGGCGGCACCATGGAGTGCGCCAAGGCCACCCAGGAGGGCACCGACCTGGGCATCTGCGCCTGGGCCGACAACAGCAGCCTGATCCTGATGATGCAGGCGCCCGAGGAGGGCAAGCAGCCGGACCTCGACAAGCTGGCCGCCGACGCCCGCGACCTGCGCGCCGCCTCCGAGGTGCCGAAGTAAGTCCGGCGGCACCCCGTGGAACAGCGAAGGGCCCCCGGAGACCGTGGTCTCCGGGGGCCCTGTCACATGCGCACCGACGCCGGGGGCGCCGGCCGGGTCAGGCGCTCTTCTCGCGCCGCTCCCGCTTGATCATGTCCCGCGGGACGAGCGTGGGGATAGCGTGCTTGGAGACGACGTCTCCGGTGACCACCACGCGGGCGACGTCCTGGCGCGAGGGCACCTCGTACATCACGGACATCAGCACCTCCTCCATGATGGCCCGCAGGCCACGCGCGCCGGTGCCGCGCAGGATCGCCTGGTCGGCGATGGCCTCCAGCGCGTCGCGGGAGAACTCCAGCTCCACGCCGTCCAGTTCGAAGAGCTTGCGGTACTGCTTGACCAGCGCGTTCTTCGGCTCGGTGAGGATCTGCAGCAGCGCCTCGCGGTCCAGGTTGTGCACGCTGGTGATCACCGGGAGACGGCCGATGAACTCCGGGATCATGCCGAACTTGACCAGGTCCTCCGGCATCACCTGACGGAAGTGGTCGCTGGCGTCCAGCTCCCGCTTGGAGCGGATGTTGGCGCCGAAGCCGATGCCCTTGGCACCCGCGCGGCCCTCGATGATCCGCTCCAGGCCCGCGAACGCGCCGCCCACGATGAACAGCACGTTGGTGGTGTCGATCTGGATGAACTCCTGGTGCGGGTGCTTGCGGCCCCCCTGCGGCGGCACCGAGGCGGTGGTGCCCTCCAGGATCTTCAGCAGCGCCTGCTGCACGCCCTCGCCCGAGACGTCGCGCGTGATCGACGGGTTCTCGCTCTTGCGGGCGACCTTGTCGATCTCGTCGATGTAGATGATCCCGGTCTCGGCCTTCTTGACGTCGTAGTCGGCCGCCTGGATCAGCTTGAGCAGGATGTTCTCGACGTCCTCGCCGACGTACCCGGCCTCGGTGAGCGCGGTGGCGTCGGCGATCGCGAACGGCACGTTCAGCATCCGGGCCAGCGTCTGCGCCAGCAGCGTCTTGCCGGAGCCGGTCGGCCCGAGCAGCAGGATGTTGGACTTCGCCAGCTCGATGGCGTCCTCACGGCCGTTGCCGCCGCTGCGGCCCGCCTCGCCGGCCTGCACGCGCTTGTAGTGGTTGTAGACGGCCACCGACAGCGCCTTCTTGGCGAGGTCCTGGCCGACCACGTACTGGTCCAGGAACTCGTAGATCTCGCGCGGCTTCGGGAGCTCCTCGAAGCGCACCTCGGAGGTCTCGGCGAGCTCCTCCTCGATGATCTCGTTGCACAGGTCGATGCACTCGTCGCAGATGTACACGCCTGGGCCGGCGATCAGCTTCTTCACCTGCTTCTGCGACTTGCCGCAGAACGAGCACTTGAGCAGGTCGCCACCGTCTCCGATGCGTGCCACGAGGTGCTTCCCCTTCGCCAGGGGCCCCGCGGGGGTTCCGGGGCCTGGTGCTGTGGACCGTCAACGCCGACGGCGATCGGTCTCGCTATCCGACGGTACTCTGCCGGGCCCCTGATTCCGTCCTCTTCGCCAGGTCTGCCCTACGCCCTGGGCGAATTGATACCGAACAGATGCCGTCGCCGGTTCCGCCGATGTGCCGGGGGCGGGGCGCGCAACGGCGTGCGCGCCCCGCCCCCGGCAGGGTGCCGACCTCAGGAGGTCAGCGAGGCCTTGCGGGTGGAGATGACCAGGTCGACGAGACCGTACTCGACGGCCTCCTCGGCCGTCAGGATCTTGTCGCGCTCGATGTCGTCGCGGACCTGCTCGACGGACTTGTTCGAGTGCTTGGAGAGCATCTCCTCCAGCTGCTCGCGCATCCGGAAGATCTCCCTGGCCTGGATCTCCAGGTCGGACACCTGACCGCGGCCGGTCTCGGTGTACGGCTGGTGGATCAGGATACGGGCGTTCGGCAGCGCCATCCGCTTGCCGGGGGTGCCGGCGGCGAGCAGCACGGCCGCGGCGGAGGCCGCCTGGCCCATGCAGACCGTGGTGATGTCCGGCTTCACGTACTGCATGGTGTCGTAGATGGCCGTCAGGGCCGTGAACGAGCCGCCGGGCGAGTTGATGTACATCTGGATCTCGCGGTCCGGGTCCATGGACTCCAGGCAGAGCAGCTGGGCCATGATGTCGTTCGCGGAGACGTCGTCCACCTGCGAGCCGAGGAAGATGATGCGCTCCTCGAACAGCTTGGCGTACGGGTCGTACTCGCGGATGCCCTGCGAGGTGCGCTCGACGAAGCGCGGGACGATGTAGCGGCCCTCGGCACGCATGTCCTCGACGCGTGCCTTGGCGCTGGACAGGCTGGGGATGTTCATGGGGGTTCTAGTCCTCCGGAGCGATGGGGCTGTGGTCTCGTGGGATCCGGGGCCGAGGCTCAGGCGCCCGTGCCGCCGCCGCCCGGAACGTCCGCGGCGCTGTGCATGATCGCGTCGATCAGGCCGTACTCCAGGGCCTCCTCGGGCGTGAACCAGCGGTCGCGGTCGGAGTCCGCGGTGATCTGCTCGAAGGACTGGCCGCTGTGGAAGGCGATCAGCTCGGACATCCGCTTCTTGGTGCGGAGCAGCTGCTCGGCCTGGATGCGGATGTCGGTGGCCGAGCCGCCGAGACCGGCGGACGGCTGGTGCATGAGGATGTTGGCGTTCGGCAGCGAGAAGCGCTTGCCCTTGGCGCCGGCGGTCAGCAGGAACTGGCCCATCGAGGCGGCCATGCCCATCGCGATGGTGACGACGTCGTTCTTGATGTACTGCATGGTGTCGTAGATCGCCATGCCGGCCGAGATCGAGCCGCCCGGGGAGTTGATGTAAAGGAAGATGTCCTTGTCCGGGTCCGCGGCCAGCAGGAGCAGCTGGGCGGTGATCTTGTTGGCGATGTCGTCGTCGACCTGCTGGCCGAGGAAGATGATCCGCTCGTTGAGCAGCCGGTTGTAGACCTGGTCGCCCAGGCCGCCGAGCACGTCACCAGAGGCGGCGTGCGGCGCCATCGGGCCAGGCATCTGCATCTGCGGGAACGTCACTTAGCCACCTGCTCAGTCGATTTGGACGGTCGCTCCGCGGCCGTCACGGTGTCGCACAGCTTCCGGGTATCACGTCGTGATTGTTGCTGTCCATGGACCCTAACGCGCAGGCCGGGCCGCAGAATCCCTCACGCAGAACTGTTCGCTGTGAGCGCAGGGTTCGCGGCGGGCCCCGCCCGCGACCGCGGGGAACACGGCGGGCCCGGACACCGTGTACGGCGTCCGGGCCCGCTGCTGCGTCAGGGCGACCGGGGCGGTCAGGCCTCGGTCTTCTCCTCGGCCTCGGCCTCGGCGGCCGGGGCCTCGGCGGCGACGGTCTCGCCCGACTCGTCGGTCTCGTCGTCGTCGAAGTTGATCTCGTTGCCCTCGGTGTCGACGACCTTGGCGGCCTCGACCACGGTGGCCAGCGCCTTGCCGCGGGCGACCTCGCCGACCAGCAGCGGCACCTGGCCACCCTGGACGACCTGCTGCGCGAACTGGTCCGGGGTCAGGCCCGAGCCGGCGGCGCGGCGGATGAGGTGCTCGGTGAGCTCCTCCTGGTTAACACCCAGCTCCTCGTCGGCGACGATCTGGTCCAGGACGAACTGGGTCTTGATGCCCTTCTTCGCCTGCTCCTCGGTCTCCGCCAGGAACTCCTCCTCGGTCTTGCCCTGGGTCTCCAGGTACGTCGCGAGGTCGAGGCCCATCGGCTCCAGCTGGTGGTGCTCGAGGTTGTGCTTGCGGGTCTCGATCTCGTCCTTGAGGAGCTTCTCCGGGAACTCGATCTCGACCAGCGCCAGCAGCGCGTCGAGCACCTTCTCCTGGGCCTGGGTGGCCTGGTCGTACTCCTTCATGCGCTCGAGGCGCTTGCGGGAGTCGCCGCGCAGCTCCTCCAGGGTGTCGAACTCGCTGGCCAGCTGGGCGAACTCGTCGTCCAGCTCGGGCAGCTCCTTCTCCTGGACGGCGGTGACGGTGACGGTGACCTCGGAGGTCTTGCCCGCCTGGGTGCCACCCTTGAGCTCGGTGTCGAAGGTCGCGGTGCCACCGGCCTCCAGGCCGACGACGGCGTCGTCGATGCCGTCGATCAGACGGCCCGAGCCGATCTCGTAGCTGACGCCGGCGGCGGTGCCGTCCTCCGGCACCTCGCCGTCGACCTTGGCCTCGAGGTCGACGACCACGATGTCGCCGGCGGCCGCGGCGCGCTCGACGTCCTTGACCGAGGAGAAGCGCTCACGCAGCTGCTCCAGGGACTTGTCGACGTCCTCGTCGGTGACGACGATCGGGTCGACGGTGACCTCGATGGTCGAGAAGTCCGGGAGGGTGATCTCCGGGCGGATGTCCACCTCGGCGGTGAACTTCAGGTCACCACCGTCGGCGATCTTCTCGACACCCTCGATGTTGGTGATGTCGGGCTGTCCGAGAACCTCGATCTTGCCCTCGTCGACTGCCTGCGTGTAGAAGCGCGGGAGGGCGTCGTTGACGGCCTCCTCCAGCACGGCGCCACGACCGAAACGCTGGTCGATGACCCGGTTCGGGATCTTGCCCTTGCGGAAGCCCGGGACCGAGACCTGCTGGTTGATCTTCTTGTACGCCGCGTCGAGGCTGGGCTTGAGCTCCTCGAAGGGCACCTCGACGGTGAGTCGAACCCGGGTCGGGTTCAGAGTCTCGACGGCGCTCTTCACGGTTTGGTCTCCTATGGGCTTGCGGTCAGGTTGCCTCCGCCCTCCCCATGCCGCCGGCCGGGGCCGGTACGGGCGGGTCGGGCGAGACGGGCGATGGGCGGTTGGAGCTGCATCTCCCGTGGGGGGTGGACGGTGAGCGTGACTCCTCGCCCTCGTGCGGTTGACCTGGGTGGACGCCACAGGGACTACCGCCAGCGCCCCATCCTACCGGTACCACGAAAGGCGGATGCCAGGACGCCGCCGCCTGCGGCCGCTCAGGCCGCCCCGGCGGGCTCCGGGGCGGCCTCCGCGGACGGCTCCCCGGTACCCCCCGCCGGTACCGGGCGCATGGTGGCGGCGGCGTCGGAATCCCGTACCAGCAAGGCGATCGCGGCCGCCACGAGGGCCAGGACGGCCGCGGTGAGGAAGGCGGCGCGGTACGCGGTGAGGTTCGCCACGGGCGTACCCGAAGCGTTCACGGTGAGGGGTCCGACGGCGGTCAGCACGGTGCCGAGCACCGCGACGCCAAGCGCGGAGCCGAGCTGGCGCTGCGCGTTGTAGAGGGTGGAGGCGGCGCCGGTGGCGCGCGGGGTGATGGTGGCGAAGGCGGCGGTCTGCGAGGGCATGAAGACGTGCGACATCGCGTAGCCGGTGACGAACATGAGGGCCCGCACCGCCCAGAGGTTGCTGTCGGGCCCGATGGTGGCCATCAGGGCGAGGCAGCCGGCCACCACGGTGGCCCCGGCGACCAGGATCCGGCGCGGGCCGATCCGCGGGTAGAGGCGGGCCGCCACCTGGGAGGCGAGCATCACGCCGAGCGCCTCGGGGAACACCATGAGGCCGCTGTGCAGGGCGTCCATGCCGAGCGCGTCCTGCATCAGCAGCGGGAAGAGGTAGAGCATGCCGAGGAAGGCGGCGCCGGAGAAGAGCGAGAGCAGGTTGGTGGTGCGGAAGATGCGGTCCCGGAAGAGCCGCAGGTCGAGCATCGGTTCGGGGCGGCGCAGCTCGACCACGACCAGGACTGCCAGCGCGAGCAGGCCGCCGAGCGCCGAGGCCAGGATCCGCGCGCTCCCCCAGCCCTCCGACGCGCCCTCGGAGAGCGCGTACATCGCGGCACCGAAGCCGGCCGCCGCGAGCAGGAACCCGGCCGCGTCGAACCGGCCGGCCCGCTCGGCGCGGTAGTCGGGCAGGAAGAGCAGGCCGAAGACCAGGGCGGCGATGCCGACCGGCACGTTGACGATGAAGACCCAGTGCCAGGACCAGCCGTCCACCAGCCAGCCCCCGAGCACCGGCCCGGCAGCGGGCGCGACCGCGGTGGGCAGCATCAGGACGCGGGTGGCCCGCATCCGCTCCTCCTGCGGGAAGGCGCGGAAGAGCATGGTCATCCCGACCGGGGTGAGCAGGCCGCCCGCCGCGCCCTGGAGGATGCGGTAGAGGGTGAGCGAGGTCATCGAGCCGGCCGCGCCGCAGAGCAGCGAGGCGACGGTGAAGAGGGTGAGGGCGGCGAGGAACACCCGGCGGGTGCCGTAGCGGTCCCCCAGCCAGCCGGAGAGCGGGACGAAGACGGCCAGGCTGACCAGGTAGCCGACGTTGATCACTCCGACCCCGGCGGGATCGGTGCCGAAATCGCGGCCGATCGCGGGCAGCGCCACGTTGACGATCGTGGTGTCCATGATCGACATGAACAGCGAGGCGACGAAGACGACTCCGACCGCGATCTTGGGGTTCATCCTCATCGGGGCTCCAGCTTTGGGTGAAAAATCAACCACCCACCATGCCGGACCCGCTCCGAAGATGCCAACGGAGCCCGGAGACGCCAACAGGGCCCCGCCGAGGACGAGACCCTGCCGCACTGTCGGGGTGACCGGATTCGAACCGACGGCCTTCCGCTCCCAAAGCGGACGCGCTACCAAACTGCGCCACACCCCGTGGTGCCGAGAGGAAGCGTACACGCCGGGCCCTGCCGGTTCGCCGACATATCCGAGGCCCTCACGACGAATCCGGTGTGCACGGAGCCGACCGGACCAGGTACGCTGTTCCCGACCTTCCGTCCGGCAACGGCCGGGGGATCACGCGGGCGTAGCTCAATGGTAGAGCCCTAGTCTTCCAAACTAGTCACGCGAGTTCGATTCTCGTCGCCCGCTCCAACCGTCCGGCCCCGGAGAGACGTCACCGTCCCTCCGGGGCCGTTCGCTTTCCGGGAGACACCCCTCGACGGACCGTCAGCCGGTCAGAGGCCGAGCCGTCCGGCCCGGGCGGCGGCCCGGTCGAGCAGGCGGTGGACGTCGGCCTGGCGGGTGGTCGGGCGGTCGTTGTACTCGTCCGGGGAGTTCGCCGGGCGGCCGGTGGCGTGCAGCACCTCCATCAGCTGGACCCGCGCGGTACGGACCGTCAGCGGGGTCCCGTAGCCGTGTGCGAGGACGGCGGCCTGGGCGCCGAGCAGGCAGACCCGGCCGGCCTGGTCCCACATCGCGCCCTGCAGCCAGCCGTGGGCGCCGATGTAGCGGGAGGCGAGCCGCAGGTGGTCGGCGGCGGTGACGGGCACCGGGCGGGCCGGGCGGCGCAGCGCCCGGTCCAGCAGGGTGGCCTGGGGCAGCGGGTGGCCGGCGTGCCAGGGCTGCAGGGTGGAGCCGTGCAGCGGGACGTACGGGACCGGCGTGCGCGCCGGGGCGGGCAGCGAGGCGAGGTAGGCCTCGATCTCGGCGACCAGGCCGGAGCCGTCCGGGGTGAGGAGCAGTGGCGGAGGGGGCGTCAGGTCGGTGAGGGGCATGCGGTTCTCCAGGCGGTGGCCTACGGTTGCCGCTACCCAAACTGGGGCATTCAGGACATTCTCGCGACCGGAGAGGCCGGGGGCCCGGCTCCGGGGCGGTTTCCCGGCAGGGCTCCGGGCCGATAGCCTCGGCGGCGTTCGAGCGCAGTTTCGAGAACACTGCGAGCCGAGGCGGCTGCGAGCCCTAGGTGGAGGAGTACCCGTGCGTCCCCAGGACCGACTGGCCGTCATACAGCGCTGTGTGGTCCAGGAGATGGCGCGCTTCGGGCAGGTGTTCACGGTTGACGGCGAGGTGGTGCGCGGCCCGGGCACGACGGCGGTGGCCGTCCGCGAGCACCCCGGCCAGGACGGCGCCGGCCACGTCGACCTGGGCTACGTCCTCCAGCTCGGCCGCGCGGACGCGCCGGTGGTGTGGGACTGCGCGGCCGGCCTCGGCAAGACCGAGGAGGAGAAGCTCGCCAACGCGGTGCGGATGTGGGCGACCACCACGGCCTCGGCGCTGGTCGAACAGGAGCAGGGCCGGGGTGAGCACGGCGACCACGCCGACCACCCGGAACTTCCGGGCTGGCACGCCGTCCAGGGGCCGGCGGCGGTGTTCGGCTTCGGCAACGAGAGGCTGGCCGGCTGGCTCGCGGAGCACCGGGTGCTGCCCGCGCTCGCGCCCGCGCTGCTGCCGGACCTGGCCGGGGGCGGGCCGAACGGGGTGAAGCTGTTCCTCGGCGGCAAGGCGGGGGACGACGTCGCCGAGGTCCGGGTCAACGGCGAGGTGTCGGAGGCCGCCTCGGCGGCGCTGCGCGCGCTGGACTGGCCGCGTGGCGAACGCCTCTGCTGGGCCCGGCTGTTCGTGCTGCTGACGGCCCGCGGGACGACGCTGCGGCCCGCCACGCCGACGGGCGCCGCGGCGCCCGCGGCGGTCCGGGCGCCGGCCGTGGCGGCGGCGCGGCCCCGGGGGCTGTTCGGGCGCTGGCGGCAGGCCAGACGGGCCGACCGGTGACAGCCGGCTTCCGCCGCACCCGCCCCGGGCCCCGGACGAGGCCCCCGGGGGTCAACTGGCGATGCTGGAGATGCTCTTGGCGATCTGGGTCAGGAAGTCCTGGATCGGCTTGGCGGCCGTGCTCTGGTTGAGCATGAAGCCGAACAGGGCGGCCAGGATGAAGTGCCCGGTCTTCAGCTGCTTGTTGCGGATGAAGATGAAGCAGATGATGCCGAACAGGACCAGCGCGGAGACGGAGAGTGCCACCCGGACTCACTTCCTCGTTTCATAGCGGGGTGCCAGCGCCTGACAGCCCCTGCGAAGCCGGACCCCGGTCTGTCCGACGGTCCCGAGGCGGAACAGCAGTTCGTCCGGCCTGTCCCGGCCGGAGGGAGAGCCCGCTGCGGCCGCACGGTGCCCGTCGTGCCGCACGTGACGCCCCCCATCCCCCGAATCCTGACCAGTCCCGCCCGGACTCAGTGTGGTCGACCGTGCCGGTTGCGTAAAGGTCTGGCCGTCAGCCGAACGCCGATATCCTGCGATGCGAGACGAGTTTCCGCCGACCGAGACCATAGCCGAGACGTTCTGACGAATCGTCGGCGGGGCCGCGCTGAGCGGCGGGGAAACGCCCGGCGGGCGGGAGCGGAAGCGGCAGGTCCGGTCCGGTGACGGCAGGTCCGAAATGGCCGAAGATCAGCTCCCCGGCTTGACAGCACCTGCCCGCGGCATGTGCCGGGGCGGAAGCGGCCCGTCAGGACGGCCGGCGGGTGGTCAGTCGCGCCAGAGCAGCAGCACCGCGCGGTCGTCGTTGATGTCCCGGGCGACCGTCTCGATCAGCCGGGAGGCCGCGCCGACGCCGGCGCCGGGGCCCGCGCCGGGGACCAGCCGGTCGGCCTCGCCCATCAGCCGGTCCATGCCCTCGGAGAGGTCCCGGCCGGGGGCCTCGACCATGCCGTCGGTGCAGAGCAGCAGGACGTCGCCGCGGTTCAGCCGGCCGCGCACGCCCTCGAACTTGGCGCCGTCGTAGATGCCGAGCGCCGCGCCCTCCGAGGCCTCCTTCATCTCCCAGCGCCCGGCGCCGGCCAGCCGCTGCATGCCCGGCAGGTGGCCGGCCGAGAGCAGCTCGTACTCGCCGGTGTCCAGGTCGAGCACCAGGTGGACGGCGGTCGCGAAGCCCTCCTCCCAGGACTGCCGGAGCAGGTAGCCGTTGGCGGCGGGCAGGAAGTCGTGCGCGGGCAGCGAGCCGAGCAGGCCGCCGAAGGCCCCGGAGAGCAGCAGGGCCCGGGAGCCGGCGTCCATGCCCTTGCCGGAGACGTCCGCGAGGACCACCTCCAGCACCCGCTGGCCGGGGCCGGTCCGGGCGGCGACCACGAAGTCACCGGAGAAGGACTGCCCGCCGGCCGGGCGCAGCGCCATGTCGGCGTGCCAGCCGTCCGGCAGCCGGGGGACGCGGCTCTGCACCCGCAGCCGCTCGCGCAGGTCGAAGAGCATGGTCGAGCCGCCCCACCAGGGGACGCCGACCCGGCTGCGGAACTGGGCCAGCAGCAGGCCGCCGACCCCGGCCGCGCCGACCACCAGGGCGGCGCCGGGGGTGACGCCGTAGGTGTAGGCGTCCGGGTCGGCGCTGGCGACCCGCTGGCCGGTGTGGATCACGGACTCGGCGGAGAGGCCGAGCGCGGCCAGCGCGTACAGCACCACCAGGCTGCCCGGGCGCAGCAGCAGCGCGGCGGCCAGGATCGGCAGGACCAGCGAGGTGGGCGGGGCCCAGGCGGGGATCCAGATGTTGAGCAGGATCAGCAGTGGGACGAGCAGGGCGAGCGCGCAGAGCACCGGCCAGTCGGCGGCGCCGCCGCGGAAGTAGTCGACCCCGGCCGTGCGCAGCCTTCGGCGGACCCGGCGGATCCTCTTGCGCAACCGGGCCGTCACGGGGTCGGACGCCGTGGCGGCGCCGGGCCTCGTCGCAGTCGTCTGGGGCGGTGTGCCCGGCGCTCTGCCAGCCATGGGGACCGACCATATCCACGGTTGCGGCCCGGCGTCGACGGCTCGGGCACGGGCGGCGCCGCCGTGGCGCGGGCGCGTCAGCGGGTTTCGGCCGATTGCGGCGGGCACCGCCCGCTGCGTCAGGAAGCCTGTGCCGGTTGGGCGTACGAACCACGCGGGCGGCGCATGCGCCCCGCACACAGGGCGGTTCGTACGCCGGTCGGACGGGGCGGGCGCTGTGGCCGATCACACAGGGGCGCACGCCCGCACAGACGCGCCGGCCGGCCGCGCTGCGGGAGCGCGGCCGGCCGGCGGGAGGGTTCGACGGAGGTGGCTCAGCCCTGCTGCGGGTGGTGGGCCGGGATCGGCGGGAGCTCGCCGGTGGTCTCGTACTCGCTCAGCATGGCGATCCGGCGGGTGTGCCGCTCGTCGCCGCTGTACGGGGTGCTGAGGAAGATCTCCACGAACTTGGTGGCCTCCTCCTCGGTGTGCATCCGGCCGCCGATGGAGATCACGTTGGCGTTGTTGTGCTCGCGGCCGAGCGAGGCGGTCTGCTCGCTCCAGGCCAGCGCGGCACGCACGCCCTTGACCTTGTTGGCGGCGATCGCCTCGCCGTTGCCCGAACCGCCGATCACGACGCCCAGCGCCTCCGGGTCGGCGGCGGTGCGCTCGGCGGCCCGCAGGCAGAACGGCGGGTAGTCGTCGAGGGCGTCGTAGATGTGCGGACCGCAGTCGACCGGCTCGTGGCCGGCCCCCTTCAGCCACTCCACGAGGTGGTTCTTCAGTTCGTATCCGGCATGGTCGGAGCCCAGGTAGACGCGCATGCCACGAGTGTGGCATGCGCGGTCACCCGGGCCGTGCAGGGGGCAGCGCCCGCCTTCAGCGGCGGCCGAGGAGCTTCCAGGCGAGCGGCAGGGCGCCGGCCGCGAGGGCCGCCTTCAGGGCGTCGCCGACCAGGTACGGGTAGAGGCCCAGCTCGGCCGCGCGGGCCAGCGGGACGTCCAGCGAGAAGGCGAGGTAGGGCACGCCGACGGCGTAGATGGCGAGGCTGCCGAGAACCATGGTGACGGCGGTGTTCGCCGGGGTGCGGTCGGCGCCGCGTCGGGCCAATGCGCCGGTCAGGGCGGCCGCCACGACGAAGCCGAGCACGTAACCGAGCGACGGCATCGACCAGCCGGAGGTGCCCTCGGCGAACCAGGGCAGGCCCGCCATACCGGCCAGCAGGTAGAGGCCGAGCGAGGCGACGCCGCGGCGGGCCCCGAGCGCGGTGCCGACCAGCAGGGCGGCGAAGGTCTGGCCGGTGACCGGGACGGGCGAGCCGGGGACGTTCACCGAGAGCTGGGCGGCCAGGCCGGTGAGCGCGGCGCCGCCGGCCACCAGGGCGAGGTCGCGGGCCTGGGCGCCGAGCCGGGTGGAAGCGGCGGGCAGCAGGTCGGCGAGGACGCCGCGGCCCAGTGTCGGGGTGCTGGCGGTCGGGGTGCTGGCAGTGGCCATCGGGGATTCCTCTGATGATCAGGTGAGTGAACACCTGTGAACCTACGCGGTGATCGCCGCCGGCACCGCCGGGGAACCGGACAAAGCCCGGAAGTCGCTCCTTGTCGGGTCCGACCCACCGAGAGCGACGGAACGTGAGGGTTCCGGCCATTCTCCGTCACGATCCGGTCCGCATTCTGGGCCCGGGCCGGACATTCTTGGCACGGGCAACCGCGTCCCCGGATATTGGGCAACTCGCACCGCCATCCGAACAGTCTGGATCCCCACCCCATGGCCCGTACCTCCGCGCCCCCGGCGCCCGGGACGACCTCCCCCGCCGACACCCCCGCCGACGGCGGCCGGCAGCTCTCGCACGGCCTCAAGCAGCGCCACCTCTCGATGATCGCGCTCGGCGGGGTCATCGGCGCCGGTCTCTTCGTCGGCTCCGGGGCGGGCATCGCGGCGGCCGGACCCGCCATCATCCTGGCGTTCACCCTGTCCGGCCTGCTGGTCATGCTGATCATGCGGATGCTCGGCGAGATGTCGGCCGCCCGCCCGGCCTCCGGCTCGTTCTCGGTCCACGCCGAGAAGGAGATCGGCACCTGGGCCGGGATCACCGCCGGCTGGATGTACTGGGTGATGCTCTGCTGCGGCGTCGCCGCCGAGGCCACCGCCGCCGGGAAGATCGTCAACGGCTGGGTCCCCGGCGTCTCCGCCTGGGTCTGGGTCGGCCTCTTCATGGTCTTCTTCTGCGCCAGCAACCTGACCGCGGTGAAGAACTTCGGCGAGTTCGAGTTCTGGTTCGCCGCGATCAAGGTCGCCGCGATCATCGCCTTCCTGGTGCTCGGCTCGCTCGGCGTGGCCGGGGTGCTCGGCGACGGCTCCCCCGGCACCACCAACCTCACCGGCCAGGGCGGTTTCCTGCCCACCGGCGTCAGCGGACTGATCGTCGGCCTGCTCGCCTCGGTCTTCGCCTACGGCGGCCTGGAGACCGTGACCATCGCCGCCGCCGAGTCCGACGACCCCAAGCGCAACGTCGCCAACGCGGTGCGCACCGCGGTCTGGCGGATCGCGATCTTCTACATCGGCTCGATGGCCCTGGTCGTCACCCTGGTCTCCTGGAAGGACCCGTCGGTCGTCGAGAACGGCCCGTACGTGACGGTCCTCCAGCACCTGGGCGTGCCCGGTGCCGGCACCATCATGGAGACCGTGGTGCTGATCGCCCTGCTCTCCGCGATGAACGCCAACATCTACGGCTCCTCCCGGATGGCGTACTCGCTGGTCTCCCGCGGCCAGGGGCCCAAGGCACTGGCCAAGGTCAGCGGCGGGGTGCCGCGGGCGGCCGTGCTGGCCTCCTGCCTGTTCGGCTTCGGCGCGGTGCTGGCCTCCAAGTTCTGGCCGGACACCGTCTTCACCTGGCTGATGAACACCACCGGCGTCGCCATCCTGGTGGTCTGGTTCTTCATCTGCGTCGTCCAGCTGAAGATGCGCCGCCGGCTGGAGCGCGAGGCGCCCGAGCTGCTCACCGTCCGGATGTGGGGCTACCCCTACCTGACCTGGATCGCGATGGCCGCCGTGGCCGGCATCCTCGCGCTGATGACCACCACCGAGGGCAACCGGCAGCAGCTGTACGCGGCCGGCGTGCTGGTCGCCCTGCTCATCGGCGCGGGCCTGCTCAAGCAGCGCCGGGACGCCGCGCGCACCGCGTAGCGCACGCGGGAGGGCCCGGTACCGCCGAAGCGGTACCGGGCCCTCCCGTTCGCGCGGAGCCGCGCGGTCTTCCCGCGGACCCGCGCCGCGTCACTACTCGAAGGACGGGCCGGCGGTGCGGGTGCGCTTGATCTCGTAGAAGCCCGGGGTGGAGGCGACCAGCAGGGTGCCGTCCCAGAGGCGGGCGGCGGCCTCGCCGCGCGGCGTCGGGGTGACCACCGGGCCGAAGAACGCGACCTGCTCGCCGTCCGCGCCCTCGACGGCGATCACCGGGGTGCCGACGTCCTCGCCGACCAGGGTGATCCCCTCCTTGTGGGACAGGCGCAGGGCCTCGTCGTACACGTCCGTGCCGGCCGCGTCGGCCAGCTCGGCCGACAGGCCGGCGGCGACCAGCGCCGCCTCGATCGTCTCGCGGTTCTGCGGCAGGCCCTGGTTGTGGAACCGGGTGCCCAGCTCGGTGTAGAGCCGGCCGAGCACCTCGTCGCCGTGCTTCTCGGCGGCGGCGATGCAGACCCGGACCGCGCCCCAGGCGTTGTCCAGCAGCGTGCGGTAGTGCTCCGGCAGGTCGCGGCCCTCGTTCAGCACCGACAGGCTCATCACGTGCCACCGCACGTCCACCGGGCGCACCTGCTGGACCTCGATCAGCCAGCGGGACGTCATCCAGGCCCACGGGCAGGCCGGGTCGAACCAGAAGTCGGCGGTCTTGCGGTCAGCGGCAGTCGTCACAGCGGTGGTCTTCCTCGGAGGTGGGGCGGCAGAGAGAGGGGGCGGTGCCCCGCACGGGGCTCCCCCGCTCCCAACATCCACTCGGCGCCGCTGATTCCGGGCCCACACCGCGACTTGTGCAATGGTACCGGCGCAAAGGGCGTGAAAGGATGCCCCCGCAGCACTACAGCGCAGCACCTGACCGCAGCAGCGAAGACCGCACCACCGTGCGTGCCGGACAAAGGAGTACCGCCGTGCCGGGCAAGAACCTGAGCCGCGACGAAGCCCAGCAGCGGGCCAGCATCCTGGCCGTGGACAGCTACCAGGTCCGGCTGGACGTGACCTCGGCCCCCGACCCGGCGGCCGCCACGTTCCGCTCCACCACCACCCTCGCCTTCCGCTGCGCGGAGCCCGGCGCCTCGACCTTCCTCGACCTGCTGGCCCCCGCCGTCCGCTCGGTCACCCTGAACGGGCGCGCGCTCGACCCGGCCGCCGCGTTCGACGGCGCCCGCGTCCACGTCGACGGCCTCGCCGCGGAGAACGTCCTCGTGGTCGAGGCCGACTGCGCGTACAGCCGCACCGGCGAGGGCCTGCACCGCTTCACCGACCCGGTCGACGGCGAGACCTACCTCTACACCCACTACGAGCCGGCCGACGCCCGCCGGGTGTTCGCCACCTTCGAGCAGCCCGACCTGAAGGCGCCGTTCTCCTTCACCGTCACCGCTCCCGCCGCCTGGGACGTCCGCTCCAACGCCGTCCACGAGAGCGTGACCGAGGACGGCAGCGGCGACGACGCCGCGCGCACCTGGCAGTTCGCGCCGACGCAGCCGATCTCCACCTACCTCACCGCCGTCGTGGCCGGCCCGTACCACGTGGCCCGCGACCACTACAGCCGCGCCCTCGCCGACGGCACCGTGCTGGAGATCCCGCTCTCCGCGCTCTGCCGCAAGTCGCTCGCCCCCTACTTCGACGCGGACGAGATCCTCGGCGTCACCAAGGCCGGGCTCGACTTCTTCCACGAGGTGTTCGACTACCCGTACCCGTTCGGCAAGTACGACCAGGCGTTCGTCCCCGAGTACAACATCGGCGCGATGGAGAACCCGGGCTGCGTGACCTTCCGCGAGGAGTTCGTCTTCCGCTCGAAGGTCACCGAGGCCGCCTACGAGGGCCGGGCCAACGTCATCCTGCACGAGATGGCGCACATGTGGTTCGGCGACCTGGTCACCATGCGCTGGTGGGACGACCTCTGGTTGAAGGAGTCCTTCGCCGACTTCATGGGCTCCTACGGCCTGATCGGCGCCCGCACCCGCTACTCCTCGGCCTGGATCACCTTCGCCAACCAGCGCAAGGCCTGGGCCTACCGGCAGGACCAGTTCCCCACCACCCACCCGATCACCGCCGACATCCGGGACCTGGAGGACGCCAAGCTCAACTTCGACGGCATCACCTACGCCAAGGGCGCCTCGGTGCTCAAGCAGCTGGTGGCGTACGTCGGTTCGGAGGCCTTCTTCGAGGGCGCCCGCCGCTACTTCAAGCAGCACGCCTTCGGCAACACCGAACTGGGCGACCTGCTGGGCATCCTGGAGGAGACCAGCGGCCGCGACCTCACCGCCTGGGCCGCCGCCTGGCTGCAGACCGCCGGCGTCAACGCGCTCACCCCGCAGGTCACCGTCGACGCCGAGGGCCGGATCACCGAACTCGCCGTCCTCCAGGACGCCGGCAACGGCAACGTCCTGCGCCCGCACCGGATCGCGGTCGGCCTCTACGACCGGGACGCCGACGGCGCACTGGTGCGCACCGACCGGATCGAGCTGGACGTCACCGGCGCCCGCACCGTCGTCACCGGGGCCGCCGGCCGCGCCCGGCCCGCCCTGGTGCTGCTCAACGACGACGACCTGACGTACTGCAAGATCCGTTTCGACGGCGAGTCGCTGGAGACCCTGCGCACCGGCCTCGGCGACATCCGGGACGACCTGGCCCGGGCACTCGCCTGGTCCGCCGTCTGGAACCTGACCCGGGACGGCCTGATGCCGGCCCGCGACTACGTCGCCCTGGTGCTGCGCTTCGCCGGCCAGGAGTCCAACATCGGCGTGCTGCAGTCGCTGCACACCCAGGCCAAGAGCGCCGTCGACCTGTACGCCGCGCCGGCCTGGCGCGGCGAGGGCGGCCGGCTGCTGGCCGACGGCGCACTGCGCGAGCTGCGCGACGCCGCCCCCGGCAGCGACCACCAGCTGGCCTGGGCGCGTTTCCTGGCGCAGACCGCCAACGGCTCCGAGCACCTCGGCCTGGTCCGCGGCCTGCTCGCCGGCACCGCCCGGATCGACGGCCTGGACGTCGACCAGGAGCTGCGCTGGTCGCTCTGGCTGACGCTGGCCGCGGCCGGCCAGGCCTCCGACGAGGAGCTGGCCGGGGAGCTGACGGCCGACAACACCGCCAGCGGCAGGCGCCAGTACACCCAGTGCCTGGCCGCCCGGCCGACCCCGGAGGCCAAGGCCGCCGCCTGGTCCGCCGTGATCGACTCGGACGAGCTGCCCAACGCCCTGGTCGAGGCGAACATCGCCGGCTTCGCCCTGCCCGCGCACCGCGACCTGACCGCGCTGTACGCGGCGCCGTACTTCAAGCTGCTGGAGCGGGTCTGGTCCGAGCGGACCATCGAGATCGCGATGCGGATCGTCGGCGGCTTCTTCCCGCACGCCCAGATCAGCGAGGCGACGCTGGCCGAGGCGGACGCCTGGCTGAGCGGCCACCCGGACGCGGCGCCCGCGCTGCGCCGGCTGGTGCTGGAGCGCCGGGACGACCTGGCGCGGGCGCTGCGGGCGCAGGCCTGCGACGGGATCTGACGCCCCTGCGGAGCAGAACGGCCGGGGCCCGCCGCGATCACTCGCGGCGGGCCCCGGCCGTTTCTCCGGCCCGCGTTCCTTCGGTGTGCGCGCCTGCGGTGGGCGCGCCTTCAGCGGTGTGCGCGCCTGCGGTGGGCGCGCCTTCAGCAGTGCACGCGCCTTCGGTGGGCGCGCCTGCCGTCAGCCGCGCTGGAGGCCGCGGTCGATGGCGGCGACCATCGTGCCCTTGGCGTCGTCGCCGTCCAGCGCCCAGACCATCACGCCGCCCAGGTCGTTCCGCCGGGCGTAGCGGGCCTTCTGGGTGACCACCTCGGGGGTGTCGTAGCTCCAGAAGGTGGTGCCGTCGTACTTCCAGCTCGCGCCGTGGTCGCGGTCGGTGTGGACCGTGCCGGGCTGCGCGGCGACCTCCTTGTAGGTGAGGTCGGCGGTCGCGGCGCCGGCCGGCTGGTACAGGCCGTTCCGGTCGCCGGCCGGCACGCCCGTCCAGCCGTGGGCGTAGAACGGCACGCCGAGCACGAGCTGCTCGGAGGGCAGGCCGCGCTCGATGTAGTGCTCGACGGCCGTGTCCGCGCTGCGCCGGCGCGGCTCCGGGTCGGTCGGGTCGGAGTAGAGGTTGGCGTGGTGGTTGGTCGGGCCCTTGCCCTCCCACGGACCGTGCAGGTCGTAGGTCATCAGGTTGAGGAAGTCGACCGAGCGGGACAGCTGCGGCAGCTCCAGCCGGTCCGCGACGGTCTCGTTGGCGGCCACGGCCGCGGTCAGCAGGTAGTGCGGGCCCCTGCGGCCGCTCAGCTGGTCCAGCTGGCGGCGGAACTCCTGCATCAGCAGGGTGTAGTTGCGGCCGTCCTCGGGGCGCACGACGTTGCCGGCGTCACCGCCGCCGCCCGGGTACTCCCAGTCGATGTCGATGCCGTCGAAGACGCCCGCGCCCGCGCCGGTGCCGCCCTCGGAGGAGCCGGCGAGCTTCGGCAGGTTGCCCTTGATGTACAGGTCGATGCAGGAGGAGACGAACTTCCGGCGGGAGGCGTCGGTGGCGGCCGCGTCCGAGAAGTACTTGGACCAGCTCCAGCCGCCGAGTGAGATGACCGCCTTCAGCTGCGGGTTCTTCGCCTTGAGCTTGCGCAGCTGGTTGAAGTTGCCCTTGAGCTTCTGGCCGGCGGTGTCGGCCACGCCGTCCACCGACTGCTCGGCCCCGTACGGGCGCTGGTAGTCGCTCAGGGCGTCGCCCAGGCCGGCGTCATTGGTCTCGAAGCAGGTGCCGTCGGCGGAGACGTTGCCGAAGGCGTAGTTGATGACGGTGAGCTTTCCGGCCTGGCCGGACTCCTGCACCCGCTTCGCGGAGCTGTCGGCGCCCCACTGGGTGAAGTAGCCGACCCGCTGCCCCTTCAGCTTCGGACCGTGGCCGTGGTCGTGGGCGGACGCCGTGGGGGCGGCGATCGCGGAGGCCACCGTGACGGCGGCGAGGAGGGCGGCGGTACGACTGAGCATGCGCATACGAGAAGACCCGTGGCTTTCTCTGAGTCAGCATCAAGTGGTCTGGACCAAGCTGAGACAGAGGTTTAGTCCATTTGGTCTGGACATACAAGAGGCCGGACCGCGTGGACGCGGTCCGGCCTCTTGGCGCTACTGCTCGGCTCAGCCGATCAGGCTGCGCAGCACGTACTGCAGGATGCCGCCGTTGCGGTAGTAGTCCGCCTCACCGGGGGTGTCGATGCGCACGACCGCGTCGAACTCGACATCGCCGGCCTTGACCTTGACGGTCGCCGGGGTGCGGCCCTCGTTGAGCTCGGTCACACCGGTGAAGGAGAAGGTCTCCTCGCCGGTCAGGCCGAGGGACTCGGCGTTCTGGCCCTCCGGGAACTGCAGCGGAAGGACGCCCATGCCGATCAGGTTCGAGCGGTGGATGCGCTCGTAGGACTCGGCGATGACGGCCTTGACGCCCAGCAGCGCGGTGCCCTTGGCGGCCCAGTCGCGGGACGAGCCGGAGCCGTACTCCTTGCCGGCCAGGACGACCAGCGGGATGCCGGCGGCCTGGTAGTTCTGCGAGGCGTCGTAGATGAACGACACCGGCGCGTCGGCCTGGGTGAAGTCGCGGGTGTAGCCGCCCTCGGTGCCCGGCGCGATCTGGTTGCGCAGGCGGATGTTGGCGAAGGTGCCGCGGATCATCACCTCGTGGTTGCCACGGCGCGAACCGTACGAGTTGAAGTCGCGCTTCTCGACACCGTTGGCGGTCAGGTACTGCGCCGCCGGGGTGCCCGGCTTGATGTTGCCGGCCGGGGAGATGTGGTCGGTGGTGACCGAGTCGCCCAGCTTGGCCAGGACGCGGGCGCCGGCGATGTCGGTCACCGGGCTCGGGGTCTTGGCCATGCCCTCGAAGTACGGGGGCTTGCGGACGTAGGTGGACTCGGCGTCCCACTCGAAGGTGTTGCCGGTCGGGACCGGGAGCGACTGCCAGCGGTGGTCACCGGCGAAGACGTCCTGGTAGCCCTTGTCGAACATGGCCTCGTCGATGGAGCCGGCGACGACCTCGGCGACCTCCTTCTCCGACGGCCAGATGTCGGCGAGGAAGACGTCGTTGCCGTCGGCGTCCTGACCCAGGGCGTCCTTGGTGATGTCGACGTTCATGTTGCCGGCGAGGGCGTAGGCGACCACCAGCGGCGGGGAGGCCAGGTAGTTCATCTTGACGTCGGGGTTGATCCGGCCCTCGAAGTTGCGGTTGCCGGAGAGCACCGAGACGACGGCCAGGTCGGCCTCGTTGACGGCGGCCGAGACCTCCTCGGGCAGCGGGCCCGAGTTGCCGATGCAGGTGACGCAGCCGTAGCCGACCAGGTTGAAGCCCAGCTTCTCCATGTACGGGAGCAGGCCGGCCTTCTCGTAGTAGTCCATGACGACCTTGGAGCCCGGCGCCAGGGTGGTCTTGACCCAGGGCTTGACGTGCAGGCCCTTCTCCACGGCCTTCTTCGCCAGCAGGGCGGCGCCCAGCATGACGGAGGGGTTGGAGGTGTTGGTGCAGGAGGTGATCGAGGCGATCACGACCGCGCCGTTGTCGATCTGGTAGCTCGAACCGTCGGGGGCGGTGACGGTGGTCGGCTTCGAGGCCTCGGCCGAGTAGGTCGGCAGCGCCTCGGCGAACCTCTCGGCGGCCTCGGCCAGGATCACGCGGTCCTGCGGGCGCTTCGGGCCGGAGATCGACGGGACGACGGTGGAGACGTCCAGCTCGAGGTACTCGGAGTAGACCGGCTCGACCGACGGGTCGTGCCAGAGGCCCTGCTCCTTGGCGTACGCCTCGACCAGGGCGAGCTGCTGCGCGTCGCGGCCGGTGAGCTTCAGGTAGCTGATGGTCTCGGCGTCGATCGGGAAGATCGCACAGGTCGAGCCGAACTCCGGCGACATGTTGCCGATGGTGGCGCGGTTGGCCAGCGGGATCGCGGTGACGCCCTCGCCGTAGAACTCGACGAACTTGCCGACCACGCCGTGCTTGCGCAGCATCTCGGTGATGGTGAGCACCAGGTCGGTGGCGGTGGTGCCGGCCGGCAGCTGGCCGTTGAGCTTGAAGCCGACCACGCGCGGGATCAGCATGGAGACCGGCTGGCCCAGCATCGCGGCCTCGGCCTCGATGCCGCCGACGCCCCAGCCCAGCACGCCCAGGCCGTTGACCATGGTGGTGTGCGAGTCGGTGCCGACGCAGGTGTCCGGGTAGGCCTGGCCGCCACGGACCATGACCGTGCGGGCCAGGTGCTCGATGTTGACCTGGTGGACGATGCCGGTGCCCGGCGGGACGACCTTGAACTCGTCGAAGGCGGTCTGGCCCCAGCGCAGGAACTGGTAGCGCTCCTTGTTGCGGCCGTACTCGATCTCGACGTTCTGGACGAAGGCGTCCGGGGTGCCGAACTTGTCGGCGATGACGGAGTGGTCGATGACCAGCTCGGCCGGGGCCAGCGGGTTGATCTTGGCCGGGTCGCCGCCCAGCTCCTTGACGGCCTCACGCATGGTGGCGAGGTCGACCACGCACGGCACACCGGTGAAGTCCTGCATGATCACGCGGGCCGGGGTGAACTGGATCTCCTGGCTGGGCTGCGCGGTGGCGTCCCAGTTGCCGAGGGCGCGGATGTGGTCGGCGGTGATGTTCGCGCCGTCCTCCGTGCGGAGCAGGTTCTCCAGCAGCACCTTGAGGCTGTACGGCAGCCGCTCGGAACCCTCGACGGCGGAGAGCTTGAAGATCTCGTACGACTCGTCGCCCACCTGCAGCGAGCTGCGGGCGTCGAAGCTGTTCGCGGACACGACTGACTCCTTCTAGGTGCTTCGTGCGGTATCCGGCCGCCACGGTGGTAAGGTCAGCCTTACTTAGGCTTACCTTGCCCGCACCGCCGGTGAGCGCCTCTCGGCAAGTATCTTGATGTCGAGATATATCGTAAGGGGCAGTTATCTCGATGTCGAGATAAACCATAGTGCATGGCGCTGCGGACACCACCGCAGGCATGCCCCTCAGGACTGTCCTACCGCGTGTGACCGGCCCGGCGCTCGTCGGGGGGTCTCACCCCCCGCCGGGACCGCGCTTCTTGCGCTCCAGCCGGATCAGCCAGACGGCCCCCGCCACCACGGCGGCGGCCACCAGCAGCACGGCGATCAGACTGCCGTCGGAGCCGCTGGGCTCGGGGGCGATGTCGGCCAGCAGGGCGGTGGTGCCCGCGGTGATGGATGCGGTGGTCATCGGGTCTCCTCGGTCGGGTCGGTCGGTCGGGGTCGGGTCGGGGTCGGTGCTGTCGGGGTCGGGTCGGCGTCGGGGTCGGTGCTGTCGGGGTCGGGGTCGGGGTCGGTGCTGTCGGTGCTGCCGGAGTCAGCTCCGCCGGGCGGCGGGTCCGCCGGCGTCAGGTCTGCCCGGTCGGTGGGGCGGGCGGCTCGGCCCGGGTGCTCCCCAGACCGAGAACGAGCATCAGCAGCACCGGGAACTCCAGGTAGGCGTGGTAGCTGGCCAGCGCCGCGTACAGCGTCCGGCCCTGCGCGTAGTCCGCCGCGAACAACACCGCCAGCAGGCCGCCCGCCACCGCGCCCAGCAGCCAGGCCCGCGCGCCACGCAGCGCCGGCAGCCGCTGCTCGAACGCCCCGGTCGCGTCCGGCGCGTACCTCGGCAGGAACCAGACCCAGACCACGTAGTGCATCGACTGGAGGAAGGCGAAGACCGCCAGGAAGCGAAGCCCCACCCCGGGCGTCAGCCACCCCGGCGGGGTGTACGCCACCGTCAGCTTCGCCGTCCAGCCCGACCAGCCGGCCCCCGGCGACAGCCAGCCGTCCAGCGCCCCGGCCAGCAGCAGCACCGGCACCAGCACCACCCAGCCGCACTGCAGCACCAGGAACGCCGCCCGGCCCCGCACCAGCCGGCGCGACCACTCCCACAGGAACAGCAGCGGCACCACGTTGTGCAGATGCGCCAGCACCACGAAGTGGTACGCCGGGAACGCCAGCGAACCGGCCGTCGCCACCGCCAGCACCGCCCCGCTCCCGGCCAGCAGCAGCGGACGGCGGCGCAGCGCGAACCAGCAGGCCGCGGCCAGCAGCCCGTAAGCCAGCAGGATCTCCGCGTCCTGGGCGACCGGGTGCGGCACCAGCGAGGGAGGCACCAGGCGGCAGAACACGATGCCGGTCACCAGGACCAGCAGCAGCCGCAGCAACGGCCCTGCCAGTACGGCGGCGAACCGGCCGGCCACATAGCGCAGCTCCAGCACGTTGTGCAGCACCCCGAACGTGGCCAGGCCGAGCACCGCCAGCCCCGCGGGCGCGCGCAGCGCCAAGGCCAGCGCCAGCACCGCCGTCAGGGCGAACCCGGCCAGCGGCGCGGCTCCCAGCCGGACGGCCGGGCCGGCGACGGTCCGTGCGGCCGTCCCCTCCACGGTGGCGATGGCCACGCTCCCCCTCCTCGTGGCACGATCCGCGCCGTGCCCTATCCCCTGGCCCTCGCCCTCACCCTGCTGGTCGAGGTACCGCTGTACACCGCCGCCCTCACCCGGGCCGGCGGTGTCCGCCCGTCCCGTGCGGTGGCGGCCGCCGTCCTGGTCAACCTGGCGACGCACCCGCTGCTCTGGTGGTCCTTGAGCCACGGCTCCTGGTCCACCGGATCCGCCGCAGCGTACTGGACGGCCTTCGGGCTGGGCGAAGCCGCGGTCTGCGCGGTCGAGGCGGCGCTGCTGCGGCCGCTCGCCGGGCTGAGCCTGCGCGGGCCGCTGCCCTGGGCGGCCGCCGGGACGGCCAACGCGGCCTCGGTGCTGGCGGGGCTGCTCGTCGCCGCGGCGTCGTAGGCCGCGGCTTTCTCCTCGGGGCCGTGGACCGACGCCCCCACGGCGTCGTAGACCGCGGGTCCCCCCTCGGGAGCCGTGGACCGGCGGACTTCCCACCGCGGCGTCGTAGTCCGCGGCTTTCTCCTCGGGGGCCGTAACGCGGTCGGCCGGCTCGGGCGTCTAACCGTGAGCAGGCGGCGAACAGCCACGACGAGACGGTTTTCGGGGGCAGCGGTGATCGGTAAGGCGCGACGGGCCGTGGAGTCCGCGGAGTTCGAGACCTTCGCCTACAGCCGGGGGCACCACCTCTTCCGGACCGCCCTGCTGCTCTGCGGCGACTGGCACCTCGCCGAGGACCTCACTCAGGTCACCCTCGCCAAGCTCTACGCCGCCTGGTCCAAGGTCCGCCGCGCGGAGAACCAGGACGCCTACGCCCGCAGCGTGCTCGTCCGCAGCCACCTCTCCCACCGGCGGCTGCGGCGCAGTGGCGAACAGCCGGCGCTCGGCGACCTTCCCGAGGGCATCGCCCCCGAGGGCGACCCGGCCCTGCGGGTCACCCTGCTCGCCGCCCTGGCCGAACTGCCGCCCCGGGACCGGGCCGTGCTCGTGCTGCGCTACTGGGAGGACCGCAGCGTCGAGGAGACCGCGGCCGAACTCGGCGTCAGCGCGGGCGCGGTGCGCAGCCAGGCGCTGCGCGCCCTCGGCCGGCTGCGCGCCGTCCTGAAGGCGCAGGGTTCGGAGCAGCCGGCCGCGTTCTGACGGGCCGCCGGACCGTCCGCCGGCCCGCCGGCCGTGCGCGACGTCACGAAGCATTTCGACACCACTCTCAGCTGGAAGGAACCAGGAGCATGGACGAGCTGGAATCCGACGGCCGACGGCTGTCCACCACCTTCGACCGGGCGATGCGCGGGGTCGGCCCCGAACTGGGAACGCTGGTCGCCGGCGCCGCCGAGCGCGGACGGTCGATCCGACGCCGCCGTCGGGCCGCGGTGACCGGTGCGGTCGCCGCCGTCACCGTGCTGGCCGTCGGCGGCGCGCTCGCCCTGCAGCCGGGGGGCGGCCCCCGTGCCGCCGCCGGGCCGGCGAGCGGGACCGCATCGCCGTCCGCCGCTGCCGCCACCGCGTCACCCTCACCGACCGCCGTCCCCACCACCACCAGGAAGCCCCGCTCCACCTCCACCCGGGACCCGCAGGCCGACGACGGCCCGGAGAAGCGGTACCCCGGTGACGGAGCCAACGCCGGCAGGGTCGCCCTCACCGGCCACGCGGCCGTCCTGGCCGTGGTCGAGGGCCTGCCGAAGGGCGGTACGACCGGCGGCTACGCCGGCTACCACGGTCCGGTGGGCTGGAAGGGACCGGAGCCGGTCGACGTGCTGTCCGCGGGCACGCTCAGCTACGACGACGGCAAGGGCCCGGTCCAGGTGGACGTCAAGTTCGAGGGCGGGCTGGGCGCGCTGTTCCGCCCCGGGTCCAACCCGCCCGGGCCCGGGCGCGACCCGTACACCATCGGTTACGACGACCGCTACACCTGCGAGAAGGTCAACGTCTCCCGGCAGTACAGCCACTGCGAGGTGGGAAAGCTCCCCGACGGCAGCACGCTGATGCTGACCGAGCGCTCCGACGACGGCTTCCGATCCCGCACCGCCGACCTGCTGCGCAAGGACGACAACCGGATCACCCTGACCGTCTTCTCCGGTGGCGTCCTCGGTGACCCGCGGGAGCTGCCGCTGAGCCTGGAGCAGCTGAAGGCCGCGGTGACCGGCCAGGGCCTCCAGGAGTGGATAACGCCGGAGCGGGCCGACCAGGCGGACCGGGCGATCCGGCCGTTCCACGACGACACCCCCGGACGCGACGCGCCCGACCCCACCGCCTCGGCCACCGCCGGCTGAGCCGGTCGCGGCCGGCCCGGGTACGGTGGCCGGTGAGCTGACACGCTGGGACAGGCCGGGGGCCGACTGATGATCGTGGTGGACGCGTCCGCACTGGTGCTCGCGCTGGCCGACGAGGGCGAACGCGGGGCCGCAGCCCGGGCCGAACTCGACACGGGCGGCGAGTGGGTGGCCCCCGAGCACATCGTCATCGAGGTGATGCAGTCGCTGCGCGGCCTCTACCTGGCCAAGGAACTGACCGCCGAACGGGTCGGCGAACTCGCCGCACAGCTGCCCGGGTTGGCCATCCGCAAGGTCGAGGTGGCGCCGCTGCTCGGCCGGATCTGGGAGCTGAAGGACAACCTCACCCCGGACGACGCCGCGTACGTCGCGGTCGCCGAGCAGTACGGGGTGCCGCTGGTCACGGCGGACCTGCGGCTGATGCGGGCGAGCGGGCCACGCTGCGAGATCCGGGGGATCCAGGGGGCCCACCGCCGGACCGGGTGACCAGGTCCCGGCGAGGTGAGCCCAGGGCCATCGGGTCGAGGTGGGCCCGTCAGGGCCATCGGGCGGAGGTGGGCCCGGCAAAGGCATCCGGCCGAGGTGGGCCCGGCAAAGGCATCGGGCGGAGGAATGTCCGACAGGAGCCATCGGGCCGAGGGGTGTCCGTCCGGGCCCGGCGGCGTTGAGCAGGGCGTCCGCCGCACCGCCTCGGAAGGCCCCTGCCGATGTCCGCTCCGTTCGCCGCCACCGCCCTGATCCCGCTCGCCCTGCTGACCTCCGCCTCCGTACCGGCGTCGGCCGCTCCGGCCCCGCCCGGCACGCCGGCCGCTCCGGTCTCGGTCGTGGACGCCGACTTCGACCCGGCGACGGCATTCGTCCCGCCGGCCGCGATCAGTCACGCGCCCGACCTCGTCCCGTACGGCTCGCACGTCCGGGTGGTGGTCGACCGCACGGTGCCCGGCCGGACGGTGCTGACGCTGACCGCGGCCGGGCTCGCCGCCGACCACGCGTTCCCGGCACACCTGCACACCGGCTCCTGCGGAGCCGACCCGGCCGCCTCCGGCCCGCACTACCAGGACGCCGTGGACCCGGTCCGGCCGTCCACCGACCCCGCGTACGTCAACGACCGCAACGAGCTGCGGCTGACGCTGCGCACCGACCACCGGGGCGACGGCGCCACGGCCACTGCGGTGGCCTGGCAGCCACGGCCGGGCGAGGCCCGCTCACTGGTGCTGCACGCGGGCAGCCCGGCCGGTCCGCACGCGGCGGGCGACCGGGCCGCCTGTGTGAACCTGGCGCCGTGACGAGCCCTTGCTGGACGGGGCCTGGTTCGGGAAGGGTCTGGGGTCCGGACAAGGCCTGGGGTCCGGACAGGGCCTCGGCGCTGGCAGGGCCTAAGCGCCGAGGGTCGCGACCAGCACGGCCTTGATGGTGTGCAGGCGGTTCTCCGCCTGGTCGAACACGACGGAGTGCGCCGACTCGAAGAGCTCGTCGGTGCACTCCAGCTCGCTCATCCCGGTCTCCTCGTACATCTGCCGCCCGACCACCGTGCCGAGGTCGTGGAAGGCGGGCAGACAGTGCAGGAACTTCACGTCCGGGTTTCCGGTTGCCCGGACGGTGTCCATCGACACCTGGTACGGCTCGAGCAGCGCGATCCGCTCGGCCCAGACCTCCTTGGGCTCGCCCATGGAGACCCACACGTCGGTGTAGAGGAAGTCGGCGCCGGCCACGCCCGCGTCCACGTCCTCGGTCAGGGTGATCCGGGCACCGGTGCTCCCGGCCAACTCCTGCGCCGCCTTCTGCACCTCCTGGGCGGGCCAGAGCGCGCGCGGCGCGACGATCCGGATGTCCATGCCGAGCAGGGCGCCGGTGACCAGCAGCGAGTTGCCCATGTTGGAGCGGGCGTCGCCGAGGTAGGCGAGGGCCACCTCGGTGAGCGGCTTGGCGGTGTGCTCCCGGACGGTCAGCACATCGGCGAGCATCTGGGTGGGGTGCCACTCGTCGGTCAGGCCGTTCCAGACCGGGACACCGGCGTACTCGGCCAGCTCCTCGACGATCTCCTGGCCGTGGCCCCGGTACTCGATGCCGTCGAACATCCGGCCGAGCACCCGGGCGGTGTCCTTGATCGACTCCTTGTGGCCGATCTGCGAGCCGGCAGGGTCCAGGTAGGTCGTGGTGGCGCCCTGGTCGTGGGCGGCGACCTCGAAGGCGCAGCGTGTCCGGGTGGAGGTCTTCTCGAAGATCAGCGCGATGTTCTTGCCGCGCAGCCGGGGCTGCTCGGTGCCCGCGTACTTCGCCGCCTTGAGCTGGGCGGCGAGGTCCACCAGGAATCGGAACTCCTGGGGCGTGAAGTCGAGCTCCTTGAGGAAGTGCCTGTTCCGGAGGTTGAACGCCATGCCGGGCTCCTGGGGTGACGGGGCGGGAAACGGGAAGCGGCAATTGTATACGACACTCGGAATTTATATGCAAAGCCTTTCGCGGGCACCGGGGCCGGGGGAAGGCCAGGGCCCCGCGGAGACTCCGCGGGGCCCGTCCGCCGCACTCGCCGCACTGTCTAGAGACGCGGGTCCACCGGCTCCGACTCCAGCGCGAGCACCGCGAACACCGGCTCGTGCACCCGCCACAGCGGCTCGCCCGCCGCCAGCCGGTCCAGCGCCTCCAGGCCGAGCGCGTACTCGCGCAGCGCCAGCGAGCGCTTGTGCCCGAGGAAGCGCTGGCGCAGCTGGTCCAGGTACTGGGTGTAGTCCGGACCGTAGATGATCCGCAGGTACTCGCGGCCACGGACCTTGACGCCCGGCTGGACCAGCCCGCCCGGGCGCCCCTCCCCTGCCTTGCCGCGGACCAGCGACGCCAGCGGCTTGACCACCATGCCCTCGCCGCCGGCCCCCGTCAGCTCCTCCCACCAGGCCACGCCCGCGGCGACCGACGCCTCGTCGGCGGTGTCCACCACCAGCCGCCCGGTCCGGTGCAGCACCGGGGCGTCCCGGTGAGCAGCCAGGTCGGCCTCGGCCAGCCCGTCGATCCAGGCGAGGTGCTCGTCGTGCGGACGCACCGCCAGGTTCGCCCCCTCGGCGGCCAGCACCTGGAACGGCGCCAGCCGGATCCCCGACAGGCCCTCCGTCGGCCAGCAGTACCGCCGGTACGCCTCGGTGAACGCCTGCGCGTCCGCGGCGCGCTGCCGCTGGCGGGCGGTCAGCCCGGCGAGGTCCAGCCCGCGCCCGGCCGCCTGCTCCAACGCGGCCAGCACCTGCGGCAGCGCCGCGCCCGCCGCCGCGCCGACCGCGGCGTACTGGCGGCGCAGCAGCTCCGCGGCCTTCAGCGACCACGGCATCAGCTCGGCGTCCAGCAGCAGCCAGCCGGTGCCCAGCTCGTCGAAGAGCCCCGAGCGCTCGGCGGCGGCCCGCAGCCGGCCCAGGACGGCGGCGGTCAGCCCGTCGTCGCCGAGGAACGCCCGGCCGGTCCTGGTCCAGATCGCGCCCGGCCCGGCCAGGCCGAACCGCTTCTCCAGCGCCGTGTCGTCCCGGGCCACCAGCACCACCGCGCGGGAGCCCATGTGCTTCTCCTCGCAGATCACCTGCCGAACGCCGTCCTCGCGGTAGGCGGAGAAGGCCTCCTCCGGGTGTTCGAGGTAGCCGGGCCGTCGCGAGGTCGCGCTCGGCGCCATAGTCGGCGGCAGGTAGGCGAGCA
Source organism: Kitasatospora sp. NPDC022785 (assembly GCF_055561295.1). Lineage (NCBI taxonomy): Bacteria > Bacillati > Actinomycetota > Actinomycetes > Kitasatosporales > Streptomycetaceae > Kitasatospora > Kitasatospora sp. NPDC022785. The sequence goes on along the minus strand of NZ_JBVHHB010000018.1, from coordinate 23,611 downwards.
GCCTCGGGTCGATCGCGAACCGGCTCATCACCTCCAGCGCGGCCGCCGCGTTCTCCTCCCGCACCGCGACCCGGCCGTGCAGCGCCGTCTCCACCACCCGGCGGCCCGCCACGTCGGCGAGGTCCAGCGGCCTGCCCTCGCGGGCACCCGGCGCGTCCGTGTGCAGCGGGCGCACCGGCGCGTACCACTCCTGCTCGGCCTCCACGCTCACCAGCTCGCGCTCCGGGTAGCGCAGCGCGGTGAGGCTGCCGCCGAAGACGCAGCCGGTGTCCAGGCAGATGGTGTTGTTGAGGAAGCTCGCCACTGGCACCGGCGTGTGCCCGTAGACCACCAGCGCCCTGCCCCGGTACTCCTCCGCCCACGGGTAGCGCACCGGCAGCCCGTACTCGTCGGTCTCGCCGGTGGTGTCCCCGTACAGCGCGTGCGAGCGCACCCGGCCGGAGGCCCGGCCGTGGTACTTCTCCGGCAGGCCCGCGTGGCAGACCACCAGGGCGCCGCCGTCGAGCAGGTAGTGGCTGACCAGGCCGCGCATGAACGCCCGGACCTCGGCGCGGAACTCCTCCGACTCCCCCGCCAGCTGGTCCAGCGACTCCTGCAGGCCGTGCGAGACGGTGACCTTCTTGCCGTCCATCGCCCGGCCGAGCTTGTTCTCGTGGTTGCCCGGCACACAGATCGCGTGCCCGGCCGCCACCATGCCCATCACCAGACGCAGCACGCCCGGCGTGTCCGGGCCGCGGTCGACGAGGTCGCCGACGAAGACGGCGGTCCGGCCCGCGGGGTGTGCGGCGTCCACCGGGCGGCCGGCGTCGTCCCTGGTGAGCGCATAGCCGAGGCGGGTGAGCAGGGTCTCCAGCTCGGAGCGGCAACCGTGGATGTCGCCGACGATGTCGAACGGGCCGGTGAGGTGGCGCAGGTCGTTGAACCGCTTCTCCGGCACGATCTCGGCGGCCTCCACCTCCGCCTCGCCGCGAAGGATGTGCACCTTGCGAAAGCCCTCGCGCTCCAGGCCGCGCAGGGAGCGGCGCAAGTCGCGGTTCTGGCGGGGGATCACGTGGGCCGGCAGCTGCCGGTCCGGGCGGGTCCTGTTCCGCTCCGCGCAGACGCCCGGCGGGACGTCCAGGACGATCGCGATCGGCAGCACGTCGTGTTCCCGGGCGATCGCGACCAGCTGCTTGCGGGCCTCCGGTTGCACGTTGGTGGCGTCCACGACGGTCAGCCGGCCGGCGGCGAGGCGCTTGCCGACGATGTAGTGCAGCACGTCGAAGGCTTCGGCGGAGGCCGACTGGTCGTTCTCGTCGTCCGCCACCAGGCCGCGGCAGAAGTCGGAGGAGATCACCTGGGTGGGGAGGAAGTGCTTGCGGGCGAAGCTGGACTTGCCCGCGCCGCTGGTGCCGATGAGGACGACGAGCGAGACGTCGGTGACGGGGAGACGGCGGGGCTTGGTGCCGGCCTGGGCGTCGACGGGCAGGTCGGCGGGCGCGGCCCCGGTCGGGGCCTCCGTGGTGGGCGCGGCCCCGGTCGGGGCGTCCGTGGTGGGGGCGGCCCCGGCGGGGGCGTCCGTGGTGAGCTTCGGGGACTGTGCGTCGTCGGTCATCGGGTCTCGCCCCCTTCGGGCGTCGTGGTGGCTTCGGCGGCCGTGGCGTCGGTGGTCGTCGCGTCGGTGGTGACGGCCGTCGCGTCGGCGGTCGTGGGCTCGGGCGGCGTGCCGATGCGGAACAGGGCGAGCTGTGTCGGCGCGCCCACCTCCGGGTCCTCCGGCCCGACCGGGCGGATCACCACGGTGTAGCCGTACGCCTCCGTGACCCGCTCGGCCCAGGCACGGAACTCGGCCCGGTCCCACTCGAATCGGTGGTCGGCATGCCGGACGTGACCGGCCGGCAGGCTCTCCCAGCGGACGTTGTACTCGGCGTTCGGCGTCGTGACCACCACCGCGGCCGGGCGGGCCGCCCCGAAGACGGCGTACTCCAGGGCCGGCAACCGGGGCAGGTCCAGGTGCTCGATCACCTCGGAGAGCACCGCCGCGTCGTAGCCCTTCAGCCGCGCGTCCGTGTACGTCAGCGCGCCCTGGACCAGCTTGACCCGGGCCGCCTGGCGCTCCGTCATCCGCTCCAGCCGCAGTTTGCGCGCGGCCGCCGACAGCGCCCGGGCCGACACGTCCACGCCGAGCACCTCGGTGATCCGGGCATCCTTGAGCAGCGCGCCCACCAGCTCGCCCTGCCCGCAGCCGAGATCGGCCACCCGGGCCGCACCGACCTCGCCCAGCGCGGCCAGGATCGCCGTGCGGCGCTGCTCGGCCAGCGAGACCTTCTTCTCCTCGCCGGGCTGCTCCTTCGCCTCCGGGCGCCCGGTGTCCCCTGCGGTGTCGTCGGTGGCCTCCTCGGCCGTGTCGTCGACCGCGTTGTCGATCTCCTCGACCTCGCGGTCGTCCGCCTCCGCCAGCCGGGCCAGCTCCAGCCGCTCCATCGCCCGCCGGGTGAGCGCCCAGCGCCGGGACAGGTAGCGGCGCGCGATCAGCGCCTGCTCCGGGTGGTCCGCCAGCCAGCCCTCACCGGCGGCGAGCAACTTGTCGACCTCGTCCGGGGCGACCCAGTAGTGCTTGGCGCCGTCCAGCACCGGCAGCAGCACGTACAGCTGCTGCAGCGCGTCCGCGAGGCGGACCTCCGCACCGGACAGCTCCAGCCGGACGTAACGCGACTCGCCCCATTCGGGGAACGCCTCGTCCAGCGGGATCGCCGACGCCTCGACCTGCCAGCCCAGCGGCTCGAAGAGCCAGCCCGCCATCGCGACCCCGCCGCCCTCGCTGGCGCCGTTGGCCGGCACGGCAGGCAGCACGATCCGCAGGGGCCGGGGCCGCTCGGCCAGCCCGGGGCGGGCCTCGCAGACGCCCTTCATCGCCGTCCGGAACACCGTCCGCAGCGCCACCGCGAGCAGGGAGGACGCCGCGTACGGGCGGTCGTTGACGTACTGGGCGAGCGCGAAGTCCGGCGAGCCGCCGCGGCCCTTGCCCCGGCCCCTGCGGACCAGCGCGATCGGGTCGACATCGAGCAGCAACGCGGCCGTGCAGGCCTCGTCGCCCGCCTCCGGGTAGAAGACGTGCGCCTCGCCGTGAGACGTCGAGAACTGCTGGACCTTGCCCGGGTGCTTGTGCAGCAGGAAACCCAGGTCGGTGGCCGGGCTCCCGGCGGTACCGGTGGTGGAGATCGACATGAACACCCGCCCGAGTATTGCCCACGACGCGCCCGCCCAGCACCGGGTTTTGCCCGGTGCCCGCCCCTCGCACCGCTCGGGCGCCGCCGGCCGGGCGCCGTGTCCGCCCGGTGAGCGTGTTCGGCACCGGCGGCCCGCATTCGTTAACGTGCACGATGTGACAGCAGAATCCACCTCCCTCGCAAACGGCGCCGTCGCCGCAGGTCTGGCCACGATCGCCGCCGACGGCACCATCCTCGACACCTGGTACCCCGCCCCCGCGCTGGCCGCCGAGCCCGGCCCGGCCGGCACCGTCCGCCTGACCACCGAGCAGGCCGAGGCCGAGCTGGGCGCCGGCGCGGCCGAGGCGCTGCGCGCCGACGCGCGCCGCGGCGTCGAGGTGGTCGCCGTACGCACCACGATCGCCTCGCTGGACGAGAAGCCGATCGACGCGCACGACGCCTACCTGCGCCTGCACCTGCTGAGCCACCGCCTGGTGCAGCCGCACGGCCAGAACCTGGACGGCCTCTTCGGTCTGCTCGCCAACGTGGCGTGGACCAGTATCGGCCCGGTGCAGGTGGACAAGGTCGAGCAGGCCCGCCTGGCGGTCCGCACCCAGGGCGGCCAGCTCGCCGTCTACGGGATCGACAAGTTCCCGCGGATGACCGACTACGTCGCCCCGTCGGGTGTGCGCATCGCCCACGCGGACCGTGTCCGCCTCGGCGCGCACCTCGCCTCCGGCACCACCGTGATGCACGAGGGCTTCGTCAACTTCAACGCCGGCACCCTCGGCACCTCCATGGTCGAGGGCCGGATCAGCGCCGGTGTCGTGGTCGGTGACCACAGCGACATCGGCGGCGGTGCGTCGATCATGGGCACCCTGTCCGGCGGCGGCAAGCAGGTCGTCTCGGTCGGCGAGCGCTGCCTGCTCGGCGCCAACGCGGGCATCGGCATCTCGCTCGGCAACGACTGCGTCGTCGAGGCCGGCCTCTACGTCACCGCCGGCACCCGGGTCACCACGCCGGACGGCAAGGTGGCCAAGGCCGTCGAGCTGTCCGGCCAGGACAACCTCCTCTTCCGCCGCAACTCCCAGACCGGCGCCGTCGAGGTCATCGCCCGCTCCGGCTCCTGGGGCGGCCTGAACGCGGAGCTTCACGCCCACAACTGACCTCCTCCTCACCCGAGGTCCCCGGGCCCCCGGCGCCGCAACGGCACCGGGGGCCGTGCGCGTCCCGGCGCCGTCACCCGGCACCCCGGTGCGCCGTCACCCGGCGCGTCGTCACCCGGCGCGCCGCCTGCCGCCCAGGTCCTGTCCGGTCGATCGCGCGCCCGGCAGGGCCGGCCGAACGGGATCGGCCCGACAGGACCGGCCGGACGGGAGCGGCAGGACCGGCCGGACGGACCTAGCCGAGGCGGCAGGTCAGCGGCAAGCCGGGATCACCCGGGAGGCTTACCGCTCACGGGAGTTGGACCGCATTGGGTGGTGGTCGGTGACCCGGTATCGGGCGGTTCGTTGGTTGCAGCGGCGGGGCCCCTGCCCCGGTGGCGCGGCGCCGCGCGCCGAGCCGCCGCCAGCCGCTTCACACCGCACTACCGATCCGAAGAGGTCCGCTCATGTCCGATCCCCGGTCCGAGGCATCCGCCGTGCAGCAGCATCCCGCTGCCGACGCGTCGGCGGTGCCGGCCACTCCGAAGAGCCTGCTGGAGCAGATGCAGGAACTGCTCGCCTCGGTGACCGCGGACCTCGCGGAGCTGCAGTCGTCCGGCGCCCGGGCGTCCGACCGGTCGGACGGCGGGCCGAGCCTGAGCACGAGTAACGGGCTCTCCTCCTCCGAGGCCTGAGGCTTCGCCGGAGGCGAGCCGGCCGCTGCGGGCTCGGCCGGCTCCGGCCGGCTCTCCCCGGCCGCCCGACGGACCGCCTGCCCCAGCCGGGTGACGAGGTCCTTGCAGTCGGCGCCCGCGTCGACCCCGTCGATGCACGTCCAGTACAGGCTCTCGGTGTCGGCGCCGCAGGCCAGCACCACCAGCGTCTCGCCGGCGTCCCGCAGCAGTGCCCCGAGTTCGGCCAGCATCGGGGCGAGCGGGCCGAGTTCGGTGAGCCGCCCGGCCCGCCCGCCGACGCCCAGGCCCAGCAGGGCGGACGAGTCCCCCGAGGAGTGGTCGAGGCAACCGGCCGCGTGGCCGCCGGCCTCGGCCAGCTGCTGGCCGAGGCCGGCCAGGTCGCCGTCGTCCAGCTCCGCCAGCCGGGCGCCCACGGCCTCGGTGAGCAATGCTGCCTGCCGTGCCTCGGCCAGCACATCCGGTACGTTCCTGGCCTCCGCCAGGGCGTGCCGGGCCGTCTTGATCAATCGCAGCGCCTCCATCGGCCGCCACCCCTTCCGCTTCCGCGCGTTCTCGCGGTGTCCGGGCGGTCGCTCGACCGCGGGGACACCTGGTCACGGCGAAAGCGTGCGCCGAAGGACGGATCGGCGCAGCCACCCCCTCGAAACCTGTGGAAAACCCGGGGGTGTGGATAACTTCCTTCCCTCATAAGGGTTATTCGCCCACGTCCCGCTTGACGTCGGACGCCTCCCCGCACCCCGGACCGGCCCCCGCCCCCTGACCACGTCCGGCCTCCTGCCCGGCCGCAGGCCCCTCGCCTCGCCCGGCCGCGGGCCCCTCCCCCCGTCCTGCCCCGGGGGCCGGGAAGCGCAGCTCGTTGCGCTCGATCTTGGCGGCCAGCGCGGGCAGCGGGTCCACGCCGACCGCCGTGCAGAACTGCAGCAGGTAGGCGAGGACGTCGGCCACCTCGTCCCGCACCCGGTGCGCGCTGTCCGGGTCGGACATCACCGCCGCGGCCTGCTCGGGCGTGAGCCACTGGAAGATCTCCAACAGCTCGCCGGCCTCCACGGTCAGCGCCGCCGCCAGGTTCTTCGGCGTGTGGAAGGGCTCCCAGCTGCGCGCAGCGGCGAAGTCCGTCAGCCGCTGCCGCAGGCTCTCCAGGGTCGGGTCCGCGGGGCCCGTCACTCGTTCAGTCACCCTCCAGGTCTACCGCATCCCCGGCCACGGCCCCCGCCCCGGGAACGCCCACCCCGGGCATCCCCGCCCCAGCTGCCCCGGGCGCCATCGCCCCGGCGGCCCCCGCCCCGGCAACGTCCCGCGCGCCGCCCTGGGCCGGCACCCGCGCCGTCTCGGTGCGCAGCACGGTGTGCCCGGAGCCCGGGTCCCGCCGGCACTCCACCAGCGCGACCCCGGGCGGCAGCTCGCCGGCTCCGCCGAGCGCCTCCCGGGCCGCGGCCGGCTCCTGCAGCGCGCCGAGCACCCGCAACTGGTGGCGCCCGCACATCTCGCGGGCGAGCCGCAGCAGCGAGGCGGCCTGTTCGGTGCCGAGCCCGGCCCCGAGGTCCTCGGCGAGCACGGTGAGCTGCCGGTGCGCCCAGGGCACCTCGGCGGCCACGTCCAGGTCCAGGACCCCGGCCCCGGTGAGCAGCACCGCGGCGAAGGCGAGGTGGCGCAGCATGCCGTCGGAGGCCTGGTCGGCACCGGTGCGGCCGCGGACGCCTTCGTCGAAGACGGCGAGGACGCGTTCGCCGGCCCCGGTGCCGCGGCGGGCGAGGTCGAGTCCGAGCAGGGGGTACGGAGCGGCGGACTGGACGACGCGGAGCAGCCGGCCGTACCGGCGGGCGCATTCGCCGCTGAGCCGGGCGATGACGGAGGAGATGTTGGCGGCGGTGCTGAGCAGCCGGGCCTGCGGGTCGGGGCGGGCCCAGTCGCGCATCAGGGCGGGCACGGGGTGGACGGGGAAGACCTCGCGCAGGGCGGTGAGCAGGTGCTCGGTGGCGGCGAGCACCTTGCGTTCGCCGGGTGAGGAGCCGGCGACGCGCAGCGGGATCTGTGCGGTGACCAGGGTGGTGTTGGGGAAGGGCGCGCGGATGTCGCCCTGCCGGGTGTCGTTGTGCCAGCTGACGTTGGTCCGGTGGTGCCGAAGGTCCTGTTCGCCGGTCTCGACCAGGGTCCGGCCGTCGAGGGTGAGCTGTTCGCGGGCGATCCGGACGGGGCCGTCGGTGCGGATGACGACGTCGAGGCCGATCGGGCCGTCGGCGGAGCGGACGGTGCAGCCGAGGATGAGGGCGTTGCGGCCGTGCGGCACGCAGCCGGCCAGGCCGCCGCGCACGGGGGTGCCGAGCGGGCCGCGCCGCCCGGGGAGGCCGTCGAGGGAGTCGGTGATCTCCTCGCCGAGGGCGAGGCGGGAGAGGACGGCGAGGGCGTCGAGGGCGTTGGACTTGCCGACGCCGGCCGGTCCGTGCAGCACGGTGAGGGGGGCGAGCGGCAGGGTGGCGCGCCGGTAGGACTTGAACGAGGTGAGCCGGAGTTCCTCGAGGGTGGGGCGCTGGGCGGGCGGCCGCCCCGGGTCCGAGGTGTGCTGGTGGGGGTGGGCCGGCACGGCGGGCCGGGTGGCGTCGCGGTTCACCCGTGGGACGTTAGCCGCCGTCGGGGCGGCAGAAACGTGCCTGCCCGGCAGATTCATCCCAACGAGGTGGGCGGTCCCCGCCGGGGCGCCGACCGGGAACGGCCCGCTCAGCGCCGGTAGGCGGCGATCGTCACGGAGGCGGTGACCTCGACCGGGTCGGGCAGCCCGGCGAGCCGGGCGGCCAGCCGGTCCGGGTCGGTGTGCCAGGCGCTCGGGCCCATGCCGACGACGGTGCGGACGTCGGCGGCGGAGAGCCGCATGGTGAACTCGACCTGCTGCTGCCCGGCCGGGGTGAGGTGGGGGCCGAGCTTCTCGTCGATCCGGCGCTGCTTCTCCTCGTCGACCGAGAGCAGCCCGAGCTCGGTGACGAGTTCGCGCAGGTGGTGGGCGGTGGGCGAGACCAGGAGCAGGGTGGCGCCGGGGCGCAGGACGCGGCGGATCTCGGGGCCGTTGCGCGGGGCGAAGACGTTGAGGACGAGGCCGGCGGTGGCGTCCAGCAGCGGCAGCGGGCGCCAGGCGTCGCAGACGACGGCGCCGATCCGGGGGTGGGCCTTGGCGGCGCGGCGCAGCGCGTACTTGGAGATGTCGAGGGCGGCGCCGGGCCGGCCGGGCAGAGCGTCGAGGACGTGGGCGAGGTAGTGGCCGGTGCCGGCGCCGAGGTCGGCGACGAGCCCCTCGGGCGCCACGGCCGCGGCGGCGCCGGCGAGGGCGTCGGCGATCGGGCGGTAGTGGCCGGCGGCGAGGAAGTCACTGCGGGCGGCGACCATGTCGGCGGTGTCGCCGGTGCCGGTGTGGGCGTCACCGGCGAGCAGGCTGACGTAGCCCTGCTTGGCGATGTCGAAGCTGTGCCCGCCGGGGCAGCGCAGGGTGCGCCCGTCGGGGGTGAGGGCCTGCGCGCAGTGCGGGCAGGCCAGGTAGGGCTCGATGTCCTGCAGCAACGTCCGTCTTCTCTCGCCATCCGGTCGTGCGGTCCGGCCGGAAGGGCAAGCCTAACGACCGGCGGTGCGCGGCCGCCCGTCCCGCTGGCCGGGGACGTGCGGAAGGCCCGGGAGGCGCGGGGTGCCGCCACCCCGGCGGGCGGCGCGCAGGGCGAGCTCGGCGAGCGCCTCGGGGGCGCCGACCTGGCCGCGGATGCCGGGGAAGGCGTTGACGTCGACGATGACGGGCTCGGCGGGCCCGTCGAGCAGGTCGACGCCGTAGACGTCGAGGCCGAAGACCCGGCCGACCCGCAGGGCCAGCTCGGCGCGGTCGGCGGGGAGTTCGGCGGGGCCGAACCGGCCTCCGGCGGGCCGGTCGTCGACCGCGAGTTCGGAGCGGCGGCGCTCGCAGAAGACCTGACCGTCGACGACCCAGAGTTTCTGGTCCCAGCCGGTGTTGGCGAGGTAGGGCTGGGCGATCACGGGTTCGCCGGGCCACCGCTCGGCGAGGGCGGTCAGCCGGTCGGGGCCGTCGACGCGGGCGACGAGGTCGTGGCGGCGGCTGTGGCGGCTCTTGACCACCATCGGGTATTCGGCGTCGGCCAGTTCGGCGAGGCTCGCGGCGGTGCGGGTGGCGGCGAACGGCAGTCCGGCGCGGTGGGCGAGTTCGGCCATGGCGGTGCGGTCCTGGCAGAACGCGGTCGCGGCGGCCGAGTTGACGACGGGGGCGCCGTGCTCCTCCAGGTGGCGGGCGAGCGCGAGGGCCTGCGGGGTGCGGGCCTTGAGCAGGTAGACGTCGGCGAGCGGACCGGGCCCGAGCCGTTCGGCGGGCGGGGTGTCACCACCGGTGGGGTCGACGGTCTCGACCTGGTGGTCGGCGGCGAGCAGGGCGGCGGTGGCGGCGAGCAGCGGGTGGCCGGGGTCGGGGGTGAGCAGGCAGATCCTCATATCGCGCCGCCCATGCCGCCGCTGACGAAGCCGGCGCCCCCGAAGCCGCCGTCGACCAGGCCCGCACCGCCGACGCCCACGGCGCCGACGGAACCACCGACGCCGACTCCGGCCCCCTGCGCAGGAAGCCGCAGCGGCTCCGGCGCCGACGGCACCGACACGGCCGACACCACCGACGACGCCGACGACGGCTCCCGCACCAGCGCGGGCGCCGGCACGGAGACCGCCGTCCCGGTGCGGGCCAACCGCAGCACGGCGCGGGAGACCCGGGCCACCGCGTCCGGCACCTGGCGGAAGCTGGGGAAGTCGTTGATGTCCACGACCACCGGCCCGTCCGGGCCGAGCAGCACGTCCACGCCGTACAGGTCGAGCCCGAACACCTCTCCCACCTGCCCGGCGATCCGCGCCACCTCGGCGGGGAGCGGCACCTGCCGCTCGCGCACGCCCTGCCCGGGGTGCAGCGGCGAGCAGCGCTCGGTCGCGTACAGCTCGCCGTCGACGCAGTACACCTTGAGGTCGGTACCGGAGTTGGGCACGTAGGGCTGGGCGATCAGCAGGCCCTCGCCGGCGAGCAGGGGGCCGAGTTCGACCAGGTGGTCGGGGGTGGGGACGAGCCGCACGGCGCGGCCGGAGCTGCCGTCGGCGGGCTTGACGACGAGCGGGTACTCGGAGGCGGGGATCTCGGCCAGCCGCTCCCACCGGGCCGCCGCGTAGGTGACCGGGACGGGCAGCCCGCGGGTGCGCGCGATGACCGCGGCGAGCGCCTTGTCCCGGACCCCGCGGATGGACCGGACGTCGTTGACGGTGGTGAGGCCGACGGCGGCGGCCGCCTCCAGGAGGGTGAGGCCGGGGCCGCCGGAGACGGTCTTGAGCACCCAGGCGTCGTGGCTGCCGGCCCGGACGGCCTCGGAGATCGCCATCAGCGAGTTGCCGGGGCGCAGCACGTCCACCCGGTGTCCCCACGCGGTGAGCCGGCGCACCACGTCGAGCGGCATGCCGTCGTGCCGGTAGTGCTCCTCGACCAGAAAGCAGAGCCTCATGAGCCTGTCATCCCCCTCGCCTCGCCCACGCGGACGTCCGCCGTTCCCGTCCGGCAGAGCTGTAAAGGCCCCAGAATGCCATGGCGCCTGCACGCAAGATCGCCCGGCCTGTAAGCATTGGGCAACAATCGGGCCGAAATGCCCGGGCTCCCGGCCCCGCCCGGTGGCGGCCGGGCGGTAGCCCGGCGGCGGCCGGCCCGGTGACCCAAATCAGTGGCAGGCCCGCGACGGGCCTGCGAGGATGCACGGCGTGACCTCTGACGATCTTGATCCCGCCCGCCGCGCCTTCCTCGACCTCCTCGCCGGGATCGAGCGGTACTACGACGCCGTGCCGCGCTCCGCCGCCCGCGTCGAGGACTTCGGCCCGCTGAGCCTGTTCGTCCGAGAGGGCGAGGGCTGGCCGTACTACGCCCGGCCGGCACTCGGGTACTCCGGCCCGGCGGCCACCGCCGAGGACGTCCGCCGGGTGCTGGCGCGCCAGCGCGAGCTGGGTGCGCCGGAGGCCTTCGAGTGGGTGGCCGAGCAGAACCCGCAGCTGCGCGCGGCGGTGGAGGAGGCCGGGCTGGCGGTGCACGAGCACCCGCTGCTGGTGCTCGGCCCGGAGGACGAGCCGGCCGGGGCGGCGTCGGCGCTGCCCGAGGGCGTGGAGGTCCGGGTCCTGGCCGCCGACGCCCCGGAGCTGGCGAGTGCGGTGGCCGTCCCGCACCTGGCGTTCGGCGAGCCGGGCACCGCCACGGGCACCGCCGGGGTGGCGGAACTGGCCGTGGCCGCCGAGAAGGTGGCGGCGGACGGCTCGCTGGCGCGGATCTCCGGGCGGATCACCGCCGGGCAGACGGTGTTCGCCGCGGCCCTCCGCGACGGTTCGGCGCTCTGCGCGGGCCAGTACAACCCGGTCGGCAGGGTCTGCGAGGTGGCCGGTGTCGGCACCCTGCCGTCGGCACGCCGACAGGGGCTCGGCCTCGCGGTCACCGCGGAGCTGGTCGCGCACGCGCGGGCCAACGGCGTGCGGACGGTGTTCCTGTCCGCCGCCGACGAGGACGTCGCCCGGATCTACCGCCGGGCCGGCTTCCGCCCGTTCGCGACGGCCCTGATCGCCGAGCCCGCGGCGGACGGGGCCCCCGCTGCATAACCGGTCCGACCGGCCCGACGGCGCGCCCGGTCCCCCCGGCACGCCCGGTCCGCTCCGACCGGCCGGTGTGGCGGCCTCAGTCCGAGTCCTCGTCCTCCTCACCGCTGACGCCCTCGCCCTCGGCCTCGTCCACCACCCACGCCGCCAGCCGCTCGGCGACCCCGGACACGCCGAGCCGCCCCTCGCGGATGGCCCGGGCGAGGCTGCGCACCTCACGAGCGGTGGTCGCGACCGTGCAGCCGCTGGCCACCAGGTAGGCGTAGGCGACGGCGGTGGCGAACAGCTCGTTGGTCTTCTCCAGGGCCGGCACCCGGATCAGCTGGTGCATCAGGGCGGCGGCACGGTCCTGCGGTTCGGGGTAGACGGCGATGTCGAAGATCTCGGCCTGGTGGCGGGAGACCGCCGCGAGCAGCGATCCGTAGTCGGTGACCTGCGGGTCACCGGGCGTGTACTGCTCGGCGGTCATGAGCAGCCACGAGAGGTCGACCTCCAGGTTCAACGGCGCACGTCCTGGAGGTCGGCCGTGCCACCGAACTCGGCCAGGAACGCCGTCTCGTACTCCTTCATGAACTGCGCGGCGGCGTCGACGAACGCGCGCCCGGCCTCGCCCATGTCCTGCTGGACCAGGCGCTCGATGTACTGGTTCATGCTGATCCCCTGCTGCTCCGCCCGTTCCCGGGCCATCTCCGCGGTGGTGGCGTCCACCCGGACGTTCAGCTGCTTCTTGCCCATGAACCTCAAGCTAGCGCCAAAGCGCTAGCACAACAAGGGCGCACGTACGGCCCCCGCGCGCCCTTCCCGCCTCTGGGCCATGCCCCCGCCACGCGGGCGTGAACCCCCGGAGGCCGACCCGGGCCGCCATCCCCGCGCGGTGAAGCGCGGTGAGCGGGCGCGGCGAAGTGAAGCGCCGTGGGTCCTTCCCGGGCGCGGCGCCCCCGCCGCCCGCCGCCCCCGCCGCCCCCTCGGCCCGGCGCCGCCTGCCGGAACAACCCTCGTGAACCGGCGCGGGGAGCCCTGCGGATCCAGCCGGAGGAGCGAGACTTGAAGAGTTCTTCACCTTCCGAGACTCTGAACTACTCCGAGCATTCCCTGGAGCGGCACCGACCGGTGTGGAGGCCGGCAATGACAGCCATGTTCGACCAGGAGCTGCGCGAGCAGCTCGCCCTGGCCCGCAAGGACCTCGCCGCCGCGCGGGCCGACGGGGACGCCGACGGCGTCCAGGCGTACGAGGGCCGCATCGCCGGGCTGCTCCGGCTCGCCGCCCAGCACGGCATCGCCCTGCCCCACAGCGCGGACGAAGAGGAACAGAACCTGCGCTGAACGGCCCCCGGAGCGCCCGGCAGCACCCGCACGGCCCCGCGACAGCCCGCACGAGCCCGCAACACGAGCCCTCAGACAGACCGACGGCAGGGAGGCGGCCCCCGGAACCCCGGTGCCGCCTCCCTGCCGTTCAGCTGTGGTCGTGCCCGTCCGGCTACTCGCCGACCGGCTCCAGGATCGCCACGCACTCGAAGTGGTGGGTCATCGGGAACAGGTCGAAGGCCCGCAGCGAGACCGGCCGGTACCCGCCCTCGCGGAAGAACGCGAGGTCACGGGCCAGGGCCGCCGGGTCGCAGGCCACGTAGGCGATCCGGCGGGCGGAGAGGCCGGCCAGGTGGGCGACGGTCTCACGGCCGGCACCGGCCCGCGGCGGGTCGAGGACGATCAGGTCGGTGGAGGTGATGCCGGTGCGCGGCAGCAGCGTCTCGACCCGGTCGCACTCGATCCGCACGTTGTCCAGCACGGCCAGGTTGTGACGGGCGTCGACCACGGCCTGCTTGGAGGACTCGATGCCGAGCACCGCGCCGTCCTCGCCGACCCGGTCGGCCAGTGCGCCGGCGAAGAGGCCGACGCCGCAGTACAGGTCGAGCGCGTTCTCGCCCCACTGCGGGTCCAGACCGTCCAGCACGGCATCGACCAGGGTGTCCGGGGCCTCCGGGTGGATCTGCCAGAAGCCGCCGTTGCTGACCCGCCACGTCCGGCCGGCCGCGCGCTCACGCACGAAGGAGCGGCCGTGGACCTTGTGGATGTTGTCGTGCTCGTCGATCCGGGCGATCGACACCGGCTTGTCGAGCTCGACCAGCGGCAGCTGCGCGCCCGGCGACGGGGTGAGCACCACCTGGCGGTCGGAGGAACCGGCGGCGGCGATCACCTCGACGGTGGCGACGCCCGGCCAGTCGCGGGCCTCGATGCCCAGCTCGGCGACGCCCTCGGCGGCGATCAGGCAGCGGTCGATCGGCTGGATCTCGTGCGAGCGGTGCTTGCGCAGGCCGACCTTGCCGGTCTCCTGGTCGACCGCGTACTGCACGCGGGTGCGCCACGCCGGCACCTGCCCGGCCGGGAGCTTGCCGCCGACCGGCTCGACGCTGCCGTCCCAGCCGGCCTCGGCCGGTGTGAGGCCCGCCAGCTTGGCCAGCTGCTCGGTGAGCACCTGCACCTTGAGCTTGCGCTGCCCGCCGGGGGTGACGTGCTGCCAGTCGCAGCCGCCGCACTTGCCCGGCCCGGCGAACGGGCAGGGCGGGGCGATCCGGTCCTTGGCGGGCTCCAGGATCTCCACCGCGTCGGCGCGCAGGAAGCGCGACTTGGTGGTGCCGTCGGTGACCTGCACGACGACCTTCTCGCCGGGCAGCGCGTGCCGGACGAACAGCACCCGGCCCTCGTGCCGGGCCACGCAGTGCCCGCCGCCGTGCGCGACGGGGCCGACCTCGACCTCGTAGCGCTCGCCGACCAGCGGGTCGCCGCCGGGGCCCCGGGGGGCCGCCTCGGCGCGCGGGGCGCGGGTGGTGCGCAGCGTCTTCGGCGGGCGGACGGCCTGCTTGCGCGGACGCTCCCCGCCCTTGGGCTTCTCCTTGGCCTTCTCCTGGCGCGGCGCGCCGGCGGCCGGCCGCTCGGCGCGAGCGGGGCGCTCCGCCCGCGCGGGGCGCTCGTCACGCTCCGGCTCCGGGGCGCGCTCCGCCGGCGCGAGCGGCGCCGTCTGCGCGGTGAAGCCGTCGCGGTCGGTGGCGGCCGGACGGACGGGCTTGCCCCAGCGCGGCCGGGCGACCTGCCCGGGCTTGCCGGCGCTGCCCTTGCGGGCGCCCTTGGCTGAGCCCTTGCCGGAGCCGCCGGACGAACCGGACGAGCCGTGGGAGCGGGACGGGGTGTTGCGGGTCACTGGGAGGAGTCCTTGCTGCTGTCAGCGGAGGCGGCGGTCGTACCGTCCGGTGTACCGGAGACCTTCGACTTTACGGCCTTCGGCGCCCGGGGCTCACCACGCCGGACGGCACCCGGCGCCGACCAGGCCTTCTGCGGCCTGCGCCGCTCGGAGGACTCCAGCTGCCAGGGTACCGAGGTCACCATGACCCCGGGCTTGAACAGCAGCCGCCCCTTGAGGCGCAGTGCGCTCTGGTTGTGCAGCAGGTGCTCGTACCAGTGGCCGACCACGTACTCCGGGATGTACACCGAGACGACGTCGCGCGGGCTGCTGCGGCGCAGGTTCTTGACGTAGTCCAGGACCGGCCCGGTGATCTCGCGGAACGGCGAGTCCAGCACCTTGAGCGGCACCTCGATGCCGCGCTCGTCCCACTCCTGGCGCAGCGCCGCGGTGTCCGCCGGGTCGACGTTGACGGTGACGGCCTCCAGCGTGTGGGCGCGGGCGAGCCGCGCGTACGCGAGGGCGCGCAGGGCGGGCTTGTGCAGCTTGGAGACCAGCACGATGGCGTGCACCCGGGTGGGCAGCACCACGTCGTCCGGCTCCTCGGCGGCCACCAGCTCGTCGGAGACCCGGTCGTAGTGGCGGCGGATCGCCTTCATCATCACGAACAGCACGACCATCGCGGCGATCGCGATCCAGGCGTGGCTGATCTTGGTGGCGAGGACGACGATCAGCACGGCCATGGTCATCACCAGGCCGAAGGTGTTGATCGCCCGGCTGCGCTGCATGTGGCGGCGCTTGGCCGGGTCGGTCTCGGTGCGCAGCAGCCTGGTCCAGTGCCGGATCATGCCGGACTGGCTCATGTTGAAGGAGACGAAGACGCCGACGATGTAGAGCTGGATCAGCCGGGTGGGGTCGGCGTCGAAGGCGATGATGAACAGGATCGCGGCCAGCGCCAGCAGGATGATGCCGTTGGAGAAGGCCAGCCGGTCACCGCGGGTGTGCAGCTGACGCGGCAGGTAGCGGTCCTGGGCGAGGATCGAGCCGAGCACCGGGAAGCCGTTGAAGGCGGTGTTGGCGGCCAGCACCAGGATCAGGCCGGTCACTGCGGCGACGAAGTAGAAGCCGGGCGTGAAGTTGGAGAAGACGGCCTCGCTGATCTGGGCGAGCGCGGTCTTCTGGTGGTAGTCGCCGGGGGCGCCGCCGAGCTGCTCGACGGGGTTCTCGGCCATCTGGACGCCGGTGAGACGGGCCAGCCAGATGATGCCCATGAACATCACCACGGCGATGGACGCCATCATCAGCAGCGTGGTCGCCGCGTTCTTGCTCTTCGGCTTGCGGAAGGCCGGCACGCCGTTGGAGATCGCCTCCACGCCGGTCAGCGCGGCACAGCCCGAGGAGAACGCCTTGAGCAGCAGGAACACCATCGCGAAGCCGGCCAGCGACTCGTTGCCGGGGGTGGCCTGGAGGTGGAAGCCGGCGCTCTCGGCGGGCATGTCCTGGCCGAGGCCGAAGTGGCGGACCACGCCGTACACCACCATGCCGAGCACGCCGATCATGAAGGCGTACGTCGGGACGGCGAAGGCGCTGCCGGACTCACGGACCCCGCGCAGGTTCATGCCCATCAGCACGATGACCACGACCACCGAGAGGGTCAGCTCGTGGCCTCGCAGCGCGGGCACCGCGGAGACCACGTTGGCCACCCCGGAGGTGGTGGACACGGCCACGGTGAGGATGTAGTCGACCATCAGCGCGCTGGCGACCACCAGGCCGGAGTTGGCGCCGTGGTTGACGGTGGCGACCTCGTAGTCGCCACCGCCGCTCGGGTACGCGTGCACGTTCTGCCGGTACGAGGCCACCACGGCGAGCATCACGATGGCGACGACGACGCCGATCTGCCATGAGAAGTGAATGGCCGAGGCGCCCGCCAGGGAGAGCGTCAGCAGGATCTCCTCGGGCGCGTACGCGACCGAGGAGAGCGCGTCCGAGGCGAAGACGGGCAGCGCGATGCGCTTGGGGAGCAGCGTTTCCCCGAGCTTGTCGCTGCGTAGCGCACGCCCGATCAGGATGCGTTTCGGAAGGTCAGTCGGCATAGGCACGGTAAGGAATCGTAGGGGCTGTTCGCCGTGCGGTCCGACTTACGTCCCCCCCTTCGTCGCGACTGTGTTCGGTGGACCGGCTAGCGTGTCGGATACGAGCAGGCGGGCAACACTCAGGTTGTCGAGCCGCGCGACCACGAGAACGCTCGCCCCGGACGGCGGGGCGGGGAAGGATGACGAACGGTGTTTGCGCAGGTCAAGAACCCAACGGGACGGGTGAGGTAGCGCCGGTGCACATCGTCATCATGGGCTGCGGCCGCGTGGGCTCCGCCCTCGCAAGAGCACTGGAGAAACAGGGCCACTCGGTCGCCGTCGTCGACCAGGACCCGACGGCCTTCCGCCGCCTGGGCGCCGGATTCAACGGGCGCCGGGTCACCGGTGTCGGCTTCGACCAGGACACCCTGAAGGAGGCGGGCATCGAGGAGGCCGGCGCGTTCGCCGCCGTCTCCAGCGGTGACAACTCCAACATCATCGCGGCCCGGGTGGCCCGGGAGAACTTCGGCGTGGAGAACGTCGCGGCCCGGATCTACGACCCCCGCCGCGCCGAGGTCTACCAGCGCCTGGGCATCCCGACCGTGGCCACCGTCCGCTGGACGGCCGACCAGATGCTGCGCCGGCTGCTGCCGAGCGGCGCCGAGCCGCTCTGGCAGGACCCGAGCGGCACCGTCCAGCTCGCCGAGGTCGCGTACTCCCCGCGCTGGATCGGTCACCGGGTCAGCGCGCTGGAGGAGGCCTCCGACACCCGGGTGGCGTTCGTCACCCGGCTCGGCGAGGGCGTGCTGCCCACGCCCCAGATGGTGCTGCAGGAGGGCGACCTGGTGCACGTGATGCTGCGCCGGGCCGACCTCGCGGCGGTCGAGGCCGCGTTCGCGCAGGGGCCTGACGAGGAGGGTCACTGATGCGGGTCGCCATTGCCGGAGCCGGTGCCGTCGGCCGCTCGATCGCGGGCGAGCTGTTGGAGAACGGCCACGAGGTCCTGCTGATCGACAAGAACCCCAACTCCATCTCGGTGGAGCGGGTCCCCATGGCGGAGTGGCTGCTGGCCGACGCCTGTGAGATCACCTCGCTGGACGAGGCGGCGCTGCAGCGCTGCCACGTGGTGATCGCCGCGACCGGTGACGACAAGGTCAACCTGGTCGTCTCGCTGCTCGCGAAGACCGAGTACGGGGTGCCGCGGGTGGTCGCCCGGGTGAACAACCCGAAGAACGAGTGGCTCTTCAACGAGTCCTGGGGCGTGGACGTCGCCGTCTCCACCCCGCGCCTGATGTCCGCCCTGGTCGAGGAGGCCGTCAGTGTCGGCGACCTGGTCCGGCTGATGCGCTTCAGCCAGGGCAACGCCAACCTGGTCGAGCTGACCCTGGCCTCCGACACCGAACTGGTCGGTACCCGGGTCGGCGACGTGCCGTGGCCGCCGGACACCTCGCTGGTGACCATCATCCGCGAGGGCCGGGTGCTCACCCCGGGCAAGGACGACACCCTGGAGGGCGGCGACGAGCTGCTCTTCGTGGCCGCGCAGGAGCGCGAGGAGGAGCTGGAGAACCTGCTCTCGGCGTCCTCCGGCGCCCAGTAGCGGGAACGAACGCGAGAGGGCCCGCACTCGGTTTCGAGTGCGGGCCCTCTCGCGTCCCGGGCGCCGTCCTGGCGGCCCGCCAGACGGGGGTCCTAGTCGCCGGGCTCCTCGTCCAGCTGCGCCTTGATCGGCGGCGGCGCCTTCAGCAGGATCTGCCAGGTGACGTACATCGCCAGCAGCATCGGCGGGATGCCGAGGGCGACCTTGAGCCAGCCGAGCAGGTTGACGTTGTGCGTGAAGTACAGCGGGAAGAGGATCAGCGGCTTGATGCCCATGATCATCACCCAGGCCCAGGTGGCCTTGGTGTAGGCCGCCAGCCTGCCCGGGTTCTCCTTGCGCCAGGTGAACATCTCGCCGGTCACCGGGCCGAGCATCACACCGATCAACGGCCAGCGGACCAGCGCCGAGACGGCCAGGCCGATGCAGTAGCCGACGTTCCAGAGCAGGCCGGGCAGGTAGAAGTTCTCCGCCTTGCCGGTCTTCATCGAGATCCAGGCACCGATGGCGACCCCGAACACACCGCTGAAGGCGTGCTGGACGGTCTCCCGCTTGGCCAGGCGCGCCACCACGAACAGGGCGCTCAGGCCGAGCGCTGCCCAGGCGGCCGCCGGGACCTGGTGGGTGATGTTGTAGGTGACGATGAAGACCAGGCCGGGCAGGGTCATGTCGACCATGCCGCGCACGCCGCCGAAGGCCTGCATCACGGTGTCGGCGGCCTCCTTGGAGGCGGCCGCCTGCCGGGCCGCCTCGGCCTCGGCGCTGTCCCGGTCGCTCCCGGCCGGGTCGGGCTTGGCCAGGTCGAGCTGGGCGGCGGACTCGCCGCCGGGCTGATTGCTCACGCTCATTCGCTCCCGTGTCCAACCGGACGCAGCTCGTAGCGGGGGTTGAACAGCACGCGGCGCCCGCGTGCGTGGCCGATCCGACCGCTGGCGACGAGCCGGCGGCCGGGCTCTATGCCCACGATGGAGCGACGGCCGAGCCAGACCACGTCCAGCGCCTCGGTGCCGTCGAAGAGCTCGGCCTCCAGCGCGGGCACGCCGGCCCGGGGGCGCAGGGTCACTGTGCGCAGGGTGCCCGCGACGGTGACCAGCTCACGGTCCCCGCAACTGGCGATCGGAGTGCAGCCCGACTCCGCCGCGCTCTCCTGGCGCAGCTCCTCCGCCTGCAGCTCCTCCTGGGAGGAGGTCAGCCGGCTGAGCATACGGCGGAAGCGGCCCTGCGGCTGGTCGCTGCTGATGTCACCACTCATGTCGGAAAGGCTACCGGTATCGGGGCCGGCTGCGGCAGGTCACGAGGTCAACGGGGTACCGGACCGGCCCGCCGCCCGGCCCGGTCCCGCTCGACCCGGCCCGACGCGGCCCGACTCAGCTCGGCTCAGCCCGGCTCAGCTCGGCTCAGCTCTCGAAGCGGTAGCCCATGCCCGGCTCGGTGATGAAGTGCCGCGGGTGCGAGGGGTCGCGCTCCAGCTTGCGGCGCAGCTGGGCCAGGTAGACCCGCAGATAGTTGGTCTCGGTGCGGTAGGCGGGGCCCCAGACCTCCTGGAGCAGCTGGGTCTGGCTGACCAGCCGCCCGGCGTTGCGGACCAGCACCTCCAGCAGGTGCCACTCGGTCGGAGTGAGGCGGACGTCCGTGCCGTCCCGGTTGACCTTCTTCGCGGCGAGGTCGACGGTGAAGCTCTCCGTGACCACCAGGGAGTCGTCCTCGCCCGCAACCGGCTCGGCGCGGCGGACGGCGGCGCGCATCCGGGCGAGCAGCTCGTCCATGCCGAACGGCTTGGTGACGTAGTCGTCCGCGCCGGCGTCGAGCGCCTCGACCTTCTCGTCGGAGGCGTGCCGGGCGGAGAGCACGATGATCGGCACCCTGGTCCAGCCGCGCAGGCCCTTGATCACCTCGACGCCGTCCATGTCGGGCAGGCCCAGGTCGAGGACGACCACGTCGGGGTGGCGGGCGGCGGCCAGCTCCAGCGCACTCGCGCCGTCGTGGGCCGCGTCGACCTCGTACTTGCGGGCCTTGAGGTTGATCACCAGCGCGCGGACGATCTGTGGTTCGTCGTCCACGACGAGGACCCGGGTCATGCGGGCTCCGCCTTTCACAGCTGTCGGAAGAGAGGTGGTCATACGTGGGTGGGGCGGTCCGTGGGTCCCGGCGGTGGGACCGGCTCGGCCGGGCGGTCGGCGGCGGGCAGGGTGACGACCATGGTGAGGCCGCCGCCGGGGGTGTCCTCGGCGGTGACGGTGCCGTCCATCGCCTCGACGAACCCACGGGCCACGGCGAGCCCGAGGCCCACCCCGGAACCGCGCGGCGCGTCCCCGTACCGCTGGAACGGCGCGAAGATCCGCTCCTTGGCGTCCTCGGGCACGCCCGGCCCACGGTCGACGATCCGCAGCTCGACCCGGCCGGGCCCGCCCGCCGGGAGAAGCGCGTCCGCCTTGACCAGCACCTTCACCCCGGCCGGGCTGTACTTGACGGCGTTCTCGACCAGGTTGGCCAGCGAGCGCTCCAGCAGCCCGCCGTCGGCCCGGATCATCGGCAGGGTCTCCGGGACGTCCAGCCGGACGGCCTCCAGCGGGACACCGCCGAGCGCGAACGGCACCACCTCGTCCAGGTCGGTCTCCTGGATCAGCGGCGTGACGGTACCGGTCTGCAGCCGGCTCATGTCGAGCAGGTTGTTGATCAGGTGGTCGAGCCGGTCCGCACCGGCCTCGATGCCGGCCAGCAGCTCGGCCTCGTCCGCCTCGTCCCACTCGACGTCCGCGGAGCGCAGCGAGGTGACGGAGGCCTTGATGCCGGCCAGCGGGGTGCGCAGGTCGTGCGAGACGGCGGCGAGCAGGGCGGTGCGGATCCGGTTGCCCTCAGCCTCGCGGCGGGCCGCGGCGGCCTCCCCGGCCAGCCGGCGGCGCTCCAGCAGGACGGCGGCCTGCGCGGCGAAGGCGCCGAGCAGGCGGCGGTCCTCGGCGGGCAGCACCCGGCCGCGCAGCGCCAGCGCCAGGGTGTCCCCGACCGGGACGTCCACATCGGCGGTCTCCGGCCGTTCCGGCGGGTGCGGCCCGGCCACCGCGACCGGGTGCCACGGGCCGAGCGGGTCGGGCCGCTCCAGCAGCACGGCGGAGTCCTGCTGGAAGGTCTCCCGGACCTGCTCCAGCAGCGCGGTCAGCACGCCGTCCCCGCCCGGCGCACCGCGTAGCACGGTGCCGGCCAGGGCACTGAGCGTCTGGGCCTCGGTCTGGCTGCGCGCGGCCTGGTGGGTGCGCCGGGCCGCGAGGTCCACCACGGAGGCGACCGCGATGCCGACGGCGGTGAATATCGCCACCGCCATGATGTTCTGCGGCTCGTCGATGGTGAAGGTGTGGATCGGCGGCGCGAAGTAGTAGTTCAGTGCCGAGGACCCGACCAGCGCGGAGGCGATCGCCGGGAAGAGCCCGCCGACCAGCGCCGCGCAGACCGTCAGCGACAGGAAGAGCAGCATGTCGGTCGAGAGCCCGAGGCCCTCCACGTGGGTGAGCAACAGGGCCAGCAGCGGCGGCCCGCCGAGGCCGATCATCCAGCCCGCGACGGCGCGCGTGCGGCCGAGGTCGGTGACCTTGCGGATCGGGATCCGGCCCAGCCCCCGGGCGGCGTGCTCATGGGTGACGATGTGCACGTCGATGTCGCCGGACGCCCGGGTCACGGTGGTGCCGACGCCCGGGCCGTAGATGTACTGCCAGGCGGGCCGGCGGCTGGTGCCCAGGACGATCTGGGTGGCGTTGACGCCCCGCGCGAAGTCCAGCAGTCCCGCTGCCGGGTCGTCGCCGAGGACGGCGTGGAAGGAGCCGCCGAGGCTCTCCACCAGCGCCCGCTGCTCGATCAGCGTCTGTGAGGAGCCCGATCCCGGGCCGGCCAGGCCGTCCGAGCGGGAGATGTGGACGGCGAGCAGCTCGCCGCCGGAGCCGCGGGCGGCGATCCGGGCGGCGCGCCGGATCAGCGTCGCGCCCTCCGGGCCGCCGGTCAGGCCGACCACGATGCGCTCGCGGGCCTGCCAGGTGCCCTTGATGCCCTGCTCGGCCCGGTACTTCTGGAGGTACTCGTCGACCCGGTCGGCCGTCCAGAGCAGTGCCAGTTCGCGCAGCGCGGTGAGGTTCCCCGGGCGGAAGTAGTTGGCGAGGGCTGCGTCGATCTTCTCCGGCGCGTACACGTTGCCGTGCGCGAGGCGGCGGCGCAGCGCCTGCGGGTCCATGTCGACCAGCTCGATCTGGTCGGCCCGCCGCACCACCTCGTCCGGCACGGTCTCGCGCTGCCGGATCCCGGTGATGCCCTCCACCACGTCACCCAGCGACTCCAGGTGCTGGATGTTCACCGTCGAGATGACGTCGATTCCCGCCGCGAGCAGCTCCTCGACGTCCTGCCAGCGCTTGGCGTTGCGACAGCCTGGGACGTTGGTGTGCGCCAGCTCGTCCACCAGCACCGCCTGCGGCCGGCGGGCCAGCACGGCGTCCAGGTCCATCTCGGTGAAGGAGGCGCCCCGGTGGACCATCTCCCGGCGCGGCACGGTCTCCAGGCCGGTG
Organism: Kitasatospora sp. NPDC022785; assembly: GCF_055561295.1. Classification (NCBI taxonomy): domain Bacteria; kingdom Bacillati; phylum Actinomycetota; class Actinomycetes; order Kitasatosporales; family Streptomycetaceae; genus Kitasatospora; species Kitasatospora sp. NPDC022785. Next base: position 559 of record NZ_JBVHHB010000018.1, on the reverse strand, counting down.
ACCAGACCCGCGGTGTGCCGGCGCCCGTGGTCCTCGACGAAGCCGACGACCACGTCGGTACCGCGCTCCAGCCGCCGGTGCGCCTCGGCGAGCATGGCGTACGTCTTACCGACCCCGGGAGCCGCCCCGAGGTAGATCCGCAGCCTGCCGCGTCCCATGTGCACCATTCTTGATCCGGCCGGCCCGGGGGACCACCCCGGACACCTGTTCCCCTCCCTTGGAGACTACGGCGTAGCAGGCGATTCTCCACCGATCGGGGCACTGATCAGGCAGTTTTAGCGGCATATTGACGGTCGACGAGGCCCTCCGGGCCACCCCGAACACCTCTTCGGACCACCCCCGCACCACACACCGATGGGCGCACCATCCGCATGCTCTCCTCTGCGGTGCCGCCCTCCGCCGGAATTCTCCGGGAAACGCAAAGAACCCCCACCCGGGATCCGGGTGGGGGTTCTTTGTGAATGATTGTTCGGCGGCGTCCTACTCTCCCACAGGGTCCCCCCTGCAGTACCATCGGCGCTGTGAGGCTTAGCTTCCGGGTTCGGAATGTAACCGGGCG